>NZ_JBGCCM010000006.1:0-421492 GCF_041262085.1 Catenulispora sp. GAS73
GGTCGCCCCCTCGCTGTAGAGCGCCCGCCGGAGGCCTCAAGGTGCCCACCACGCCCGACGATTGCCGCCTACGACATGCGCAGTGACTCGGACCGGCGCGCGGTCGTGTCCGCGAAAACCGCCAGCCGCCAGCGCAACCCACGCCGCACATTTGGACGGCGGTTCCAACAACCGGCGGATCTGTGCCTGTTGTGGGGGAAGTGGCGCTGGTGCGGCACGACGCCGTGGACCTTTCCACAAGCCCGAACCGACCCGCACCAACCCTCCGCGAAACTCGCCCCCACCATGGTCCCCCACATGGCCCCACACGCCCCCCACCCACACCCCCCCACCCCCAACCCCCCCAAAACCCGAGAAACCCCCGCGACAGGCTGTCGCGGGGGCTCTGTGAGTGTTGGGTCAGGTCACTGGGCGAGAGCCCGCACCTTCTCCGCCTGCGGGCCCTTCGGACCCTGGGTGATCTCGAACTCGACCGGCTGGTTCTCCTCAAGGTTCCGGTAACCGGAGCCCTCGATGGCCGAGAAGTGGACGAAGACGTCCGGGCCGCCGCCGTCCTGAGCGATGAAGCCGTAGCCCTTCTCGCCGTTGAACCACTTGACCGTGCCAGTTGCCATGCTGCGTTCTACCTCGGAAATCACTCCCGCTGTGAGCGGGACCGGTGGTGGGGTACCAGCGCCTGTCGCGCGGATACCGGTCGAGCTTGGAGTGAGTCCGGATGTGCTTCATGAACCGACTGCCCAGTGCGACCGTGCGTCACGGTAGCACTACCAGCTCGGCGGCGATAGGTGAAACGGCAAGGTGGGCGCCGTGTCGTCACCCTATCGTCACTCTCGTGGCGGACAGATCCACCCACTTGTGCGCGTCTCGTACGCCTTTCGGGGGCCGTTCCGGGCGTGGTGGCCGGAGGTGTCGGGGGCTCGCGGCGGGTTCGCGGCAGGCGTGTGCGAAGCCGCCGCCCCGGCTCAGCCGAGTCCGGCGAAGAACCGATCGCTCATCTCGGTATGCAGCGGGAAGGCCAAGGGCTGCGCGTGGTCGATCACGACCAACTCCTGCGTCTCGCCGGCGGACAGTTCCCGCACGCGCTCGGGCGTCAGACCGGCCAGATCCTCGATCGGCCGCGGCTTGACCCGGCCGAAGATCAGGATCACGTAGCGGGGGGCGCTCAGCACGTCGGCGAGCTCCACCTCGTCCACCTCGGCGCGCAGCCCGGTCTCCTCCCACAGCTCGCGCACCGCGGCCTCCTGCCAGCTCTCACCCTGCTCGATGAAACCGCCGGGCAGGGCGATCTCGCCGAGCTGCGGCTCGATGCCGCGGCGCACCATCAGCAGGCCGGTCCCGCCGTCCTTCCCGATGATCGGCATCATCACCAGCGCGACCGGCGTCGGGTTCACCCAGGTGGTCTCGCCGCAGTTCGCGCAGGTGCGCGGCCACGGGGAGCCCTCGGCGTAGGCGGTGCCGCAGTAGGAGCAGTGCGAATTGTGGACCGGCATGGTTCATCAGCGTACGCCGACGCTTCAGGGGGTGAACCGTCGCCTCCCCGAAACGAGCCGGACGCGCGCCCGCGCCCGCGCCGTGAGCACGGGGACGCGGACGCGTTGTGGACGCCCTACGCCCCGCGCCCAGCCCGCCCAGCCGCCCCACGCGCCCAACCACGCGCCCCTCAGCCGAGCGAGAACTCGATCGGCTCCGTCGACGCCAGCCGCACCCGTCCCGTCAGCACCAGGTGCCGCAGATGCGACCCGGCCTCCCCCAACGCCAGATGCCGCGCGAAGGTGTCCAGGCGCTCCCAGCCCTTGTTCCACTCCATGTGCTCGGTGATGTTCCACAACGTCTTCGGCCCGGCGGCCAGCTGCCCCTCGATCTGCTCCAGGCGCCGGACGTGGTGCTCGGCGATCTCCGCGGCGCGGCCCGGGACGTCGTCGAAGGGCGCGCGGTGCGCCGGCAGGGCCCGCGTGGTCTTCAGCCGCGCGACCTTCTCCAGCGAGGCGAGGAAGTCGCCGAGCGGGTCGGAGGTGCCGACCACGTGGTCGTCGTAGACCGTGACCGCCGGCGTGATGCCGGGCAGGACGTGGTCGCCGGTCAGCAGCGCCCCGGTGTCCTCCAGGTGGAAGCAGGTGTGGCCGGGGGAGTGGCCGGGCGTCCAGACGGCGCGCACCGCGCGGCCGGGGACGTCCATCAGCGCGCCGTCCTCGATCAGGATGTCCGGTACCGCCGGCTTGGCGCCGGACGGGATCGCGGCCGCGGCGCTCGCGACCGCCTCGGCCGGTGCGCCGCACAGCTCCAGCAGCCTCTTGTAGCGCTTGGTCCACGGCTCGCGCTCGGCGGTGCGGACCATGTCGACGACCTTCGCGTCCTCCCCGTGCAGCGCCACCCAGCAGCCGCTCAGTTCCCTGATGCGCCCGGCGAGCCCGTGGTGGTCGGGGTGGTGGTGGGTGACCAGGACGCCGCGGACGTCGGACACCGACGTGCCGACGGCCTCCAGGCCGCGCTCCAGGGCCGCCAGCGACACCGGGTCGTCCCAGCCCGCGTCGACGAGCACGGGGCCGCCGTCCTTCGTCTCCAGGGCGTACACGAGGGTGTAGCCGAGGGGGTTGTCCGGGAAGGGGACGCGGATCGACCAGACGCCGGGTGCCTCCGCGACGGGGGCGTCCTTGCCGGGAGCGTCTGCGCCAGGGGTGTCCGCGACGGGGCCGTCCGTGCCGGTCGGCTCAGCACTGTCCTCGGCGGCCGGGGCGTCCGTCATGGTGGTGCTCCTTCGTTCGGCGCGTTCGGCGGTGGTGAGAACACGTTCTCATGACTAGTTAGCGAGGCGAAAGGTTCGCTGGTGCCCCGTGCGGTCAGACGCTCATTGAGGTCGTCCGGTGGAACTGATATCTGTTCTAACAGACCGCCTTCTGACGGCCTGTCAGCATCACGGAGAGGTGAACGCATGGGCACCGTGACCGAGCACCGGAAGCTGTTCATCGGCGGCTCCTATGTCGATCCGGCCACGACCGCCACGCTGGAGATGGTCTCGCCGGTCACCGAGGAGGTGTTCGGGCGCACGCCCGAGGCGGCGCCGGCGGACATGGACCGCGCCGTGACGGCCGCGCGGCGGGCCTTCGATTCCGGGCCGTGGCCGCGGATGAGCGTGGCCGAGCGGGTCGAGATCCTGCGCCGGCTCCGGAACCAGTACGAGGCCCGGGCGGACGAGCTGGCGCGGCTGATCAGTGCCGAGACCGGGTCGCCGTACTCGTGGTCGATCATGGGGCAGGTGTGGGCGCCGATCGTGATCTGGGACTACTTCCTGGGGATGGCGGCCGACTATCCGTGGGAGGAACTGCGCCAGGGGATGCTCGGGCCGACGGTGGTGCGGAGCGAGCCGGTGGGGGTGGCGGCGGGGATCGTGGCGTGGAACGTGCCGCAGTTCATCACGGTGAGCAAGATCGCGCCGGCGCTCGTCGCGGGCTGTGCGGTGGTGGTGAAGCCGTCGCCGGAGACGGCTCTGGACGCGTATCTGTTGGCGGATATGGCGATCGAGGCGGGGCTGCCGGAGGGGGTGCTGAACATCGTCCCGGCGGGGCGCGAGAACAGTGCCTATCTGGCTGCGCATCCGGGGCTGGACAAGATCGCCTTCACCGGCTCGACGGCCGGTGGTAAAGCGGTTTTGGCCGCCGCCACTCCGAACCTGACGCGGGTGACTTTGGAACTCGGCGGGAAGTCGGCGGCGATCATCCTGCCCGACGCGGATCTGGGTACTGCGATTCCCGGGTTGCTGCCGAACGCGTATATGAACAACGGGCAGGCGTGTGTCGCGCAGACGCGGGTGTTGGTGCAGCGGGACCGATACGCCGAGACGGTCGAGGCGATGGCGGAGGCTGTCAGGGGACTGAAAGTCGGCGATCCGCTCGATCCGGAGACGCAGGTCGGTCCGCTGGTCGCCGAGCGGCAGCGGGATCGGGTGGAGTCGTACATCGCCAAGGGCGTCGGCGAGGGCGCGCGGGTGGTGGTCGGCGGTGGGCGTCCGGCGGATCTGCCGAGGGGGTGGTACGTCGAGCCGACGTTGTTCGCCGATGTGGACAACCGGATGGTGATCGCGCAGGAGGAGATCTTCGGGCCGGTCGTGGCGATGATTCCTTATGCGGACGAGGAGGACGCGGTCCGTATCGCCAACGACTCCGACTACGGGCTGTCGGGGTCGGTGTGGTCCTCCGATGTCGAGCACGGGTTGGACGTCGCGCGGCGGGTGCGGACCGGGAACTACGGGATCAACACGTTCGGGATGGAGTTCAACTCCCCGTTCGGCGGGTTCAAGCAGTCGGGGCTCGGGCGCGAGTTCGGGCCCGAGGGGCTGCGGGCATATCTGGAGACGAAGACCATGCACCTGCCGAGCGGGTACACCCCTGAAGGGTTTTGAGCGGTGTCGGAGACCAAGTGGCGTGTGACTGTCGATACGGACCTGTGCATCGGGTCCGGGGGGTGCGTTTTGCGCGCGCCGGAGGGGTTCGAGTTGGACGCGGCGCGGCAGTCGTGTCCGCGGCACGAGGTGATGGGGGCATCGGAGGCGGTGCTGGACGCGGCGGAGAACTGCCCGGTGGAGGCGATCGCGATCGTGGAGGAGGGGAGCGGGGCGCCGGTTTTTCCGCCGGCTGACTAACGGCGCCGCTGTGCGAGCTCCCTGCGCGGCCGAAATTACTTGACTCAGTCATTGACTCAGTCAAGTAAGGCTGCCTAGCATGGCCGCATGGTGGATCTCGCGCCCGCGGTGGCGGCCGTCCGTTCGTTCAACCGGAGCTACACGAAGGTCATCGGCGTCCTCGACGAGGGGCTGTTGAAGAGCCCTTACACCCTGACCGAAGTCAGGGTCCTGTTCGAGGTCGCGCACGCCGGCCCTGACGGTGCGAGCGTCGCCCGGATACGGGAGGACCTCGGCCTCGACGCCGGCTACCTGAGCCGCATCCTGGCCCGCTTCGACGGCGAGGGCCTGGCGGTGAAGGGGCGCGCGGCGAGCGACGCACGGCGCGGGACCGTCGCCCTGACGGAGCGCGGACGCGGGGTCTTCTCAGGGCTCGACGAGCGGTCGAGCGAGCAGGTCGCGGCATGGCTGTCGCGGCTCGGCGCGGGGGACCGCGGGCGGCTGGTCGAGGCGATGGGGCAGATCGGCGGTCTGCTGGACTTCGAGGCGGGGACTCCGTCAACGAACGGCGTGACCCTGCGGCCCCCGCGCGCCGGCGACTACGGCTGGGCGGTGGAGCGTCACGGGACCCTCTACGCGACCGAGCGCGCCTTCGACGAGACCTTCGAAGCGGACGTGGCCCGCATCGTCGCGGACTACGCAAGCTCCCACGACCCGGAGCGCGAAGCCTTCTGGATCGCCGACGCACTCGGCCGCCGCGTGGGCTGCGTGGCTTGCGTGCAGCGCCCGACAGACGACGGCGTGGACACCGCCCAACTCAGGATCCTGCTGGTCGAACCGACCGCCCGCGGCCTCGGCGTCGGAAGGCGCCTGGCCGAGGAGTGTGTGGAGTTCGCCCGCAAGGCCGGCTACCAGCGCATGATGCTGTTCACGGTCGACGGCCTGACGGCGGCCCACAAGATCTACCGCACGCTTGGTTTCGAGATCACGCGCCAGGCGGCGGTCGAGATGTGGGGGCACCACCTGGTCGAGCAGGAGTGGCAGCTGGAGCTGGGGTAGGCGCCGGGCGTCGCCGCTCGGCCCGACCCCTGCACCCGCACTGCCGAACGAACAAGCTGCCCCCTGCGCGCCGTCGCCGTCCATGCGCGAAGCGGCGCGTGCCGGATGGCAGGATGGTGCCGCCATGGACCTGCCCACCGATCTTGCCGCCGCGCTCGACGCCGCTACCGCCGACCTTCCGTTGCGTGAGTTGGAGGCATCGGTTGACCGGCTGATCGCCCGCTATCGGGCGCCGGGCCACGCCGATCGGCCGATCCTCGCCGGGCGCGTTGATGCCGCTGCTTATGCGGCGTACCGGATGCCGGCTACGTGGGGTGCGGTGCGGGGTGCGCTTGCGGCGGCGGGGGCTCGGGTGGCGGGGTTGGCGCCGACGAGCCTCGTCGACGTCGGGGGTGGGTCGGGGGCGGCGGCTTGGGCTGCTGCGGGGGTGTTCGGTGCGTCGCTTCGGGACGTCACCGTGCTCGATCAGGTACCGGAGGCGCTGGAGTTGGGGCGGCGGCTGGCGCGTGATGCCTTCGCGGGCGCTTTGCGGCATGCGGAGTGGCGGCAGGTGCGGTTCCCGGCGGGGGTGCCGGCGGCGGATCTCGTGACCGTCTCGTACGTCCTCAGCGAGTTGGCGCCGGACGCGCAGGAGGCGCTCGTTCGCGCTTCGGCCGCCGGGGCCGAGACCATCGCGGTCATCGAGCCCGGGACGCCCGACGGCTACCAGCGCATCATGGCGGCGCGCGACGTGCTGGTCGGCATGGGGCTGCGGGTCGCGGCGCCGTGTCCGCACTCCGACGCCTGCCCGCTGCTCGGCACCCGCGACTGGTGCCACTTCGCCTCACGCATCCACCGCAGCCCGCTCCACCGCCGCCTCAAGGGCGCGGACCTCGGCCACGAGGACGAGAAGTACGCCTACGTCGTGGCGACCCGCCTGCCGGTCCCGGCCCCGACGGCATCCCAGGCGCGCATCCTGCGCCACCCGCAGATCCGCAAGGGCCTGGTCATGATGCAGCTCTGCCAGCCGGACGGCACGGTCGCCCAGACGCTCGTCTCCAAGCGCCAAGGCGACACCTACCGCGCGGCACGCGATGCCGACTGGGGCGATGAGTGGGGCGCGGCACAGCCGGCAATGTCGGAAGGCCCGCAAGCCTCGGCGGGCTGAAGGATCGCCCCGGCGACCGGCGACCGGCGACCGGCGACCGGCGACCGGCGGCAGTCGGCAGTCGGCAGTCGGCAGGCAGCGGCGGGTGGCCGGCGACCGGCGGCGGTCGGCAGGCAGCGGCGGGCGGCCGGCGCGACCAGCAGCAGTCGGCAGGCAGCGGCGCGCGGCCGGCGATCGGCAGCCGGCAGCCAGCGGCGGGCGGTCGGCGACCAGCGGCGGTCGGCAGGCATCGACCGGCGACCGGCGGTCGGCAGGCATCGGCGGGCGGTCGGCGATCGGCAGCCGGCAGCTAGAAAACCACGCTCAGTCCCGCACGTACCGCACCCGCTCGCGCTCCCGAGCCACCACCACGGCCCGCTCCGTAACCGCCTCCGCGTCCGGCCGCGCCGTGTCCAGCTCCCGCTGCCGCCGCAGCACATACGTCCCGGGCCCAATACCCGAGTACGCGTGCTCCGGATGCGCCAGATACGCCACCGCGCCCTCCGCCACGGTCAGCGTCCCGAGGTCCAGCCCGGCGCCCTCCCCGTCCCCACTCGCCGCGTCGAACGCCACCGCGCCCGCCGCGCCCTCCGCGAGCAGCGTGTGCGTGTGCCCGCCGAACTCGCCGCGCACCACCGGCAGCCCGGCGCGCGGAATCGCCGCCGTCGCCGGCCCCAGCGCCGGCCGCGGTACGACCATCACGTCGCCCTGCGCCTGCAACCCGGTCAGCACCGGAATCGTCATCTGCCGATCGAGATGCTCGTCCACGTCGATGCCGTGGACCTCGATCGCCTCGCCGAGAGTCTTCATTCTCCGTGATCTCCCCATGGTTTCCGTATCGCCCGAAGCCTCAAGCACGCCGCTCAAGGCCCGCATACTCCTCCGCCGTCAGCCCGTAGCCCCAGGCCGCGGCCCCCAGCGCCGCCCGCACCGTCACCGGCACCAGCAGCCCGAACGTGTGTCGGCCGCCGCCCAGATCCTCCGTGCCGTTCGTGCACACCAGCACGTTCGCCGCCATCCCCCACAACTTCCCCGGCACCGAGTACAGCGCCAGCCGCTGCCCGGCGTTGCCGGGGTCGGCGCACTCATCGACCAGCTTCAGCCCGGCCTCCCCGGTGAACCGCGACCAGCCCAGCGCCTCGATCGCGCAACGCCGCACCTCGACGTTCTGCTCGGCCGCGATGCGCGCGACCGTCGGCTCCAGCACCGCCCAGCGCGGCACGATCCGTCCGTGCCAGAAGTACGCGCTGAAACCGCCCGGATACGCCAGCGCCGGGCCGTCCTCGGCGTGCAGGCGCCCCTCCCGGTCGACCTTGCGGAGCGCCGGACGGTCGCAGACCACTGCCACGTCCCGGAACGGCCACCACCACCCGGCCGAGCGGGCCACGCGCACCAGCCCCTCGATACCGGCCACCGAACCCTGCGCGTGCAGCCGGGCCAGCGCGTCGTGCAACGCCAGCTCCTGCAACCCCTCGCGCTGGTTCCGGGCCCAGGCCAGGGTCGCCCTCACCTTGCCGTAGGACGGCGTATGGCGGCGGCGCGCGTCTTCGTATTCCTTCTCCGCCGACGCGCCGAGCGCCTCCAACGCCATCCGTACGCCGAGCCGGCGCTGCCCGAGCGCCCCGTGGCTCCAGAACGCGTGCTGCCCCCACACCTGCATCGAGGCCTTGGCGCGCGCGCCCTCGATCCGCCGCTCGGCCAGTGTCAGGCCGTCGGCCTCGGGCGTCCTGGCGTTCCGGGTGGTGAACGCCAGCCCCAGTGCCGCCGAGCGGACGGCGGTGTCCACGCGCTCGCGCTCCGAGAACCGTGTCCCGGCCTCAGCCTGCTGCCAGTGGCGGTTCTTGTGAGTGTTCCCGGTCGACCGCCGTGCGCGCTGCCGCGCCTCGGTCCACACCTTCGCCGACGCTCGCGACGTGAAACCGGACACCACCGTGGCGATCACCGCGCCCAGCGCCGGATCCGGCGCCCACACCACGGTGCGCGGCGGCTCCAGCCCCGCGGTCTCGTACGCCAGGGCGATCCCGAACTCCGCCTCGTACCGGTCGGCCGGCTTCGTGCACGCCGAGACGTCCAGCCACTCCCGCCGCACCGCCGGCAGGCCGCGCAGCCATTCACCGAGCTGGGAAGTCTGGATCTCCATGTCGTCACCCCCTTCGCGACCCGATGGTGACAGGGGTTTGCGAAGGGTGACGATCGCTTTTCAGCGCAACGGCTTTTTGCCCCGCGTCATCATTGCGCGGCGGCGGCCGAAGCGGACCCGGCGGCTCCGGCGGCCGCGTTGATCGCAGTGGCCTGCGAAACCAGCGTGCACGCCGTGTCGATGTCCGCCTTCACCTGCGAGATCGAGGCCCGCCCGGACAGCCAGGTGATCAGCGTCGAGTGCCACGTGTGCGTCACCACGCGCACCGCCGCGAGCTCGGCTCGGGTCAGCGGCCGGCCGGAGTGGACGGCGTCGGCGATGACGTCGGTGATCAGCCGGTTCACCGAGTCCACCTCGGCGGACACCGAGCGGTCGGCGAACGTCAGAGCGCGCATCATCGCCTCGGCCAGGTGCGGCTCGCGCTGTAGCGCCTTGAAGGTGCGCATCAGGGTCTCGGCCACGCGCTCGCCGGGGTCGGCGCTCACCGGGGGCTTGCGGCGCAGCTGGTCGTGCAGCTGCTCCAGCTGGTCCTGCATGGTGGCCACGAGCAGGTGGATCTTGGACGGGAAGTAGCGGTAGAGGGTGCCCAGGGCCACCTCCGAGAGCTCGGCGACCTCGCGCATCTGCACCGCGTCGAAGCCGCCGCGGGCCGCCAGCTGCTGGGTGGCGCGCAGGATGCGCTGGCGGCGGGCTTCCTGACGCTCCGTCAGGGCCGGGACCGGCGACGACGCCGAAGCGGGGGTGCCGGCGGGGGCCGACGCGTCAACCGACATGGGCTTTCCTCAACCTCGATAGACTCTGCGAACGCGGTTCCGATCCTGGCCACAGCGGTTCACGGACGGTGTTCGCCGTGGTAGCCGGATGTGAACCGTCTGTGAACTGTGTCACGTCCCAACTCTGCCACCTGCGGCGCGGGCGAAGTAGGAACTTGTTCTAGATTAGCGCCACGGATTATGCTCCGTTGACCCGCTCGTGACGCCGTCTAAGCCGTGAAGGCGGGACACGGACTTACGGAGCGAGGTGATAGAGCATGGCCCACACGCCACTGCGCATAGCCTTGCTCGCGTATAAGGGGAACCCCTTCTGTGGAGGTCAGGGCGTCTACGTCCGGCACCTCTCCCGAGAGCTCGCCCGCCTGGGCCACACCGTCGAAGTCCTGGCCGGCCAGCCGTATCCGGTGCTGGACCCCGAACCCGGCGTCAAGCTCACCGAGATATCCAGCCTGGACCTGTACCGCCAGCCCGACCCCTTCCGCACCCCCAAGCGCGACGAGTACCGCGACTGGGTGGACATGCTGGAGGTCGGGACCATGTGGACCGCCGGGTTTCCCGAGCCGCTGACCTTCTCGCTGCGCGCGCTGCGCCACCTGTCCGGGCGCAAGGGCGAGTTCGACGTGGTCCACGACAACCAGTGCCTCGGCTACGGCCTGCTCGGCATGCCGCGCCTGGGCTTCCCGACGCTGGCGACCATCCACCACCCGATCCAGGTGGACCGCGAGCTGGAGCTGGCCGCCGCGCCGACCAGGGGCAAGCGCGCCTCGGTGCGCCGCTGGTACGCCTTCACCAAGATGCAGACCCGGGTCGCGCGGCGGCTGCCGGAGATCATCACCGTCTCGTCGTCCTCCGCCGCGGAGATCGGCCAGTATCTCGGGGTCCCGCAGCGGCGGATCAGCACGATCCCGATCGGCGCCGACACGGACACCTTCTCCCCGGATCCCTCGGTGGCCAAGGTGTCCGGGCGCATCGTGACCACCGCCAGCGCCGACGTCCCGCTCAAGGGACTGCTCCCGCTGGTCGAAGCGCTGGCCAAGGTGCGGGTCGAGATCGAGCACGCGCATCTGGTCGTGGTCGGCAAGGCCCGCCAGGACGGCGTCGTCGCCAAGGCGATCGAGCGCCTGGGCCTGGGCGGCGCGGTGCGCTTCGTGCACGGCATATCAGACGCCGAACTCGTCGACCTGATCCGCTCGGCCGAGGTGGCCTGCGTGCCGTCGCTGTACGAGGGATTCTCGCTGCCCGCGGTCGAGGCCATGTCCTGCGGGACCGCGCTGGTGTCCACCACCGGCGGGGCGATCCCCGAGGTGGCCGGCCGGGACGGCGAGACCACGTTGGCGGTGCCGCCGGGGGATCCGTCGGCGCTTGCCACCGCCTTGACCCGGGTGCTGGGGGACGTGGAACTGCGGGCCCGGTTGGGCGCCGCGGCACGGGAACGTGTTCTGGAGAAGTTCACGTGGCGGGCCGCCGCGATCGCCACCGCCGAGTGCTATCGGGCGCTCATCGAGGCCGGCCGGGATCCGGTCGACTGGGACCGCATGGCCGCCGACAGGCTCCGTGGAAGAAAGGCAGGGGTCTGACGTGCTCACCGTGGACTTCGAGAAGTTCCCGATCGCCAAGGGCGAGAAGGTGCTGGACATGGGGTGCGGCTTCGGCCGGCACGCCTTCGCGCTGCTGCGTCAGGGGGCTGACGTGGTCGCCCTGGACTACAGCCAGGACGAGGTCGCCGAGGTGACCAAGTGGTTCGGGGCGATGCAGCTGGCCGGCGAGGTGCCGGCCGGGGCCGGCGCGATCGCGGTCCGCGGTACCGCCTACGGCCTGCCGTTCGCCGACGCCACCTTCGACGCGATCGTCGCCGCCGAGGTGCTGGAGCACCTGCCCGACGACCGGCTGGCGATGTCCGAGCTGGTCCGGGTGCTCAAACCCGGCGGCCGGCTGGCGGTGACCGTGCCGCGCTGGTTCCCGGAGAAGGTCTGCTGGGCGCTGTCCGACGCCTATCACGAGGTCGAGGGCGGCCACATCCGGATCTACAAGCGGCGCGAGATGGTCGAGAAGCTGCGGGAGGCCGGCGTGGTGCCCAGCGAGCTGCACCACGCGCACGCTCTGCACGCGCCGTACTGGTGGCTCAAGTGCGCGGTCGGCGTGGACACCGAGAACGCGCCGGTGAAGGCGTACAAGAAGCTGCTGGAGTGGGACATCATCAAGGCCCCGGCGATCACCCGCGTCAGCGAGACGCTGCTGAATCCGGTGCTGGGCAAGAGCCTGGTCGTCTACGCCACCAAGCCCGCCACCAAGCCCGCCGCCACCAGCCCCGCCGCATGACGGTGGGGTCCGCACCGGCGGCCGAAGGGCTCACCGCCGCGGTCGAACTGCTGGCCGGCGAAGGCGTGCTGAGCGCCGACCAGATCCGCGCCACCGCCGAGGGCATCGCCGCGCTCCAGCGGCCGGACGGCGCGATCCCCTGGTTCCACGGCGGCCACCTGGACCCCTGGGACCACATCGAGGCGGCGATGGCGCTGGACGTGGCCGGACTTCCGGAGCCGGCGCTGGCCGCCTACCGCTGGCTGGCGGCGTCGCAGAACGCTGACGGTTCCTGGTACGCGGCCTACGCCGACGCCCCCCAGGGCGTCACCGAAGCGACCAACCGGCTGCGCGAGACCAACTTCACCGCCTACATCGCGGTCGGCGTCTGGCACCACTTCCTGGTCACCGGCGACGAGGAGTTCCTGGCCGAGATGTGGCCGCCGGTGCGCCGGGCGACGGACTTCGTGCTGCGGTTGCAGACCCCCGGCGGCGAGATCGTGTGGTGCAAGGACGAGCAGGACCGCGACGCCGACGAGGCGCTGCTGACCGGCTGTTCGTCGATGTACCAGGCGCTGCGGTGCGCGCTGGCGATCGCCGAGCAGGTCGGGCACGGCCGGCCGGACTGGGAGCTGGCGTGCGGGCGGCTGGGCCACGCGCTGACCGGCCATCCGGAGCGGTTCGCGGATAAGGGCACGTATTCGATGGACTGGTACTACCCGGTGCTCGGGACGGCGCTGCGCGGCGCGGCGGCGGAGCGGCGGATCGCAGAGGGCTGGGACACCTTCGTGGTGCCGGGGCTCGGGGTGCGGTGTGTGACGCCGAACGATTGGGTCACCGGCGGCGAGACCTGCGAGTTGGCGTTGGCGCTGTGGGCGGTCGGCGACGTGGAGCGTGCGCGGACGTTGCTGCGCGACATCCAGCACCTGCGCGACGAGGCCGACGGGATGTACTGGACCGGCCGCGTCTTCGAACCGGACAAGGACGGGAATCCGCCGGCGATCTGGCCGCAGGAGAAGACCGCCTGGACCGCTGGCGCGCTGTTGTTGGCGCTGGCGGTGCTCGCCGAGGACAAGGCGACGGTCGCCGTGTTCGGCGGGGACGGGTTGCCCGAAGGTCTGCCGGTCGCGTGCTCGGTCGCGGAGTGCGTGGCGGCCTGAGTGCAGCACGGTCGCAGCTCGATCGAGCGAGCTGCGACGTGCCCTGATACTTCTTGGTACCGCCTGATGCCGTCGGCTCAGCCGTTGCAGGCCTTGTTCACCGCCGCGATGTCCTTGGTCGTCTGCGGAATCGTCTGACTCATCCCGTTGGTGTCGTCGTTGGCGTAGTCGTCCGCGAACGTGTTCCAGCTCGACGCCTCGTTCTGGATCGCGGTCTTCACCGCCGGGTCGGTGGCCAGTGCGGCGTCGGCGTCCAGCTTGTCGGCGAGGTCGTGGTCGGCGTTGATCTGGTAGTTCTTGTCGCCGGTGCCGGCCGGGTTGGAGGCGTTGAAGGCGTTCAGGTCGCGGTTGGCCTCCGCGCAGCCGGCCTTGACGCCGTCCGGGCTCGGCGGCCCGCTGGACGTCGACGTGTCCTGCGCAGGGGCGGCGGAGTCGGTCGTCGGCGCCGACGTGGACGGAGACCCGGTCGGGGTGTCCGTGCTGGACATCGTGGACGTCGTGGCGTTCGTGGGGTGGTTCGGTCCGGCCGTTGGCGAATTGTGGTGCATCAGCTGCGTGGCGCCGAGCGTCGCCAGCACCGCGACCACGGCGACCGCCGCGACCACGGCGGCGATCTTCGCCCCGCTGCCCTTGCGTGGCGGCGGGTTCAGCGCCTGGCTGGCCAGGTACGGCGCCGGCTGCGGTCCCAGCGCCGGGTAGGGGTTGGGATTCGACGTGCTCGCCGGGTTGGTCGGGTGCAGCGGATTCGCCGGCCGGATCCCCGGTATCGGCGCCTGCGGGGTCGGAGTCGCTACCGCCGTCGGCGTGGTGGCGCCGGCGGCAGCGAAGGCGGCGCCGAAGCGCGCGGCGCTCGTGCCACCGGTACCGCCGTCGTTCAGCATCGCCAGCGCGGCCTGTACCGTCGGGCGCTGCGACGGGTCCTTGGCCAGCAGCGCGGCCAGCAGGGCGGTCAGCCGCCCGGCGTTCTTCGGCGGTGCCGGCTGTTCGAACAGCACCGCGGTCATGGTGGCCGTCGGCGAGTCGCGGCGGAACGGCGAGACGCCCTCGACCGCCTGGTACAGCGTCACGCCGAGGGAGAACAGGTCCGAGGGCGGACCGGCCTCCTCGGCGCGGGCCCGCTCGGGCGCGAGGTACTCCGCGGAGCCGATGACCGCGCCGGTCATCGTCAGGGAGCTGTCGCCCTCGGCCTGGGCGATGCCGAAGTCGGTGAGCAGGACCCGGCCGTCCTTGGCCAGCAGCACGTTCGCCGGCTTCACGTCGCGGTGCACGATGCCCTTGGCGTGCGCGGCGGCCAGCGCGCGCAGCATGGTGTCGGCCACCTTCGCCGCGTTCTCCACGCTCAGCGGGCCGTGCTCGGTCAGGTGCTCGTCCAGCGAGCTGCCGGTCACCAGCTGCATCACGATCCACGGCACGTCGTCGTCGATCACCACGTCGTGCACGGTCACGATGCCGGGCTGGTCGCGCAGCCGGACGGTGTTGCGGGCCTCGCGCTCGGCCCGGCTCAGGCGCTCGGCCAGCTGCTTCTCAGAGAGCATGAAGGGCAGCGAGACCTCTTTGACGGCCACGTCGATGCCCAGCGTCTGGTCGTGGGCGCGCCACACGCGGCCCATGCCTCCCGAGCCCAGCCGGTCGACCAGGCGATACCGCCCGCCGACCAGGCGGCCGGGTTGTGAGTTCTCAGGCATGATTTGTATCCCCCACAAGATCCCCCCGGGGCTACTGTGTTTCCGACATCGGACAGACTACGGAAGCGGCGTGTTGATCACATCCGCCGAAGTACTCAGGAAGGGATGAGTGAATGTCCTATCCGGACCCGCGCTACTTCGCCGACACCGGTGAGGTCAGCGCCGCGTTCCGACCGGCCGATGCCGAACCGGAGATCGCCTTCGCCTCCGGCGGTACCTGCAGCCTACTGTCGACCTCCGACGGCACCGACGGCTTGTACGGGCTTTACCGCTGGGACTTCGCCGCGGCGCCCAGCGGCCCCGGCACGCACTTCCACAAGACGATGAGCGAGGCCTTCTTCATCCTGAAGGGCGCCGTCCGCCTGTTCAACGGCGAGAAGTGGGTGGAGGCCACCCCCGGCGACTACCTGTTCGTGCCGCCCGGCGGCCTCCACGCGTTCCGCAACGAGTCCGGCGAGACCGCCTCGATGCTGCTGATGTTCGCCCCCGGCGCGCCGCGCGAGAACTACTTTCGCGGGCTGGTGGAGGGGTTGCAGAACGCGGCGGGGCAGGCGTTCTTCTTGGAACACGACCAGTACAACGTCAAGGACTGATAGAGGGCCCCATGAAGCTTCTCCTCACCTCCGGCGGCGTCAGCAACCAGAGCATCCGCGACGCGCTCGTCGACATGCTGGGCAAGCCCATCGCCGAGTCCACGGCCCTGTGTATCCCGACCGCGATGTACGGCATGCCCGGGACCGCCGTCATGACGTGGCGGCAGATCGCCGGGCAGACACCCACCCCGATGGTCGAGCTCGGGTGGAAGTCGGTGGGGATGCTGGAGCTGACCGCGCTGCCCAGCATCGACGAGGAGAACTGGGTTCCGCTGGTCCGGGAGACCGATGCCCTGCTGGTGTGCGGCGGCGACGTCCTGTATCTGCACCACTGGATGCGCGAGTCCGGCCTGGCGGATCTGTTCCCGTCGTTGAGCGAGACGGTCTATGTGGGGCTGAGCGCCGGCAGCATGGTGATGGCCCCGCACGTCGGGCAGGAGTTCGTCGGCTGGAAGCCGGCCGCGGGCGGCGACAGCGCGCTGGGCATGGTCGGATTCTCGATCTTCCCGCACCTGGACAACGTGATGTGTCCGGAGAACACCATGGCCGACGCTGAGAAGTGGGCCGCGCGTGTGCCGGTGCCGGGATACGCGGTCGATGACGAGACGGCTATCAAGGTGGTGGACGGCGTCGTCGAGGTCGTCTCCGAGGGGCACTGGAAGCTTTTCGACCGCTGACCGTGAGGGCGGCTCGGACGGATCATGCGGATCGTGCGGATCACGCCGGCTTCGAGAAGCACGCCGGCATGATCCGCCGCTTCACCGTCAGAACGGTTCCCGTTTCCCGGCGGTGAGCTGCACCCACTGCGCCGTCGGCCGGCCCTCGACCCGGAACTGGTCGCCGGTGACGCCGAACTCCTTCGGCCAGCCTTCCGGCGAGTCCTCCCACGTTTCCTGGCGGCCGTAGACCGTCTCGTCCAGGATCGCGTAGCTCGGCGCGGCGCGCTCCACGCCGCGGCCGGTGGTCCAGTAGGTCTCGAACACGCGGTCGTCCTGGCGCAGGTAGCTCACGCGCATGCCGAACCAGCGGTCGGCCAGCAGCTGCTCGGCCGAGTCTCGGGCCGAGTACCACGGGACGTCCCAGTCCAGGAAGTCGTGGTAGGCGCGGCTCTGCTCGTAGGGGCCCTGGGAGAAGATCGCGTACGTCACGTCGCGGGAGTGCAGGTAGGACAGTTCCTGGACCTCGGCGGTGAAGAAGGTGCAGCCCTCGCACTGGTCCTTCGGGGAGCGGTCGTCGTGCCACATCGCGTAGTAGACGGTCAGCATGCGCCGGCCCTCGAAGACGTCGAGCAGCGGGACGGCGCCCTTCTCGCCGACGACCGGGATGGACGGGTCCACCTCGACCATCGGCAGCCGGCGGCGGGCCGCCGCGAGCTTGTCACCCTCTCGGGTGTGCGCCTTCTCGCGGATCGCGAGCTCGTCGAGCTGCGCCTGCCAGCTCTGGCGGTCGGTGATCTGCGGTAGCGGGGGAGTGTTCTCCATGAGTGCCTCCGGATCGGTTTTGGGATCGGTCCCTCGATTCAGACGATCCACGCGGTGCGAACTCATCGGTGCGAGCTTAAAGTGTGGACCTCGTGTCGATCCGGGCCCCGCGCCGTTCGACCTAAGGGTGCGGGGCCGAACCGGGCCCGCACGAACCGAAGGAGCGCGACCATGAAGTACATGCTGATCTTCCGTGCCGACGACAAGGCCCTGGAGTCGATGGCGACCACCGACTTCGCCGAGATGATCGACAAGGTCGGCCGGATGAACGACGAGCTGATCCGGGCCGGCGTGCTGCTCGCGGCCGAGGGCCTGGCCGGGCCCGAGGAGAGCGTCGTCGTCGACTACTCCACCGAGCCGCCGGTGGTCACCGACGGTCCGTACGGGGAGACGAAGGAGCTGTTCAACGGCTTCTACATCCTCAACGTGGCCTCGCTGGAGGAGGCCGTGGAGTGGGCCAAGCGCTCGCCGATCACCGGTCCCGGGTTCAAAACCGAGATCCGGCGCGTGACCTCGATCGACGAGATGCCGCAGGACAACGAGTGGGTCAAGAAGGAGCGCGCGTGGCGCGAGGCCACCGGGCAGCTGTGAGGGCGTGAGCCTGCGAGCCTGTGCACCATGACTGATCTGACCGGCCGGGCCGCCGTGGCGGCGGTGTGGCACATCGAGTCCGCCCGCATCGTCGGCGCGCTGGCCCGCTACACCGGCGACTTCGCGCTGGCCGAGGACGTGGCGCAGGAGGCGCTGGCCGAGGCCCTGGTCACCTGGCCGCGCGAGGGCGTCCCGCGGCAGCCGGCCGGCTGGTTGCTCACCGTCGGTCGGCGGCGCGCGATCGACCACTTCCGGCGGCACGCCGTCCAGGACCGCAAGTACGCCGTCCTCGCCCAGGAGCTCGGCGAGGGCGGCGTGGCCGCCGGCGGCGCGCCGATCGACCCGCTGCGCGACGGCGAGGCCGGGTTGTGGGACCCGGACCAGATCGACGACGACCTGCTGGCGCTGATGTTCGTCTCCTGCCATCCGGTGCTCTCCCGCGAGGCCCGGGTCGCGCTGACCCTGCGCGTGGTCGGCGGCCTGACCAGCGACGAGATCGCCAAGGCGTTCCTGGTGCCGACGGCCACCGTGCAGGCGCGCATCACGCGGGCGAAGAAGACGCTGGCCGCGGCCGGCGTCCCCTTCGATGTACCGCCGCCGGAACAGCGCGCTGAGCGGCTGGGCTCGGTGCTGACCGCGGTCTATCTGATCTTCACCGAGGGCTCGTCGGCCAGCGCGGGCGACGCGCTGATCCGGCAGGACCTGGCCGGCGAGGGGTTGCGGTTCGCGCGCATGCTGACCCGCCTGGTGCCCGACGAACCGGAGGCGCACGGCCTGCTGGCGCTGATGGAGCTGACCGCCGCACGCTTCCCGGCCCGCGTCGGTCCGGACGGCGAGCCGGTCCTGCTGGCCGATCAGGACCGCCGGCGCTGGGACCACGCGGCGATCCGGCGCGGTCGCGCGGCCCTGGCGCGGGCGCAGCAGAGCACCCGTGGCCTCGGCGCTTATGGCTTGCAGGCGATGATCGCCGAGTGCCACGCCGTCGCGTCCTCGATCGAGGAGACGGACTGGGAGAAGATCGTGTCGCTCTACGACGCACTCGCACGCCTGGCTCCGTCGCCGGTGGTGGAGCTGAACCGCGCGGTCGCGGTCTCGATGGCCCGCGGCCCCGCCGCCGCGTTGACGATCGTGGACGAGCTGGCGGCGGCCGGGACGTTGGGGAATTTGCATCTGCTGCCGAGCGTGCGCGGGGAGCTGTTGATCCGGCTCGGGCGCTTCGACGAGGCGCGTGGGGAGCTGGAGCACGCGATCAAGTTGTGCGGGAACGAGCGGGAGCAGGCGGTGTTGTGGGGGAAGCTCGCCGACCTGGACGCCGGACCCGATCTGACCGCTAGACCCGGCGCAGCACCCTGAGCGAGCCCGTCACCGATTCCTCGACGAAGTCACCCGACTCCAGGGCCCGCAGGTAGATCCGGTACGGCGCCTGGCCGCCGTCCTCCGGGTTCGGGAACACGTCGTGGATCACCAGCAGGCCGCCGGGCGCGACGTGATGGGCCCAGCCCTCGTAGTCGCCCTGCGCGTGTTCGTCGGTGTGGCCGCCGTCGATGAAGCACAGGCCGACCGGCGTGTTCCACAGCCGGGCCACGACCGGGGAGCGGCCGACGACCGCGACGACGCGGTCCTCGACCTTGGCCGCGTGCAGGATACGGCGCATCGTGGGCAGCGTGTCCATCAGGCCGACTTCGGGATCGACCAGGTCCGGGTCGTGGTACTCCCAGCCGGGCTGCTGCTCCTCGGAGCCGCGGTGGTGGTCGACCGTGACCACCACGCGGTCGGCGGTGGCGGCGGCCGCGGCCAGGTAGATGGTCGACTTGCCGCAGTACGTGCCGATCTCCAGCAGGTCGCCGACCTTCGCGGCGCGCTCGGCCGCCTCGTACAGGGCCAGGCCCTCGTCGGCGGGCATGAAACCGGGGGCGGCTTCGGCGGCGGCGCGCAGCTGGTGATCCATGGCGTCACTCTATCTTCCGGATAACTGGAACGTGTTCTACTATCCGGCACGTGGCATCAGTGACCGCCGGAATCGGCTCCATAGGGATCACCAGTGAGCACCGCGAGCTTGCCGAGGCGGTCAGGGGGTGGTTGGCACGGGCCGTGCCACCGGCTGCCGTCCGCGCCGCGCTGGACGCTGAGCAGGAGGAACGCCCGGAGGGCTGGGGCGATCTGGCGAAGCAGGGCCTGCTCGGCGACCACCTGCCGGAGGAGGTCGGCGGTGCCGGTGCCGGGCTGCTGACGCTGGCCGTCGTGGTGGAGGAGATGGGACGCGCGGCGACGCCGGGGCCGTTCCTGCCGACGGCGATCGCCGGGGTTTTCCTGACCGAGAGCGGCGGGAAGGGCTGCGCCGATGTGGTGCGGGGGATCGCGGACGGCAGCGTGATCGCGGCTGTGGCGATCGGTGCCGGGACGGTGGTCGCCGAACCCGTCGAGGGCGGCTACCGGCTCACCGGCTCGGTAGAACCGGTTATCGGCGCGGCGCTCGCCGACTGGCTCGTGCTGACCGCGCGGAGGTCCGACGGCTCCGAAGTCCAGGCGGTCGTCGCGGCGGCGGATCTGGACATCAGCCCACTGATCTCGCTGGATCGGACGCGGCGGGTGGCGAAGGTCTCGGCCGACAGTGTGATGGTGGCGCGCGAAAGGGTGATCGTCGGCGCCACCGCGGTCCTCGACCGTATTGCGGCGCTTCTAGCATCCGCCGAGGCGGTCGGCATCGCGGACTGGTGCACGCGTACCGCCGCCGAGTACGCGAAGGTCCGGGTCCAGTTCGGCAAGCCGATCGGCCAGTTCCAAGGGGTCAAGCACCGGTGTGCCGCCATGGTCGCGCGGACGGAGCAGGCGCGCAGTGCGGTCTGGGATGCTGCGTTTGTCGCCGGTGCTGCCGGGGAGGCCGGAGAGGCCGGTGCTGCCGAGGACGTCGAGGTCCCGATCGCCATCGCCGCCGCACTCGCCCTGGACGCCGCCGTCGAATGCGCCAAGGACTGTATCCAGGTCCTCGGCGGAATCGGCTTCACCTGGGAGCACGACGCGCACGTCTACCTCCGCAGGGCCCTGACCCTCCGCCAGGTCCACGGCCCCACCAGCCGCTGGCGTGCCCGCGTCGCCGAACTCACCGCCGCCGGCCGCCGCCGCGAGCTCAAGGTCGAGCTCCCCGCCGAAGCCGACGCCTACCGGGACGCGGCCCGCGAAGCCTTCGCCGCGGTCAGGGACCTGACTCCCGCTGAGCAGCGCAAGGCGCTCGCCGCGACCGGCTACGCCGCGCCGTACCTCACCAAGCCCTACGGGCTGTCGGCCGGGCCGGTCCAGCAGATCGTGATCGCGCAGGAGATGGCGGCGGCGAAGGTACGGCTGCCCGATCTCGTCATCGGCAACTGGGTGGTCCCGACGCTGGTCAAGTACGGGACGGACGCGCAGCGCGAGCGCTTCGTGCTGCCGACGCTGCGTGGCGAGGTCATCTGGTGCCAGCTGTTCAGCGAGCCCGGCGCCGGGTCCGACCTCGCCGCGCTGACTACCCGTGCGACTCGCGTCGAGGGCGGCTGGCGGCTGGACGGGCAGAAGGTCTGGACGTCGGTCGCGAACTTCGCGCAGTGGGCGATCTGTATCGCGCGTACGAGCCCTGACAAGCCCAAGCACGAGGGGATCACGTACTTCCTGGTCGACATGAAGTCGCCGGGGGTGGATGTGCGGCCGCTGAAGGAGATCACCGGCGCCTCGATGTTCAACGAGGTGTTCCTCGACGGCGTTTTCGTGCCCGACGAGCTGGTGGTCGGCGAGGTGGACGGCGGGTGGCCGCTGGCGCGGAACACGCTGGGGAACGAGCGGGTCTCGCTCGCTTCGGGGCCGGTGCTCGGAGGTTCACTGGAGGGGCTGCTGAGTTCGGTGGCGGCGCGCGAGGAACTCGACGCGGTGGTCGCGCAGAAGCTCGGCGAGCTGATTTGCCAGGGGCAGTCCGCCGCGCTGCTCGGGCTGCGGACGACCCTGCGGCAGTTGTCCGGGATGGAGCAGGGTCCTGAGGCAAGCATCAGGAAGCTGATTTCGATGAAGCTCGCGCAGGACGTCGCCGAGCTCGGCCTGGACCTGTTGGGCGCGGCTGGTGCGACCGAGCAGCCGGGAGCTGCGGCCGGTTGGACACAGGCCTTCCTGTCCAGCCGCTGCCTGACGATTGCGGGTGGTACCACCGAGGTCCAGCTGAACGTGATCGGGGAGCGGATCCTCGGCCTTCCTCGTGACTGAGACTGAACTCTGACTCTGAACTCTGATAAAAGGGGCGTAACGGTGAACAAGGTCTACGTCGTCGGCGTCGGCATGACGAAGTTCGAGAAGCCCGAGACCCGGCAGTGGCGCTACTTCGACATGGCGCGGGAGGCCGGCTCAGCGGCGCTGGCCGACGCCGGCGTCGGCTACGACAAGGTCGAGCAGGTGGCCGCCGGCTACGTCTTCGGCCCTTCGACGTGCGGCCAGCGCGCGGCGTACGAGCTCGGGCTGACCGGCGTGCCGGTGTACAACGTCAACAACAACTGCGCCACTGGCTCGACCGCGCTACTGATGGCCGCGCAGTGGGTCGGCGGCGGGCTCAACGAGTGCGTGCTGGCGCTGGGCTTCGAGCAGATGAAGAAGGGTGCGCTCGGCGGCGGCATGAACAACGACGACTTCGCCGCCTCGCCGCTGGCCCGGCACTACACGCTGATGGCCGAGCTGCACGAGTTCGAGGCGACGCCGCCGACCGCGCAGATCTTCGGCAACGCCGCCCGCGAACACATGGAGCGCTACGGCACCACCGCCGAGCAACTGGCGATGGTCGCCGCCAAGAACCACCGGCACTCGGTGCACAACCCGAACGCGCAGTTCCAGGCCGAGTACTCGGTGCAGGAGATCCTGGACGCGCGAGAGATCCACCGGCCGCTGACCAAGCTCCAGTGCTCGCCGACGTCCGACGGCGCAGGCGCGGCGGTGGTGGTGAGCGAGCGGTTCGTGGAGGAGCACGGGCTGGGGGACCAGGCGGTGGAGATCGTCGCGCAGGCGATGACGACCGACACCGCCGAGGCGTTCGAGACCCGGACCTGCATCGACGTCGTCGGCCGGCCGATGAGCCGGGATGCGGCGCGCAAGGTCTACGACGCTTCTGGGCTGGGGCCGGACGACCTCGACGTGATCGAGTTGCACGACTGCTTCTCCATCAACGAGCTGATTACCTACGAAGCGCTCGGGCTGTGTGGGGAAGGCGAGGGCGGCAAGCTCGTGGCCGACGGCGCGACGACCTACGGCGGCCGCTGGGTCGTGAACCCCTCCGGCGGGCTGATCTCCAAGGGGCATCCGCTCGGTGCGACGGGACTGGCGCAGTGTGCTGAGATCTCCTGGCACCTGCGTGGGCTGGCCGGGGAACGGCAGGTCGAGGGTGCACGCGTCGGGCTGGCGCACAACATCGGGCTCGGCGGCGCGGCGGTCGTGACGTTGTTCCGGAAGGCGTGAGCGCAGCAGTCTAGGACCCCATAGCCGCCAACAGTTTCTCGTCTGTCTCGCCCAACACCATCGCCACCGCCCCGAGCGCGCAGGCCTGCGGCCCCAGCGAGCCGACCTGGATCGTCATCGCGTCGCCGGCCAGCGGCAGCGACGCTGTCGCCGCGGCCTCGCGCAGCGGCCCCATCAGCAGCTCGCCTGCCGCGGACAGCGCGCCGCCGATGATGACGCTCTGCGGGTTCAGGATGTTGCCGAGCATGCCGACCGCGCGGCCGGCCATCGTGCCCGCGTCCGACAGGGCTCTGATGCAGCCCCGGTCGCCTTGCCAGCCCATGGTGATCACGTTGCGCAAGGTCAGGCGGTCGCCGTAGGCCGGTTCCAGTGCGCGCATCACGACCGGCAGTCCGACGAACGTCTCCAGGCAGCCGCGGTTGCCGCAGCGGCACAGCGGCCCCGTGGCGTCCACGACCAGGTGGCCGATCTCGCCCGCGCCGCCGTTGACGCCGCGGGTCAGCTGGCCGTTGGAGACGAACGCGCCGCCGACGCCGCCGTGCAGCTTCATGTACACGAACTCGTCGCAGCCGCGGGCCGCGCCCCAGCGGCGTTCGGCCAGGGCGCCGAGCTTGGTGTCGCCGTCGGCCAGGACCGGGAGGTTCAGGCGGGCGCCGAGTTCGGCCGCGACCGGGATGCCGGCCCAGCGGGAGGGCATGCCTGAGCTGGGGACGCCGCGGGCGGTGTCGAAGGGGCCCGGGACGCTCACCCCCACGCCCAGGATGCGGCTGGGGTCCGTGCCGGCCTCGTCGATCGCGGTGCGGACCAGGTCGGCGGCGACGTCGAAGCCCTGGCCCGGGTCGTAGCCGACCGGCAGGCGGACCGACTTGGCGATGCGGACCGCGTGCGCCACGTTGGCGATGATCACGTGGACGTGGCGGTAGCCGAAGTCGACGCCGATCGCCTCGCCGCTGGCCGGGTTGAGCATCACGGCGGCGCCCGGGCGGCCGGCGCCGCCGCCCGCGGGGGTGAGTTTGGCGTCCAGTTCGACCACCAGGTCGTCGGCGACCAGGGCGGCGATGATGCCGGAGACCGTCGAGCGGGACAGGCCGACCGCGCGGGCTATGTCGGCGCGGCTCATCGTCCCGCGCTCGCGCAGCAGCCGTACGACGGCCAGTCGGCTGCGCTCGGCACGGGACTCCGTCGGTGGCGTCCTCATGGGACTGAAGGATGCTGCGACTGGGCCCGATTAGTCAAGGATCAAACAAATTCAGGGGTTGAAGCCCCGGTTAGTTCGGTGGAATTTGTTCGTCCATCACGGAATCGCAACATGCTTGACGCCTTCATTTCGTCGCCTTTACGTTTCCCGCAACGCCGCCCCACTTCAAAAACGACAGGTCCCTCACTCGAGTCGATGAAAGAAGGCTGATCATGGGTGCACGCCCCCACCGGTCCGTCACGGTTGTCCTGGCCGTGGGACTGGCCTCCGGCCTGGCACTGGCCGGTTGCTCCTCCAGCTCCTCCAAGCCCTCGGCGGGTTCCACCTCCGCCGGCGGGGGCTCGTCGTCGAGTTCGTCCTCGGCCGGCGGTTCCACGGCCTCGGGGCCGGCGCTGCCGGACCTGTCCGGCAAGTCGATCCAGGTGCTGGCCGAGTGGTCGGGGACCGAGCAGCAGGACTTCCAGAAGGTGATCGACGCCTTCACCGCCAAGACCCACGCCAAGGTCAGCTACCAGGGCGCCGGCGACCAGACGCCGACCGTGCTGCGCAGCAAGCTGGCCGGCGGCGGCGCCCCGGACGTGGCGCTGCTGGCCCAGCCCGGCGCCATCGCGCAGTTCGCCAAAGCCGGGCAGATCAAGCCGCTGGCCGCCAACGTGATCTCCGAGATCGACGCGAACTACGACCCGAGCTGGAAGAAGCTCGGCACGGTCAACGGCCAGGTCTACTCGATCATGTTCAAGGCCGCGAACAAGTCGACGTTCTGGTACAACACCGCGCAGTTCCAGCAGGCCGGCGTCACGCCGCCGAAGACCTGGGCCGACTTCCTGAAGGCCTGCCAGACGCTCTCCGACGCCGGCATCACCCCGGTCTCGGTCGGCGGCGCGGACGGCTGGACGCTCACCGACTGGTTCGAGAACGTCTACCTGTCCCAGGCCGGCGCGGACAACTACGACAAGCTCACGCACCACCAGATCCCGTGGACCGACCCGACCGTGGTCCAGGCGCTGACCACGCTGAAGCAGCTGTTCGGCAACGACCCGTTCATGGCCGGCGGCAAGTCCGGGGCGCTGCAGACCTCGTTCAACGACTCGGTCACCCAGACCTTCAAGAGCCCGCCGAAGGCGGCGATGGTCTACGAGGGCGACTTCTCCGGCTCGGTCATCACCTCGACCACCTCGGCCAAGCTGGGCACCGACGCCAAGTTCTTCCCGTTCCCGGCGGCCGGCTCGCTGACCAACTTCGTGGACGGTGGCGGCGACGCCGCGCTGGCCACCAACGACAGCCCGGCGACTATGGCGTTCATCCAGTTCCTGGCCTCGCCGGCCGCCGCCGAGGCGTGGGCCTCGGCCGGCGGGTTCGTCTCGCCGAACAAGAACGTGCCGATGTCCTCGTACCCGGACGACACCACGCGCGCCGAGGCGCAGATGCTGATCGGCGCCGGCGACGGCTTCCGCTTCGACATGTCCGACCAGGCCCCGGTCGGGTTCGGCGGCACCAAGGGCGCCGGGGAGTGGAAGGACCTGCAGGACTTCCTGAGCAGCGGCGACGTCAACGGCACCGCCGCGCAGCTGGAGAAGGACGCGGCGAAGGAGACCTGGCAGTAGCCATGGACGAGAGCCTGTCCGCGTCGCCCGCCGCCGGGTCCGTCCCGGCGGCGCGGCCGCCTTCCGAGAACCCCTCCCATCCGGGGCCGCGCGCGCCGCACCCCCTGGCCGACCACGGTCGCAGCCCTCTGCGTATCCCGGTCCGAGTCCGCTTCGGCTTCCTGATCCCGGCCGCGATCGTGCTGGCCGCCATCATCATCTGGCCGGCCTTCGACTCGGTCTGGCTGAGCCTGCACAACGCCGACGGCTCCAAGTGGGTCGGGCTGCACAACTACCACACCCTGTTCACCGACTCCGCGACGCTCACCGCGCTGAAGAACAACGTCATCTGGGTGGTCTGCGCGCCGACCGTGGCCTGCGCGCTGGGCCTGATGTTCGCCCTGATGGCCGAGAAGATCCGCTGGTCGACCGCGTTCAAGGCGGTCATCTTCATGCCGATGGCGATCTCCTTCCTGGCCGCCGGCGTGATCTTCGAGCTGGTCTACCAGCAGGACCCGAACCAGGGCGTCGCCAACGCCGTGGCGGTGGGCGTCCACGACACCTTCGCGCCGTCCTCGAAGTACCCCGGCGCGCACCCGCGGCCGGCCTCCGCCAAGCCGGGCACTGCCGGGTCGTTCACCTCGGTGCAGACCTTCCAGGCCGGCACGGTCGCGCCGCTGCCGCTGGTCGGGATCCAGGACGCGGGCCTGCCGGGCAAGGCGGTGCAGGCCGCGGCGCCCGCCGCCGAGCCGGCCCCGGACCAGATCGAGGGCACCGTCTGGCTGGACCTCATCTACGGCGGCGGCGGGACGCCGAACCACATAGACGCCGGGAAGAAGGGCATGCCCGGGGTCTCGGTCAAGGCCATCGACGTGGCGACCGGCAAGACCGCGGGATCGGCCTCGGCCCACAACGACGGTACCTTCACCATCAAGGGCCTGAAACCCGGGGACACCTATCGGCTGGAGCTGCCGGGCAGCAACTTCGCGCAGCCGTATCGAGGGATCCAATGGCTCGGACCGTCTCTGGTGACGCCCGCGATCATCGCCTCGTACCTGTGGATCTGGGCCGGCTTCGCGATGGTGCTGATCGCCGCCGGGCTGGCCTCGATACCCCGGGAGCTGCAGGAGGCGGCGCGGGTCGACGGCGCCAACGACAGACAGGTGTTCTGGCGTATCACCGTGCCGTTGCTGGCTCCGGTGCTGCTGGTGGTGATGGTCACCCAGATCATCAATGTCCTGAAGGTCTTCGACCTGGTCTACGTCATCGCGCCGGGATCCACGCTGCCCAACGCGAATGTGCTCGCCGTGCAGATGTGGAACGTGTCCTTCGGCGGCGGTGCGGACCAGGGTCTGGGCAGCGCGATCGGGGTGTTCCTGTACGTGCTGGTACTGCCGGCCATGTACTTCAACATCCGCCGCCTCCGTAACGAGAGGAAGGAAGGGCGATGAGCGTTACGCGACCCGTCGCAGTGCCCGGCCAGGTCCCGGTCGGGACCCGCATCGCCAAGCGCCTCAGCGGCGGTGCGGTGTACCTCATCGTGCTGGCGGTCGGCGTCGTCTGGCTGATCCCGACGCTGGGGCTGTTCATCAGCTCCCTGCGCAAGGCCTCCGACATCAGCAGCAGCGGCTGGTGGACGGTCTTCACGCATCCGGCGCAGATCACGTTCAAGGACTACACGAACCTGTTCGCCAACAAGGGCATCATCCAGTCGCTGTGGAACACGGTGATGATCACCGTCCCGGCCACGGTCCTGGTGGTGTTCCTCGGCGCGCTGGCCGCGTACGCCTTCGCCTGGATCGACTTCCGCGGCCGGGACTGGCTGTTCGTGGTGGTGGTCGGCCTGATGGTGGTGCCGATCCAGGTGGCGCTGCTGCCGGTGGCCGCGCTGTACCGCAACCTGCACCTGTTCGGCACGATCCTCGGCGTGGTGATGTTCCATGTCGGGTTCGGCCTGCCGTTCGCCATCTACCTCCTGCGCAACTTCTTCGCGGCGATCCCGCGCGAGCTGCTGGAGGCCACCCGCATGGAGGGCGGCAGCGAGTGGACGATCTTCCGCAAGGTGATCGTGCCGCTGGGCCTGCCGGCCATCGCCTCGCTGGCCATCTTCCAGTTCCTGTGGGTGTGGAACGACCTGCTGGTGGCGCTGGTCTTCTCGAACGCGAAGACGCAACCGCTGACCGTGGCGTTGCAGTCCAACATGCGCCAGTTCGGCAGCAACATCGACATCCTGGCGCCCGGGGCGTTCCTGTCGCTGTCGGTACCGCTCGTCGTGTTCTTCGCTTTCCAGAGATACTTCGTCCAAGGACTCATGGCCGGCTCGGTCAAGGGCTAGTAGCACCAGGCGACGAAAGAAAATAGGAGAGCGCGCGACCGTGGCGGACGTCCGTTTCCTCGACGCCACGAGGGTGTTCCACGGGGCGTGGCGGCCCGCCGTCGACGGCGTCAGCATGGACGTCCGCGACGGCGAGCTCCTCGTCCTCACCGGCCCCTCCGGCAGCGGCAAGAGCACTCTGCTGCGCATGCTCGCGGGGCTGGAGCCGATGGACCGCGGCAGCGTGCTGATCGGCGGCAAGGACGTCGGGCGCGCCGCGCCGGACAAGCGCGGCGTCTCGATGATCTTCCAGGGCTTCGCCCTGTTCCCGAACCAGACCATCCGGGAGAACATCGCGCTGCCGCTGACGATGCGCAAGAACTCGGCGAAGTCGGCGGCGGCGCGGGTGCAGCAGGTCGCGGAGCTCTGCGGCGTCGCGGACCACCTGAACAGCAAGCCGGACTCGGTGGGCTACGACGTCCGCCAGCGCACGACCATGGCCCGTGCGATCGTCCGCAGGCCCGACGTGGTGTGCCTGGACGAGCCGCTGGCCGGATCGGGCGTCCCGCTGATGATGCGCGGCCGGTCGCCGATCGCGGCGTTGCAGCGCGAGCTGGGGATCACGACGCTGTACGCGACGTGCAGCTCGGTGGACGCCTGGTCGATCGCGGACCGGATCGCGGTCCTGGACAGCGGCCGGGTGCAGCAGGTCGGCACGCCGACGGAGGTCTTCAGCAAGCCGGCGACCATCGCGGTGGCCCAGTTCCTCGGCGAGCCGGGCATGAACCTGGTGACGGCGGTCGCCGCCGACGGCGTGGTGCGCCTCGGCGGCCTGGCGGTGGGGCTGAGCTCAACACAATCCTCAGCACTGACCGGGAGCCGGGTGGTGATCGGGATCCGGCCGGAGGACCTGTCGATCGGCGCTGAGGCGGAAGGTGTCCGCGCGACCGCGGTGTTGGTCCGGGACACCGGCCGCGACTACCTGGTGACGGCCCGGGCGGTGGTCGACGGGGAGGAGAGCGATCTGGTGATCCGGCACGGAGGCGGCCCGGTGCCGGCGAAGGGCGAGAGCGTGGTGCTCGGGGTGCGGGCCGGTGCGGCGCTGCATTTGTTCGATGCGGGGAGTGGGGCTCGGCTGCCGGATTGAGGAGGCGGCCTCGTTCAGGGCCCGGCTCGTCCGTTCAGAGCCCGAGCTCGTCGGCGGTGCCCGTCACCGCGGGACCGGTCCCTTCCGGCAGGTGCGCGACGACCAGCGCGACGGCCTTCTCGGCCGTGGCGGCTTCGCCCAGAACCCGCGTGGTGTCACCCCAGCCGGGCCAACGGACCCGGTAGTGGCCCTCGACGTAGTCGATGCAGGGCACGTCGTAGGTGTACGGATTGCCCGTACACCGGCTGAAGCACAGCACCCAATGGCTGGTGTAGGGGAGCAGCTGAAGACCGCCTCTGCCGGTCCACGCTCGTGCGCGAACGCGATCTCCCGGACCGCGATCCACGGGAAGTCGCGCTGGATGTCCGCGAGCGGCGCACCCGACCGCCAGGAAGCCGCCGCGCGGGCGATCTCCCGCAGATCGGGGGTCCCGCCGGAGAACGTGTACACGCCCCGAATCCAGCCGTTGACCGAGAACGTCCGGATCAAGGCCGCGCACGTCACAGAGAGCGGGGCGCGGTGAAAGCCGGGCACCCCTCCGAGTTCGGCGGACAACAACGAGTGGCCGACGGTGGTGGGCAGCTCCGCGAATTCGAGCCCCTCGTCGGCAGCCGCCTTCCGCAGCGCTGCGGCGAGGCTGCCGGCGGCTCGCAGATCGGCGTAGAGCTCGGGGTGCGGCAGATCGGCCCACGCGGGTTCGGGGGATGTCGGCGTCACCGCCGTAGTGTGCCATGTGAGCCCCCTGTCTTAATCACCGTTCGGTAACACTCGCAACGCCACAGCGACCGCAGCCCGTCCCTACCCGCATGACCGCACCCCGCCTCCTGCTTCGTCGGGCCGTGTACCAGCGCGGCATGCTCGGAGCGGCGGTGGCGGTGTTGATGCCGGCGCTGGTGCTGGTCACGCTCATCGGCTTACACGCTTCGGCGGTGCGGGCGGCGTCGGTGCGGAGCGCGCTCGGGGCGATGGCGCCGGATGCGCGGACGGTGCGTGTCGTCTACGGATCCGGGACGCAGTGGGCGGCGACGCCGGATCAGCGGGCCGCGTTCTTCGCGCAGCTGCACGGTCGGGTCGGCGCCGCGTTCGCGGGGGTCGGGTCGCAGGTCGACACCACGGTCGTGTCCGGGCCCTATGTCCTGCTCGGCTCCGGTGCGTCCAGCACCGACGCTGTCGCGTTCTGGTCGAGCGACTCGCTCAAGGACAAGGCGCGGCTGGTCGACGGCACATGGCCCGCGACGGGAGCGGTGAGCGCCGACTCCAACGCGGCCTTCCCGGGCGTCGTCTCCCAGCAGACCCTCACCAGCCATCACTGGCACGTCGGCGACACCATCCCCACGCGCTCCGGCTGGCAGTCCAGCAGCGCCTTGACGTTCCGCGTTGTCGGCGTCTACCGGCCGCTCGACCCCGCCGACCGGTTCTGGCGCCACGACGGCGACCAGGCGCCGGTGCTCGTCGACGCCTCCGTCACCGCGCGGCCCGACATCCTGCTCACGCAGGCCGCGATCACCGCGGCGCCCGACCCGGCGGGCTTCCCGGCCGATCGGCTGCCGCAGTTCACCGCGCAGCTCGCCGCCTTCGACGCCTGGGTGCCGACCACCTCCTCGCCGGACGGCGACTTCACCGCCGTGCTCGACGACCAGCTCGAACCGCGCATGAGCGTCCTGGTCGGCGTGACGGCGGTCAGCGTCCGCCTGGAGTGGCTGGTCGCCGCCGAACTCGGCGTCCTGTCGCTCGCGGCGCTGGCGCAGATCGCGCGAGCGCTGGCCGACCGCCGGCACGCCATGGACGGCCTGCTGCGTGCCCGGGGCTCCTCCGTCGGCGCGCTGGGCCGCGTCCAGGTCGTCGAAGGGCTCGCGCTCGCCGTGCCCTGCGCATTGCTGGCGCCGTGGGCCGCGCGGTGGCTGGAGCAGCGCATCGGGGCGGGGTGGGCGCAGCGGGGCTCGGGCATCGCCGGGGCCGTGGGCGGCACCGACCACATCCAGACCGCGCAGTGGGTGGTCGCGCTGATCGGCGCGGTGCTCGCCGCGATCCTGCTCGGCTCGGTCGGCACGCGCTCCGCACTCGGTTACAGCACTGTCGCGCGCGTCCGCCGGCGCTCGACGCTGCGCACCGCCCTGCAGCGCGCGACCATCGACCTGGCCGTGCTCGCCTTCGCCCTCGCCGCGCTCTGGGAGCTGTTCCAGGCCCGTGACGACTCCTCGCGCGCCGGCGCGTTGCCCTGGCCGCAGGTGGTCGCGCCCGCGGTGCTGCTGTCCGCCGGGGCGCTCATCGTTCTCAGACTCCTGCCGTTCGTCGCCGCCCCGGCCGGCCGGGGCGCCGCGCACGGCAAGGGCGCCCTCGCCGCCCTCGTCGGCTGGCGCCTCGGCCGCGCGGCCCGCACCCAGGCCCTGCCGATGGCGCTGCTCGTCCTCGCGGTGGCGATCGGCGTGCAGGCCAGTGTCCTGCTGTCCTCGGCCGACCGCTCGGACGCCGACCAGGCCGGCTTCGCCGTCGGCGCCGACGTGCACGTCACAGGGCTCGTGTCCACCGGACCCGAGACCGTCCACGCGCTCGCGACCACGCCCGGCACCGGCTCCGGCTTCGTCGCTCTGCGCGCCCCCTACCGCATGGTCCGCGCCGACCAGGCCGCGACCACCCACGGCATGGACCAGACCACGCCGACGGCCGACGTCCTCGGCTTGGACCCGGAACGCTCCGACGGCGTCCTGGTGCTGCGGGACGATCTGGCCGGCGGCAGGAGCTGGCTGCGGATCAGTGCCCTGCTGGCCACCGGCGGCTGGGACGGGCACGGCTCGGTGGGCGTCCCGCTGCCCGGCACGCCGACCCGGCTGTCCGCGGACCTCACCTACAGCCCGAGTGCGAACAGCACCTGCGACCCGGGCCGACTCCAGCTGACCGCCCACTTCACCGACGCCTACGGCTTCCCCGGCTCAGCACCCCTCGGCGCCATCGCCGCACCCGACGGCGCCGCCCACACTCTGGCCGGAACCCTGGTAGGCGGAGGCAAGAACATCGCCTACCCGATCTGCATCAGTGCCCTGTCGGAGGCCTCGACCGCCCCGTCCTGCCCGATCGGCACCCTCAAAGTCGCCGGCCTGCGCGCCGACGACCAGCCGGTCGCCATCCCGGCCGGCATGGCCTTCACCGCACCGCCGGTCCCGACCGACGCCGACCTCGCCACGACCAACGCCGGCGTGAGGCAGGGCCTCACCGTCTCGAATCCCGTCCAGATCCTGGAGCTCGCCAAGGTCGGCGATACCGGCACCCTGACCGTCCCGGCGATCGCGACCGATCACCTTTTGGCCGCCCTGGACAAGCGCGTCGGCGACACCTTCGCCACCGGAGCCTTCTCCCAGCCGGTGACCCTGCGCTTCGTGGCCGCGATCGAAGCCGCCCCCGGAACCGGGTCCGGCGGCGCCGCCGACAGCCGGGACGCCCTCATCGTCCCGATCGGCTTCATGGACCGCGAAGCACAGCGCGCCTCGGCCGGCCCCGGCGCGACCGGACAGCAGATCGCCCCGCTCACCGGCGAGTGGTGGGCCGACGCGGACGGCGGCACCTCCGCGGCCGGCCTCGCCGACCGCTGTCGCAGCACCCTGATCGCCGCACGCCTCGCGCAGCCCGCCGCCGTCGCGGACCGTGCCACCGCCACGCAGGCCCTGCGCGACTACCCCTTCGCCGCCGGCTTCCGCCTGACCCTCGAACTCGGCACCCTCGCCGCCCTCGCCTTCGTCCTGCTCGGCCTGGCCCTGCACACCGTGTCCACGCTGCGCGAGCGCGCCCGCGAACTGGCGGTGCTGGCCGCGCTCGGCCTGACCCGGCGCCGCGCCGCCGTCCTGCTGCTGGCCGAACAGGCCGGCGTCGCACTGCTCGGCGCCCTGGCCGGCCTCGGTCTGGGCGCCCTGGCCCTGCGATCGGAGTTCAAGCTGATGGTGTTCACGCCCTCCGGCGCCCCGCCGGACCCGCCGCCGGTCCGGGTCTACGACTGGCCGGCGCTCGGCCTGGCCGGGGCCGCGGCGGCGGTGTTCGGGGCGCTGGCCGTCCTGCTCGCCTACGCCTTCAGCGAGCGGGCCTCGTTCCGAGCGGAGGTGAGCTGATGCGGCGCCCGCGGTGGTGGAGCGAGGCCGCGCGGGTGCGGGGCGTGCTGGCGCTGCTCGCGGCGTTCGCGGCGGCGACGGCGGCCACCGGGGCCGCGGTGCCGTACCAGATGAGCCGGTCCGACCGGGCCGTCGTCGAGGACGCCGTGGGCGGCGCGAGCAGCCAAGACCGGGACATCACTCTGGTCTCCCCGAGCAATGACCAATACAGCAACGCCTTCATGGAATCCGTCGCGGCCGCGTCGAAGGCGGCGATGCCGCCACAGCTGTCGGATCTGATGACGGACACCGATATCAGTATCCTCAGTTCCGGCGAGTTCCCGGTCATGGGCTTCAAGGGGCCCGATGGCTTGTTCGTGCACCTGCGTGGTGCCGCCCTGCCCGGCTTCGCCGAGCACGTCCGCTTCGTCGCCGGCGCCGCGCCGACCGCCGCGACCGGTGTCCACGACGTCGAAGCGGCCGGCGACCCGCGGCACGTCACCGTCACGGAGTCGGCGGCGATCAGCCAGGCCGCCGCGAGTGCCCTCGGGCTGCACGTCGGCTCGGTGTTGCACACGACCGCCGGCAACACCAGCGGACGTGAGGACATCACCTACACCGTCTCAGGCGTCTACGTCTCCGACGATCCGGGCGACGCGGTCCGCTGGCGGTACGCCGACCACGCCCGCGGCCTCGGCCTCGGCACCATCTGCGGTGTCGAGGACCCCGTCCTGGGGTATGTGAACGACCCGAAGTGCGCTCAGCCACAGGCGGTCTGGCGTCTGGACCTTCTGCTGCCCTCGGTCACCGACGTGGACGCCATGGGCCTGATCCCCGGCATCGGCCAAAGCAGCACGGCGATCGAGTTGGTCGTCGACCCCTCGCGGGTCCGCGTCGGGGACCTGGCGGTCCTCCAGGACGCGGTGCACCGCCTGGTGGTCGGGGGACAGGGCCTGTCGTTGCAGGACCCCGGCGGCCATCCGTTCCCGCTGGCCGCCGAGACCAGGCTCGACATCCTCGCCGGCCACGCGCTCACCGTCGAGCGCCAGGCGCGCCTGCTGGACTCCGTCGTGCTCGGCGGCGTGCTGGCTGGGGCGCTCGCGGCGTTCTTCCTGATGCTGCGCACCGTCGTCACCCGGCGCTCGGCCGAGATCGTGCTGTGCAAGGCGCGCGGCGCGGCGCCGGGACGCCTCGCGCTGCGGTTCGCCACGCAATCAGGGCTCGTCGTCGCGGTCGGGGCGGCGGCGGGGGTGGCGATCGCCACCGCGGCGGGGGTCGCGGCGGGTGGGACCGTCCCGGCCTGGCCCGGCGCGGTCTTGCTGACGCTCGCCGGGTTCTTCTCCGTCCTCGGCCGGGTCGCGGCACACAGCGACCAGCCCGGGTCGGAACGCCGCGAGCCGACCGAGGCCGACGCCGACGCCCGGATTCCCCGTCTGGTGCGCGACATCGCGGTCCCGCTCGGCGCCGCCGCAGCTGTCGGTGTGATGCGGACCCGGGGCGCGCAGAGCGCGTCAGGGTCCGTCGACTGGCTGGCGGTCGCGGCGCCCGCCTTGCTGGCGTTCGCCGCGGCGCTGGTGGTGGTGCGGGCCGTCCCGCTGCTGTGGTCGGTGCCGTTGGCGCTGGCGCGACGGCGGCGCGCGACGGTGTCGTTCGTCGCCGCCGCGCTGGCCGGACGCCGGGTCCGGGTGCTGGCCGCGCCGCTGGCGGGTCTGGTGGTGGCGATCGCCGCCGCGACGTTCGCCGCCCGGCTGGATTCCTCGGTGACCCAAGGAGTCCGCGACGAAGCGCTGTACGCGGTCGGCGCCGGGGCGCGCGTCGAGGCGATCCCCGATCCCTCGACGATCGTGCTCGAAAACGGCGCCGCGGTGTCGCTGCCGGCCGGGTTCGCCGCCGAGGCCGCCGCCGTGCCGGGTGCCGGACAGGTCTTGAGCGCGTACGTGGGAGCGGCGGGCATCTCCGGCCTCGCTTCAGCCCCGGCGAACGTCGCGGTGCTCGCCGCAGACTCCGGTCAGCTGCGGACGCTGACGCAGCGCGCCGCGAGCGAGTCCGGCGGGCGCTCGGGGCAGGTGCCGGACGACTGGCCGGAGAAACCGAGCCGCCCCGGCACGGTGACCGCGCTGGTCTCCCCGGGACTCGCGGGACTGGTCGGGTCACACGCCACCATCGCCCTCCCCGCCGAACAGATCGAGGTGGACTTCGTCGCGACGGCCGATCTGCCGACGGCGTCGGTGATCGCCGGTGAATACGGGCCCGGATACGTCGTGCTGCCCGCCGACCGGATGGGCGCCGAGGCGCCGCCGCCGGACGCGGTGTGGATCACCGGGCACCCCTATGTCAAAGCCCTGCGTTCGTTGCCCGGCGTCCAGCCCTACTTCCCGTTCGCTTCCTACGCGCAGGTCTCCGCCGCCGGATACGCCGACGGCCGCACCTCCGCCGCGCACTCCGTGCTGCGCATGGCCGAGCTGCTGACGGTCGGATTCGGCTTGCTGTGCCTCGCGCAGACGATGGCCGGGAGCCGCCGGGCGGCGCATGACAGTGCTCTGCTGCTTCGAGTCTTAGGTCTTTCTGAAACAGGGGGCCGACTGCTGGGTCCCGCCGTTACGCTGCCGCTGTCGATCCTGGCGGCAGCCGGGGGTCTGGCGATGGGGGCGGCGCTCGCGCCACTGCTCGGCGACCAGGTTCCGGGCGCGCCGAGCGACGGGTGGCTGGTACCCGTCATCGGTGTGGTCGCCCTGTGTCTCGTCGGCGGGGTCGTGCTGGAGGCCGCGTCGCGGCCCCGGCACCAAATCTCGGTGCGCCTGCGGGCCGCCGACTTCGAATGAGGAGATCGTCGGGGGGAAGGAGTAGCGATGGTGCGTCTGTGAGACAGGGTTTTGCGATGACTCTTCGATGACGGCCGGGCTCCGTCGCCGCGATCCGCGGATCGCGGCGACGGAGCCCGGGGTCAGACTTCGTCGGCGAGCATCCCCGGCAGTTGGTCCAGGCCGGTGAGATAGAAGTCCGTCTTGGCCACCAGATCGGGGTCGTCCCCGTGGACCGTGCCCCAGGGGCCGCGACGGATGAAGGCGGTGCGCAGTCCCGCGCCCCAGGCCGGGCGCAGGTCGTTGTCGAGGCGGTCGCCGACGTACAGGACGCTTCCGGCGCCGCGCAGCGGGCCGCGTCCCTCGGCGCGCGAGACGGTGTCGCAGACTTCGACGACCTTGGCGAAGAACGCGGGGTCGGGCTTCTCCAGGTCGCCCCACATGCCGGAGGTGGTCACCAGGTGCACCGGCAGGTCGAGCGATTCCAGGATGCGGTGGGACACCGTGGTCTGGTTCGCGGCTATCAGGACCAGATAGCCGGCCTCCTTCAGGGCGGCCAGGGTGGGGCGCGCGTCCGGGTACAGATCGCGCTCCCCGTAGCCCTCGGGGCGGCCCGCGAGGGTCCGCGCCTCGCGCTCGGCGGCGAGGTCGAAGCCCGGCCGGAAGTACTCGAAGGCCTCCAGGTGCGGCCGGCCCGCGGCGATGACGGCGCCGAAGACGGCCGAGAAGGTGTGGCGCGGGACGCCCAGCCAGTCGGCCCAGTTGTGGTACTCGATGCTCTCGTCCACGAGCGTCTCCCCGACGTCGAAGACAACTGCGTCGATGGTGCGTGACTTGCCCGGGTTGTGCATGCTCAGAGTTCCTCTCACGGGACGCTGCGTAGCGTCAGACAGCTCCCCATTCCAAGCAGTGCCCGAGGGACGGCGATGGCAGTGACGATCGCGATTGTAGAGAGAGTCTTTGAGTTAGGTGGTTCCACTATCGGAAAGTCATGCCAACGGGTTACGGCGTAGGGGTGGCGTGAACGCGTTTCCCGGGACCGGATGCCCGGGCTCCGCCGACCCTAACGCGCCGCGACGGGATCGCCGGCGACACCGACCCGATCGGCCGTCGCGCGATCGGCGGCGGCGTCCAGAGCCGCGTCCAGAGCCAGCGCCACCCAGATCACCCCGAGGTGCGTGAACGCCTGCGGGTAGTTCCCCAACTGCTGGCCGTCCGGCGTCAGCTCCTCGGCGAACAGGCCGGTCGGCCCGGCGTGGTCGAGGAAGCCCTGGAACAGCTTCTGCGCCTGCTCCACCGCGCCGCTGCGGGCTAGTGCCGCGTAGTAGAGCATCGTGCACAGGTCGAAGCTCGCCTCGTCGCCTTCCATGCCGTCGCTGAACTCGCCGAGGTGGTAGCGGTGGCACAGGCCGTCGTGGACCAGGCCGCGCTCGATGGCGGCGAGGGTGCCGGCCCAGCGCTCGTCGTCCCCGGAGGTGAAGCCGACGACCGGCATGAAAAGGATCGAGGCGTCCAGTGCACCGTCGCCATAGCTCTGGACGTAAGCCTGCTGCGTCTCGTCCCAGCCCCGGGTGCGGATCTCGCCGGCGATCGAGTGCGCCATCACGGCCCACATGCCGGCGTTCTCGTGCGTCGGCGCGATCCGCAGACCGTACTCGAAGGCGGCCCAGCACATCAGGCGGCTGTAGGTGAAGTCGCGCCGACCGCCCCGGGTCTCCCAGATGCCCTCGTCCGGCCGGGCCCAGTGCTCGACCAGCCAGTCCAGCAGCCTGCCGACCGCGGCCTGGCCCTCAGCGCTGTGCAGGTGCTCGGTGTCGGCCAGCGAGTAGAGGAACTCGCCGTAGACGTCGAGCTGGAGCTGCTCGACCGCGCCGTTGCCGATGCGGACGGGCGAGGAGCCGCGGTAGCCCTCCCAGTGCGGCAGCTCCTCCTCGACCAGGTCCGTGGTGCCGTCCACCCGGTACATGATGTCCAGCGGCTCGCCCAGCGGGTTCGGACCCTCGGCCAGGCGGTCGGTGACCCAGCGCGCGAAGGCCTCGGCCTCCTCATGGAAGCCGAGATCGGACAGCGCGCGAGCGGAGAAGGAGCCGTCGCGGACCCAGGTGTAGCGGTAGTCCCAGTTGCGCGCACCGCCGATCTCCTCGGGCAGCGCAGCCGTGGCCGCCGCCAGGAAGGCGCCGGTCGGCGCGTACGTGAGCAGCTTGAGCGTGATCGCCGAGCGGTGCACGGTGTCGGCCCACCGGCCGCGGTAGGTGCTCCGCGCGAGCCAACCGTGCCAGAAGATGAGCGCCTCCTCCAGCGCGCGCTCCACATCGGCCGCGACGTCGGGCTGCCAGTCGTCCGGCTCATCCAGGTCAGTGGCCAGCACGAACGCCGCGGCCTCACCCGGCCCGAGCAGGACCTCGGCGACCGCAGTGCCGGAGTCGTCGGACAGGCCCAGCGGCGCGGACGACAACAGGCTCACCGTCCGTTCCAGGCTGGAGAAGACCACGGCCTGCGTGGCACCGCGCTGCACCAACCGCACCCGGTCACCGACCGAGCGGGCATAGTCGAAGCGCGGCAGGCAGCTCACGGAGAACTGGACGTCGCCGGCCACCGCGCGCACGATCCGGTACAGGACGCTCTCAGCCGGGGTCTGCGAGGCCCGAGCCTCATCCGGCACCATGAAGTCGACGACCTCGCCGACGCCGCCATCGGCGGTCTCGAACCGCGTCACCAGCACCGCGCTGCGCGGCACATAGGACTGGCTCGACGTCGCACCCTCGACCCAGATCCGGAACGCCCCACCCCGCTCGCGGTCCAGCACCGCGCCGAACACACTCGGCGCGTCAAACCGCCCCGGACAGAACCAATCCACGGTGCCGTCACCGGCCACCAGCGCACAAGTCCGCAGGTCACCGATCAGACCATGGTCGTCGATCGCGGGGTAGGGGAGCGTGGTCGAGGTCATGCGCAGACCCTACATTCCCGCACGCCCCGCCCCGGACACCTTCCACGGCGGGGCCCCGAGCGGTGCTTTTCCGACGCCACTGCTCGACGCGCGGGTGACGGGCCAGCGCGGCCGGCCCCGTGCTGGGTCGTGTCCGACCGGACCATGCGGGGTGTTGGTTCTGGGCCCCTCGCCGCGTCGGCGGGCGCAGCCAACCTGGCCGGGCCGGTGGTGTCAAGCCGGGCGAAACCGGACCACAGCAGCAGCGATCCGGCTTTACACCACCGGACCGGGCTGGTTCCGTAAGGCGACGACGCGGCGAGGGGCACAGAACCCGGCGACCACAAGCAGCGACCGCCGCCGGACAGCGCGGCGCAGGCAACAGCGTAAAGAAAGCCGAGCAGTCGCGGGCCGCCGCCAAACAGCAGGTCGCGCGGGTCGCCCCCTCGCTGTAGAGCGCCCGCCGGAGGCCTCAAGGTGCCCACCACGCACGACGATTGCCGCCTACGACATGCGCAGTGACTCGGACCGCCGCGCGGTCGTGGACACGAAAACCGCCGGCCGCCGACGCACCGCCGCCGACACCTAAACCGCCGCGCGGTCGTGCCCACGCAAACCGCCAGCCGCCAACGCACCGCCGCCGACACCTGAACCACCGCGCGATCGTGCCCACGAAAACCGCCGGCCGCCAACGCACCGCCGCCGACACCTAAACCGCCGCGCGATCGTGCCCACGAACACCGCCAGCCGCCAACCCACCGCCGCCGACACCTGAACCACCGCGCGATCTTGCTAACGAAAACCGCCAGCCACCACCACCACCACAACAACAACCACCACCACCACAACCTCAATGCGGCAACGCACTCCCAGCCACCCACTGACCCCAGCTCAAATTCCAATCACCGAACCCATTATCAGCACGCACAGTGTCCTTGGAGTTCACAACCGTCACCGGATCACCAGGCATCACCTGACTAAAAAACCACTCCGCATCCGAAGTCGACATCCCGATACACCCATGGCTGCCGTTGACGTTGCCGAACTTCCCGGCGTTCCACGGCGCGGCGTGCACGAACGTCCCCGAAGGCGTCAGCCGCACGTCCCAGTACACGTCCGGGATGTCATACGCGTTCACCCCGAAGATGCCGACGGTCGAGGAGTTCATGCTGATGTCCTGGTCCTTCTCCAAGACCACCATCGTCCCGTTCCAGGTCTCAAAACCGGGCTTGCCGGAGCTCGTCAGCAGCGTCGTGGTCTTGCCGCCGGTGGTCACCGCCATCCGGTGCGTGTTCGCGTCCATCGTCGCGGTCAGGGCCCGGCCGATGGTGAAGGTGACGTCCCGGTTCTGCCTGCCGTACAGGCTGCCGCTCTTCACGCCGTCCAGGCGCATGTGCAGCGTCACCTTGGTGCCCGCCGCCCAGTACTGCTGCGGGCGGTAGTCCACGCGCTGCGAGCCGAACCAGTGCCAGGAGCCTGCCACCGCAGGGCTCGCGGTCACCGTCAGCTGCTTCTCCACCGCGGCCCGGTCCGTGATCGGCTTGTCGAACGTTATCGACACCGGCTGCGCGATGCCGTACGTCGTGTTGGGGTCCGGGGTGTAGGTGCCCGCGTAGGTGTTGTCCGGGGTGCCGGTCGTGAACTGCGAGGTCGTCGTCTGCTGCTTGCCGTCGTCGCCGACCGCGACCGCGGTCACCTTGTAGGTGTGGCCGATCCCGACCGGGTTCGCCGACGTCCACGAGGCGCCCGAGGGGTCCAGCGTGCCGTCGACGGCGTTGCCGCCGGACAGCTGCGCGGTGACCGACGTCAGCTTCCCGTTGGCAACACTCACCGAGATCTGCGACGAGGGGTCCACGTCGGAGGAGTTCGCGGCGGGTTTGATCACCACGAGCGCCGGGGAGGTGACGGCCGGGGCCGAGCTCGACGGGGCGCTCGACCCAGAGCTCTGTGACGAGCTACCGCCCGAAGCCGCTGATGACGAGGGCGACGATCCGTTCGCCACCGGAGCCACCGTCGCCGTCTTCGCCGAGTTGCCGCCCCCGCCACAAGCGGCGGTCAGCCCTGCGACGGCCACCGCGACGGCGAGCTTGTGCAGTCTACGCATAATCGCCTCCCGTGCTCGATCCTATAACTGGCTGGTACCAATGGCACCGCAGCCTGCTGGTGAACCGTTAGGTTTTCCTTAACCGCAGCAGAAGCACAGGAGAAGGCAAGGCAGGGGCCCGTCGGGCGGGCTCGAAACACGCTACAGATCCAAAGGGGGGCTCCTGGATGACGATCGCCACACCTCATGCGCCGACCCAGGTCCTGGCCACACAGGGCGCGGCGGCAGCCGCCGCGCCGAACGAGCCGGCCAAAACGGCGGGGCAGCGCACGGATCGCAAACTGGGGCGGATCCGCGCCGCGCTGGCCGCCGGGGCGCTGGTGTTCGGTGCGGTCGGGATCATCGGGGCCCAGGTGCGCGCCGACGGGGCCGACGACGCCAAGTCGCACAGCGGGGTCATGATCCAGCAGGCTGAGGTGCTCTACCACAGCCTCTCGGACGCCGACGCCACCGCGACCACCATGTACCTGCACGTCGGCGAGGCGCCGGTCGACTTGCTGAACACGTACAACGCCGACCTGCAGAAGGCCCAGGGCGCGCTGCTGACGGCGACCGCCGAGGCCGGCGGCGACACCGCGGCGATGAAGGCGCTCAATCAGGTCGCGGCCCAACTGCCGCAGTACGTCAAGCTGAACGCCACCGCGGCGGCGAACAACCTGCTCGGCTACCCGGTCGGATTCCGCTACCTGCTTCAGGCCTCGAACCTGATGCAGGGGACCGCCGGCACGGCGACCAGCCCGCCGACCGGGATCCTGCCGTGGGCCCAGGCGCTCACCGACACCGAGGCGAAGAACCTCGCCTCGGCCGAGAACACGGCAACGCAGTTCCCGGTGCTGATGATCGCGGCCGGCGTCCTGCTGCTGGCGGCTCTCGTGCTGGTGCAGACGCGCGAGTCGCGGCGGACGAACCGGACGTTCAACATCGGCCTGCTCGGCGCCACGGCCGCGCTGGTGGTGTCCTTCGCCTGGGCCGGGGTCGACATGACGGTGCAGAACAGCCGTGAGAACGACGCCAGGACGCGGGGCTCGGATCAGGTGAGCGCGCTGGCCACGGCCCGCATCCTGTCCCTGCAGGCGCGCACCGACGAGATGCTGACGCTGGTCGGCCGGGGCACCGCGGACGACAAGGAGGCCGACTACGCGGGCGTGACCGCGGCGGACGGCTCGCACGTCCCGGGCACCGAGGAGGCGCTGGCCGCCGAGCTGCAGAACGCCTCCCAGCTCGCGACCGACGACGCCGGCCGGAAGCTCGCGAACCAGGCCGCGGCCGACGCGGGCGCCTGGCACACCCAGCACCAGGCGCTGCGGGCCTCGGACGCGCAGAACCAGTACCCGAAGGCGGTGGACTCGGCGCTGGGCCAGCACGACTTCGCCGCGCCGAAGCCCAGCGCCGCGGCGTCGTTCACCGCCCTCCAGGGCGACCTGGACCAGGCCATCAAGTACGCCGAGGCCTCCTTCCAGGACGAGGCCGCGAGCGGTGCGAACGCCTTGGCCGGATTGGAGATCGGGCTCGGGGTATTGGCTTTGGCGATGGCGGCGGCGGTGGTCCGGGGGCTGGGCCGCCGGATCGCGGAATACCAGTGAGGGGGCGGGGGATGACCGGGATGGACGGGATGCGGCACATCAGGGTCCGGACATGGGCGGCCGCGGCCGTCGTGGCGGCGGTCGGGCTCACGGCCGCCTGCGGCGCGGAGAACAAGGGCACTTCGGGCAGCGTCATGGTGCCCCGGTCCGGCCAGGGCATCGGCGCGGGCGGCGTCCCCAGCGGTACGCCGTTCAAGCCGACGCTCTGCGGGCCGGAGGCCACCGCCGCGGCCGTGAACCCGCTGCCGGGCCCGAACGACCAGGTGGCGCCCGGCGGCACCCTGGACAAGATCCGCAAGCGCGGGTTCCTGATCGCCGGCATCGACCTGAACACCGAGCTGTTCGGCTACGACCCGCAGCACGACAACAACCCCCAGGGCTTCGACGTCGACATCGCCCGGGCGATGGCCCGCGCCATCTTCGGCTCCGACGGCCACATCCAGTTCCGCGTGGTCACCCTCGGGGACCCCAAGACCGGTGAGTACGCCCAGCTGCACGCGGGCAACGTGGACCTGGTCGTGCAGACCACGACCATCACCTGCGCGCGGATGCAGAGCCCGACGCCGCTGAGCTTCTCCAACCCCTACTACACCGCCGAGCTGAAGCTCCTGATGCCGCTCGGCGACGACGGCAAGCCCCAGTCCGCGTCCCTGGCCGGGCTGAAGGGCGTCAAGACCGCCGACGGCTCCCAGGTGAAGGTGTGCGCGACGCTCAACTCCACGTCGGCCGCCGAGATCCTGCGGGTGCTGGGCAAGGCCGGTACCTTCACCGCGGCGAACGCCCTGGACTGCCTCGCAGACTTGCAACAAGGTCTGGTCGGCGCGATCTACACCGACGACGCCCTCCTGCGCGGCATGGAGAGCCAGGATCCGCACGTCAAGATGACCACCGCTCCGGCCGAGGAAGAACAGCCATACGGCATCGTCACGAACCATCCCGCCAGCGGCACGAACGATCTGACCCCGTTCGTGAACACCGCCCTGGCGAACCTGATCCAGGACACCGGTCCGAACGGCTGGCGCTCACTGTTTGCAAATGATTTGGGTTCCCAGCCCAAGTCTCTTCCACAGATCCCCCAGCACTATCCTCTGGGTAGCTGAGCTGATGGAACGGGCAGTGGGTAGCTGAGCTGATGGAACGGGCAGGGGATTCCAGTCAGACGGGCATGGGGGGAGCAAGAGCACGACCGTGACGACGATGTGGACCCGGCAGGCGATCGACGCCGCGATCGACCGCCGCGCCCAGGAGCGCTCGGGGGTGTCGGCGGGCCTGCTGGAACTGGACGACCACCCGGGCCGGCGGCTGCTGGACGGCGCTCAGCTGACCGGTGCCACGGCGCAGGCCTGGGCGCAGGCCTCGGCCGAGCTGGCCGGGCTGTGGACCGTGTTCGAGGCGTACCAGCAGGTGCTCGACCGGGTCGTGGCGATGCGCGGCGGCCCCAAGACCCGGCTGGGCGACCGGGAGCTGGCGGCCATGGCCGATCTGCTCACCGGCCGGTCGGTGGCGCTGCCCCGGCAGGCCGTGCCGTTCGAGCGGCGCGGGCTGCTGGACCCGGCCAGCACCCAGGACCTGCTCACCCTGGACGAGGCCGTGGAGTCCATGACCCGGACCTACGACCTGGTCAAGAAGGTCGCGGTCGACGCCGAGAACGCGTGGAACCGGCTGCTGGAGCCGCTGGACGAGCTCCAGGCCAGGGCCCGCGCCGCGCGCGGCACCGCCGACCGGGTCGGGGTGAGCGCCGATCCGGTCTTCGACCGGCTGGCCGGGATCGAGGCCCAGACCTCGGACCTGCGGCGCCGGGCGCTGTCCGACCCGCTCGGCACCGCGGCCGGCACCGCGGCCGGCGGGGGCGCCGCCACCCCGGCCCGGGTGGCGCGGCTGCTGGCCGACCTGGCCGGCGTGCAGACCGAGCTGGACCAGGCGCTGGCCGCCCGCGAGGAGTTCGACCAGCGGCTGGCCGGGGTGCAGGACGTCATCGTGCTGATCGCCCGGGCCGAGGCCGAGGCCGAACGGATCCGCGGCGAGGTGCGGGAGAAGATCGCCAGGGTGAAGCTGCCGCCGGCCTCGGAGGCCGCCGCGCACCTGCGCACCAAGGTCGCCGACCTCCAGCGGGAACGTTCCGCACAGTCCTGGACGTTGCTCGGCCGGAACCTGTCGGCACTGGAGAAGAACAGCCGCGTGGTCCTGGAGAACGCCCAGAAGCGGGTCGGGCAGATCCGCGCTCCGCTGGACCGCCGGGACGAACTGCGGGGGCTGCTGGAGGCCTACCGGGCGCGCGCCGCCCGGCACGGGATCGCCGAGTCCCCGGCGCTGGCCGCCGCGCACGGGCTGGCGCGGGACCTGCTGTGGTCCGCGCCGTGCGACCTGGCCGGTGCCGAGGCCGCCGTCCGCCACTACCAGGCAGCGGTCGGCGCCGCGCTGCCGAGCATGTCATAGGTCTGGTGTCCACTGATGACGAGAGCTGATCGGGCCGACCGGACCCACGAGGATTCACACAGGGCTCCACAAGGGTTTTACAGGGGAGAGGGAAAGACCAGTGACCGCCTGTCTTGAGCCGGGCTGCGACGGGACCATCGACGCCGACGGCTACTGCGACACCTGCGGTACCGCCGCCGCTCCGGCGGCGGCGCAGCAGGGCACGCCGCGCGTCGGAGCCGGCCATGCCTCCACGCGCACCGGGACCGCGACGTCCACGCGCACCAGCGCCACACGCTCCACCGGCACCTCGGCCTCCAGCCGCAACTCCACCTCGGTCTCCAGCCGCACCCGCGGCTCCCGGGGCGGCAGCACCGGCCGGTCGCGCCGCGGCAACCTGGGCGCCGGGCTGATCGAGGTGCCGCCGGTCCCGTCCAAGGACCCGATGACCGAGATCATGGTCAACCCGCAGGTGCCGGAGGCGAAGCGGTACTGCTCCAACTGCTCGGCGCCGGTGGGCCGGGGCCGGGACGGGAACCCGGGCCGCACCGAGGGCTTCTGCCGCAAGTGCCGGACCGCGTTCTCCTTCGAGCCCAAGCTGAAGGCCGGCGACAAGGTCGGGCAGTACGCGGTGCTCGGCTGCATCGCGCACGGCGGCCTGGGCTGGATCTACCTGGCCAAGGACGAGAACGTCTCGGAGCGCTGGGTGGTGCTCAAGGGCCTGCTGGACTCCGGGGACGCCGACGCGATGGCCGCCGCGGCCGCCGAGCGCCGGTTCCTGGCCGAGGTGAACCACCCCTCGATCGTGCAGATCCTGAACTTCGTGCAGCACCCGGACGCCGTCACCGGTGCGCCGGTCGGCTACATCGTCATGGAGTACGTCGGCGGCAGCTCGCTGAAGCAGATCCGCTCCGACTACCGCGACCCGGCCGGGCAGGCCGGCCCGCTGCCGGTGGCGCAGGCCATCGCCTACGCGATCGAGATCCTGCCGGCCTTCGGCTACCTGCACAGCCTGGGCCTGGTCTACAACGACTTCAAGCCGGACAACATCATCCAGTCCGAGGAGCAGCTCAAGCTCATCGACATGGGCGGCGTGATCCGGATGGACGACGAGGACTCCGCGATCTACGGCACCAAGGGGTATCAGGCCCCGGAGATCGCCGACGAGGGTCCGTCGGTCGAGTCCGACCTGTACACCGTCGGCCGCACCCTGGCCGTGCTGACCAGCCTGGACTCCCGGGCCTACCAGACCACCTACCTGGACGCCCTGCCCGCGCCGACTGACGTGCCGCTGTTCGCCCGGCACGAGTCGTTCTACAAGCTGCTGCAGCGGGCCACGGACCGGGACCCGGAGATGCGGTTCGGGTCCGCCGAGCAGATGGCGCAGCAGCTGACCGCGGTGCTGCGCGAGGTGCTGTCGCTGGAGGAGGACAAGCCGCACCCCGGCGCCTCGGTGATGTTCGGCCCCGAGGTGCGGGTGCCGAGCACCACCGTGGAGATCCCGGGCGTGCTTGAGGTGGTGCGGGCGCTGCCGGTCCCGCTGGTGGACCGCGACGACCCCGGTGCGCAGTTCCTGGCCGGCCTCGGCGCCGTGGACCTGGTCGAGCAGCGCTTCGCCCTGGAGAACTCGCCGCTGCTGGCCACCTCTCAGGAGATCCAGCTGCGGCTGGTGCTGGTGGCCACGGCCGAGGTCGACTTCAGCACGGCGATCCGGCTCCTGGACGAGTTCGAGAACGCCAACGGCGGCGACTGGCGCACCTTCTGGTACCGCGGCCTGATCCAGCTGGCCTCCGGCATGCTCATGGAGGCCGCGCGGATGTTCACCGCGGTCTACGACGCGCTGCCCGGCGAGGCGGCGCCGAAGCTGGCGCTGGCCGCCTGCGCGGAGCACCTGAACGACTGGGCGACCGCGAGCCGCTACTACGACATGGTCTGGCGCACCGACCACGGCTACGTCAGCGCAGCGTTCGGCCTGGCCCGCGCGCTGCTGCGCACCGGGCAGCGGGACGCGGCGGTGCGCGCCTTCGGCGCCGTGCCGCAGACCTCGACGCACCACACGGCCGCCGCCGAGGCCGCGCTGCGGGCCCTGCTGGTGGACCGCGACCGCGACCTGTCCGGTGCCGACCTGGCCGACATCGACGCCCGCTACGCGTGGCTGGCCACCCGGCTGGACTCCGAGCAGGCGAACTGGCTGGCGCTGGACGTGCTCAGCGCCGCGGGCGCGCGGCTGACCGTGCAGAAGCCGAACGACCTGGTCCCCGGCCAGAAGTTGATCGACCGCGAGGTCGACGAGCGCTCGCTGCGCCTGGGCATGGAGCACGTCTACCGCTCGCTGGCCCGGCTGGCCACCGACCGCACCAAGCGGATCGAGCTGGTCGACCAGGCCAACGCGGTCCGGCCCAGGACCCTGATATGACCGTCGAGACCACCATGGCTGCCGAGGCCGGACAGGAGGCGGATCACTCGATGCCGCTACAACTGACGTGTCCGAACTGCGGGGCCACCGACCTGGTGATGGAGCAGGGCGCCCGGTTCTGCGAGGCCTGCGGCTACGGGGTCGACGAGCCGGTCACCGGCGAGGAGGAGCCCTCGGAGTTCCAGGGCCCCAAGCCGTGCGTGTCCTGCGGCGGCACCGAGATCGACGCCGAGGGCTACTGCACCGACTGCGGGGACCTGCAGCCGCGCCGCCGCGACCGGATGGAGGTCGACCTCGGCGTGGTGGCCGGGATCAGCGACCGGGGGCTGCGCCACCCCCGCAACGAGGACTCGATGGCGCTGCGCCCGGCGCTCGGGCTGGACGGCCGGAACCTGGTCGTCGCCGTGGTCTGCGACGGGGTGTCCACCTCGGAGCGGCCCGACGAGGCCTCGGCCGCGGCCGTCGCGGCGGCGGCGAAGCTGCTGCTGACCGCGATCGCGGCCGGGACTCCGGAGCCGGTCGCCGAGCGCGTGCCGGAGCCGGAGCCGGCGCACGTCGATCCCGTCGAGACCGCGGTGATGGAGCTCCAGTCCGAGATCGAGACGGAGCCCGACGACGCCGCCGAGGCGGCCGGCGCACCGGTGGTCATCGGCCCCGCCGACCTGAGCCTGATCTCCCGGCACGCCGTCGCCGACGCCGACCGCGCGGTCTCCGACCTCGCCCGCGACGCCGACCACGGCAACCCGCCGGCCTGCACCTACGTCTCGGCGATCGTCGGCGAGGAGGTCACCGTGGCCTGGCTCGGCGACAGCCGGGCCTACTGGCTCGACGAGCGCGGCACCTCCCGCGCGCTGACCCAGGACGACGCCGCCGAGGGCTCGCACGCCATCGAGGCGTGGCTCGGCGCCGACTCCGGCGCCCCGGAACCGCACCTGGCGCGCTTCACCCCCGACGGCCCCGGCGTCGTCCTGGTGTGCAGCGACGGCCTGTGGAACTACGTGGAGAAGGCCGCGGACCTGGCAGCCCTCGCCCTGCCCGCAGCCCTGACGGACCCGTTCGGCGCGGCCGCCCGGCTCGTCCGGAAGGCCCTCGACTCCGGGGGCCACGACAACATCACCGCCGTGCTCGTCCCCTATCCCGTTCAGGCACCCGCGGAGGGCGCCGCCGGCCAGACAGGAGCAAGTCAGCAGCCATGAGCCAGTACCCAGACTTCGCTTTCGAGATCAACCAGAACGAGTACCTGGCCGCCGGCCAGCGCGAGGTGCACGCGGTGGTCACGCTGACCGCGACGGCCGCGGCCGGCGGCGCGCCGGTCCCGTCGGGCGGCGTCCCGGCTTCGGGTAAGGACAACGTCGAGGTCATCATCATCGACTGCTCGGGGTCCATGGACTACCCGCGCACGAAGATGATGGCGGCCAAGGAGGCCACCAAGGTCGCCATCGACACGCTGTCCGACGGCGCCTACTTCGCGGTGGTGGCCGGCACCGAGGGCGCGCGCGTGGTCTACCCGACCGGCGGGCAGCTGCTGCGCGCCGACTACCAGAGCCGCGCGGCGGCCAAGGAGGCGGTCGGGCGCCTGCACGCCAACGGCGGTACGGCGATGGGCCGCTGGCTGGCCCAGGCAGGCCGGATCTTCGACACCCACCCGCACGCGATCAAGCACGCGATCCTGCTCACCGACGGCAAGGACGAGTCCGAGACCCCGGCCGACCTGGCCCGCGCGATCCAGGCCAGCATCGGCAACTTCACCGCCGACTGCCGCGGCATCGGCGAGGACTGGGAGCCCAAGGAGCTGCGCAAGATCGCCGAGGCGCTGCTGGGCACCGTGGGCATCGTCCGCGACCCGGCCCGGCTGGCCGAGGACTTCCGCGAGATGACCGTGAACTCCATGGGCAAGGAGGTCGCCGACGTCGCGCTGCGGCTGTGGGCGCCCAAGGGCGCCACGATCCGCTACGTCAAGCAGGTCAGCCCGAACCTGGCGGACCTGTCCGGCATGCGGGTGCCCGGCGACAACCCGCTGACCGGCGACTACCCGACCGGCGCCTGGGGCGCGGAGAACCGCGAGTACCACATCTGCGTCGAGGTCGAGCCGGGCAACATCGGCCAGGAGAAGCTGGCCGGCCGGGTGCAGCTGGTGGCCAAGGACGCCGGCGGCGCCACGCTGCTCGGCGAGGGCAAGATCCGCGCGGTGTGGACCGAGGACACCGACCTGTCCACGCGGATCAACGGCCGGGTCGCGCACTACACCGGCCAGGCCGAGATGGCCGCGGCCATCCAGGAGGGCCTGGACGCCCAGGCCGCCGGCGACCTGGACACCGCCACCGCCCGCCTGGGCCGGGCCATGGACCTGGCGGTGGAGTCCGGGCACGAGGACACCGTCAAGATGCTGCGCAAGGTCACCGAGGTCGACCCGGCCACCTCCAAGGTGCGGGCCAAGGCCAAGGTGGACAAGGGCGACGCGATGGAGCTCGACGTGGTCTCCACCAAGACCGTGCGGGCCAAGCGGAACTGACTCCTGTGGGGGGTAGGCAATGAGCATGGCGAGGGTGCGGAATCCGCGGCGGTCTGCCGCGGTCGGCGTTGAGGCGGGTGGACGATGATGGCCACGTGTCCGGACGGACACCAGTCGGTCGCGACCGACTACTGCGACGAGTGCGGGCTGTCGATGGGCGCGCCGCAGGCGGCGCCCGGGAACGCGGCCCCGGCCGGCGGGCCGGCGGCCCACGGCTCGCCGTCCTTCGGCGCGGCCGGCGAGCCGTGCCCGAAGTGCCTGATGCCCCGGCAGGACGGCGACACGTTCTGTGAGGGCTGCGGGTTCCCGTTCGACGAGGAACAGAGCAGCGACACGCTCGACGAGCCCGAGCTGGACATCGAGGCCGAGCTGCGCAAGGCCGAGAAGGCCCAGCGGGCGGCCGAGGAGGCGGCTCGCGAGGCGGCGGCGCGGGGCGGCGGTCAGGTTGGCCAGGGCGGCCAGACCGGGCCGGTCGCACGCGGAGTCGCGACCGGAGCGAATCAGGGCTCGCAGACCGATCCGAGCAGTGGGCGGACCGGTTCGGTCGGGCAGGGCGGTCAGAACGGCCAGAGCGTCCAGGGCGTCCAGGGCGGTCCGGCGAATCAGGGCTCGCAGGCCGGCCAGGACCCGCTGGCCGCGACCGTCACCTCCGACCCGCGCGGCGCCTCGACCGCGGTCCAGTGGATCGCCATCGCCAGCGCCGACCGCGCGTACTACGACGCGGTGGTCGCCGAGGGCGAGATCGACCCCAACGCCTACCCGTTCCCGCCGTACTGCCCGGACCGCCAGTACGAGCTCAAGGGCGACACGGTGCGCATCGGCCGCTCGGGCAAGCGCGGGAACGTCGACATCGACCTGACCGGCCCGCCGACCGACCCCGGCGTCTCGCACCTGCACGCGGTGCTCCAGCAGCGCCCCGACGGCGGTTGGCAGGTGGTGGACCTGGAGTCGATGAACGGCACGGTGCTCAACGACGACACCGCCCCGATCCCGGCGAACCAGGCCTTCCCGGTCGAGGCCGGGTATCGCATCCATGTCGGGGTGTGGACGACGCTGACGCTGATCCAGCTCACCTGACGGCATCGCCCGCGAGGAGCGGGAGGGAGCCCGGCCGAACCACGACGGCCCCCCGTACGTGCCATCAGTGGAGGTCGAAGACCTCCGCTGAGCCGAAAGGGGCCACGAAAGATGTCCAAGCCGGGTTTTCCTCCCACCGCCCGGGTGGCCGGGGCCGTGTCGGCGGTGGCGCTGCTCGCGCTGGCGGCGGCCTGTTCCTCCTCGTCGGGAAAGAGCAACAGTCCGTCGTCGAGCAGTTCCGGCACTTCCGGCACCACCGTGAACAGCGGTTCGGCCAGCGTCAACGGGGCGCAGACCGCGGTGCTCACAGCACCGGACGGCCACACGCTCTACTACTTCACCCCGGACACCGCCGGCGGCAAGCCGACGTGCACCGGCAGCTGCGCCGCGACCTGGCCGGCGCTGACCGCGACCAGCCCGACCGAGGCCACCACGGCCACGGGCACGCTGACCGTGGTGAGCGGGCAGGTGGTCTACAACGGTCACCCGCTGTACGAGTTCACCGGTGACAGCGCAGCCGGACAGGCGAACGGCGAGGGCACTGGCGGCACGTGGTACGTCGCCACCCCCACCCTGGCGACCGGGGCCGGCCCGGGCACCACGATGCCGTCCAACCCGTCCATGCCGTCCAGCTCGTCAGGTTCCTCCACTTCCGGTGGAGGCGGCGGCTACCACTACTGAGCTTTCACTTGTCGCGCTTGCGGACGGTGTCCACCCACAGTGCGGCCCCTCCGGCCCCCGCGAGCACGATCAGGATGATGCCGAAAACGGTCCCGTTCATGAAAAACAGCGCTCCCCTCTCGCTACCCGAACCACGGTAGCGAGAGGGGAGTCAGAGAGCGAGCGAGCTTTCGGTTAACGACTGTATACGGCCACGAAGTCGCGTTCCTCGGTGGAGAAGTACCGCTGCGCGGTCCGGGCGAAGTCCAGCAGTTTCGTCGAGGTCGGATTCCCGGTGCCGTTCGGGTTCGCGGCGTAGGTCATGTAGGACACCCACTCCTGGTTGATGTCGAGTTCCATGCCGCGCACCGCGCCGGCTCGCTGCAACAGCTCGGCCAGCGTACGCACCGACAGGGCCGGCCCGATCGCGTACACCACGTTACCGTCGGCGGTGACGCCGATCCCGGAGCGCCACACGAAGTAGGCGTTCTTGACTGTCACGCCCCACAGCTTCTTGTCTTCGCTGTCCACGCTCGGGTTGACCTGGCCGTTGTCCACCAGCAGCTGCAGGTTCTGCCGGACGCCGACCACGTTCGGGTCCATCTGCAGGCCGGGGCCGGAGTTCCAGGACCCGACGTTCATCGTGCCGTCCTTGTAGAACACCTCCGAGGCCTGGCCGGGCACCAGCGTGCCGTAGGTCTTGCCGTTGAGGTAGAAGCCGCCGTGCGCGTCGTTCGGGTTCAGCAGGAACGCGCCGTTCCAGGTCGCGATCAGGTTCTTGAACTGGTCGCCGGCCAGGTGGTCGGTCTGGTTGTAGCCGGCCGTGCCGGGCTGCTGGGAGCCGGGGTGCAGGACGAAGCTGGCGTGCTTCTGGTCCATCCACGACACCGCCGACAGGTACTCAAGGTGCTGAGGGTCCGAGCGCAGTTTCGCGGTCTGGATCACCGGCACGCCGTTCACCACGACCGCGGGGGACCAGTCGCCCTCACCGGGCGCCGGGTTCGGCACGAACGGCTTCATCGGGGACAGCACGTGCTCGTTCTTGGCCAGCGTCGGCGTCGCCGACGGCGGGGCCAGGTCGGCCAGCTGCTGCGGGGACAGCGTGCCGCCGGTCTTGGGCTTGTTGTTCTGGTACTGCTGGTTCTCCATCCACGTCACGGCCCAGCCCATGCCGTGCCCGCGGGCCCATTCGGCCACCCGCGCCTGGTTGCTCATGTTGCCCGGGGCGCTCAGCGCGCCGTACAGCGAGTAACTGGTCATGAACAGGAACACGGCAAGGAACGCGGCGACGCCGCGGAAGATTATCTTGCGGCGGCGGCGCTGGGCCGGGGAGAGCCGGTCCTTGCGGCGGCTGCCCGCCCGGCGGCGGCCCCGGCCGCCGCGCTCGGCGTCCAGGGCGTCGTCCTCGGGACCGTCGTCCCCGTCGTAGCCGGCGTAGCCCTCGTGGAAGCTGGAGGAGAACTCGTCCTGGTCCGGGCCCTGGGAATAGCCGTTGGCCTGCGGCCGCGGGCCCGGGACTCCCGTTTGACGCAGATCCTCAGGGTTTTGAGGGACGCGGCGCCGCGTGCCGCGCGGGACGTGTGTCTCCTCGGGGGTCCGCATCTCCTGCGTCGCGCGGTCCACGCGCTGGAAGCTCGGGCTCTGCTGGTAGCTCGGCGCCTGCTGGGCGTAGCCGGCCTGCGGACGGCCCGCCTGAGGCGGGTAGCCGGGCTGCTGGTAGTCCTGGCGCGGCTGTTGGCTCGGATCGCGCGGGTCCCGGGGAACGCGCTGCTGGCCGGGGTCGCGCGGATCGCGCTGCTGCCCGGCCCGCGGATCGCGGCCCTGCGGGCGCTGAGGGTACTGGGGAGCTTGAGGGGTCTGAGGGGCCTGAGGGTTGGAGTAGTCGTCCCACGGCGTCCGCGGCTCCGCTGCGGGCCCCTGGTGCGGGTCCTGCGGGGGCCGGGGCCGCGGTACATCACGGCTGCGGGGCGGTCCCTGCGGCCGGTCCGGCCGCGGAGGAACCCCGCGTCCCGGATAGCCGTCGCCGGTCCTTCCCGTCGGTGCCGGTGTCATCCACGATCCTCTCAGTCCGGTCCCCGATCCAGCCTCAGAGTATGGCCATTCATTGATGGGTACCGCCAGCTTGCCAACATTTCCCTGCGCTTCTCAGACGCGCAGCGACCCCGGGGCGGTTGCGGAGCAAGAGGGCGAAAGCGACGTGTCCTACATCACTCGCGAACGGAGCCGGCGCAGCATCCGGGCATCGGCGAAACCGACCGCGCGGGCCGCCGCTTCCAGCGTCGCCCCATGTCCGATCAGGTGTTCGGCCCGTTCCACGCGCAGCGTCTGCTGGTAACGCAGCGGCGTCATCCCGGTGCTCTCGACGAACTGCCGGGTCAGCGTGCGCTCGCTGACACCGCCGGCGCGGGCCAGATCGGCCAGGCGCAAAGGTTCGGCAAAATCCGTGTCGATCCGGTCCTGCGCGCGGTGCACCGCGTCTCGCAGATGCCAGCGGTGCCGCAGCATCGCACTGTCCTGAGATTCCTCGCCGGAGCGCCGCGCGTAGACCACCATGTCGCGGGCGACGCGCGCCGCCGCGGCCGGGCCGTGGCGCTCGGCGACCAGGTGCAGCGCGAGGTCGATGCCGCTGGCGATACCGGCGGAGGTCACCACCCGGCCGTCGGCGACGTAGACCACGTCGCGCTCGACGCGGGCCCGGGGATACCGCGCCGCCAGTTCGTCCTGCAGGTCGTGGTGCGTGGTGCAGCGCCGGTCGGTCAGCAGCCCGGCCTGGCCCAGCACGTCGGCGCCGGAGCAGACGCTGGCCACGGTGCCGCCGGCGCGGTGGTGCTCGACCAGCCGGGCCAGCAGCTCGCGGCCCGGGCGCGGGCTGCCCTTGAGCGTGGGCGAGCGCCAGCCCGGGACCAGTACGAGGTCCTGCGGGCCGGCACCGGGCCAGTCGGTCTCGGCACGCAGCCGGACGCCCTGCGCGCTCACGATGTCTTCCTGCTCGGCGTAGTACCGCAGCTCGTACGGGAAACCGAGATCGTCGGCGGTGGAGAACACCTGGGCCGGACCGGACAGGTCCAGCAGATGCAGGCGCGGGATGAGCAGGAAGACGACCTTCACAATCCGGTCAGCCTACCCGGCTGTCTGCCAACGCGCCCGCGCCGACGACCTCGTCGACCGTCGCGACGGTCGCGAAGCGCTTGGCGAGCGCGAAGACGGTGCGCTCCACGACCGCCGCGGCCGGCAGCGTGCGCGGGTCGGCCACCAGCTGCTCGGGGGTCAGGTCCTCCGGCGCGTCCGGGTGCGGGATCGGGTTGGTCGCGGTCGCGTCGACCACGAACGTCACCTGGTAGCCCAGGTCGGAGCCCAGGCGCGCGGTGGTCTCGCAGCACTGCTCGGTGCGGATGCCGCAGATCGCCAGCTCGCCGACGCCCTGCTCGGTGAGCAGCTGCTGCAGGTTGGTGGTGGTGAACGCGTTGTGGGAGGTCTTGCGGATCTGGGGCTCGCCGGCGGCCGGCTCGCGCAGGCCGTCGAGGTAGCGCACGTGGCCGGACTCCGGGTCGAAGGCGCCGCCGGTGCCGGGCTCTTGGTGCAGGACCCAGACGACCAGGTCGCCGTTGTCCCGGGCGTGGTCCACCAGGCGGTTGACGTCGTCCGCGATGTCGGGGTTGTCGATCAGGGCCCACAGGGGGCGGGAACGGAAGGACTCCTGGACGTCGATCACGATGAGGGCTCGCTGTGTCATGCCCTCTACGATCGCGGTCCGGCCGGGCGCGCGGCAGACCCGTTCCGGCCCCGATGCGGAACGATCCGGTCAGAGTCTCTGGAGCGTCCGGGATCCTGATCAACATCTGCGGCTCAACGGTGGTTCATCGTGAGGTCGCTTTCAAGGCCTTGATTACGCCCGATTTTATCCCTATTTGGGGGCATTCCGAGGTGACGGTTCGATAACTGGTCTATACCTGACGACCATCTGGTCTATACCGCTGAGCCAAACGTGATTAGCGTGTCCCAGCGTCACGACCTGTAGTCCCCAACCCTCACTCTTCCTCCAAAGGTGGATCCCAGGTGAAGCGTCTCGCCACTCTCGCCGCGACCGGTCTGGTCGCGGCTGTCGCCCTGACGGCGTGCTCGTCCAGCAAGTCCTCGTCGTCCGGCTCGACGAACTCCGGCGGCTCCTCCAAGCCGGTGACCATCACGCTGCTCGCCCCGAACTACGGCAGCACCCCGACCGACGACACCAAGCTCTACTGGCAGGGCATCATCAACGCCTTCCAGGCCAAGTACCCGAACGTCAAGGTCGACCTGCAGATGGCGACCTGGGACAACCTGGCCACCAAGCTGACCACGGCGGTCCAGAACAACGACGCCCCGGACCTGTTCGAGGGCGGCGGCTACGCCGACGTCGCGGCGCAGGGCCTGCTGTACAAGGCCTCGGACATCGTCTCCCCGCAGACCGTGTCCAACCTGATCCCGCACGTGGCCCAGCTCGGCCAGACCAAGGGCCAGGACGGCGCCCAGGCCCAGTACGGCATCCCGTTCACCACCTCGACCCGCGCGCTGTTCTACAACACCGCGCTGTTCCAGCAGGCCGGCATCACCTCGCCGCCGCAGACCTGGGCCGACGTGGCCGCCGACGCCGCGAAGATCAAGGGGATCGGCAAGACCGGCTTCGGCCTCCCGCTGGGCTCGGAGGAGGCGCAGGCCGAGACCTACCTGTGGTTCCTGGGCAACGGCGGCGGCTACAAGGACGCCTCGGGCGCGTGGGCGATCAACTCCCCGCAGAACGTGCAGACCTTCCAGTGGCTGACCGACAACCTGGTCAAGCCCGGTCTGACCGAGTCCGACCCGGCCACCAAGTCCCGCACCGACCTGTGGAAGGACTTCGCGGCCGGCAACACGGGCATGATCAACGGCTCCCCGTCGCTGCTCCCGATCCTCAAGGAGGGGACCATCGGCACCAACTGGAAGGCCACCGCGATCCCCGGCAAGTCCGGCCCGGTCACCTCCCCGCTCGGCGTCGCCGACTTCATCGAGGCCTTCAACACGCACCCGGACCACAAGACCGCGATCGGCGAGTTCCTGGACTTCGCGCTGCAGAAGCAGTACCAGGAGCAGTTCGACAACGAGTACGACCTGCTGCCGGCCACCCAGGACGCGGCGACCGACCTGTCGACGCAGAACCCGGCCCTGAAGCCGTTCATCGACGCGCTGCCCTCGGCCGCCTGGTACCCGAGCTCGGACCCGAACTGGGACCCGGCCTCGCAGAAGGTCAAGGACATCGTCGGCAAGGCCGTGACCTCCGACCCGAAGGGCGTCCTGGACCAGATCCAGGCCGTCGCGACGGCGAAGAACTAAGGCAGTACGGGACGTCCCAGCGATGACGACGCACACAGAGCGGGGCCGGCCGGCCCGGTCCCGCCCCTCCTCCGCCAGGTCGGTCCTCTCCGGCCTGGCCCCGCTGGCCTGGATCGGCCCGGCGATCGCGCTGATCGCCTTCGCCGTGCTGTGGCCGGTGGTGAAGATGGTCCAGTCCTCGACCACCCACTGGTCGCGCTACGGCGTGAACCTGGGCTCCAACGGGACGGACAACTACAACAAGCTGTTCAAGGAACAGGACCTGAACGGTGTGCTGGAGCGCACCGGGATCTGGGTGGTGGTGGTCGTCACCGCCACGATGGTGATCTCGCTGGGTGTCGCGCAGCTGTTCAACAAGAAGTTCCCGGGCCGTACCGTCGCGCGCTGGGCGCTGATCGCTCCGTGGGCCGCCTCGGTGATGATGACCTCGATCATCTTCAAGTGGATGCTCTATCCGGGATACGGGTTCATCAACCTCATCCTGAGCGACCTGGGCCTGGTGGACCGCAACAGCGCCACCGCCGACTGGCTGGGGCATTCCACCTCCGGGTTCATCTGGGAGATGGGCGTCGCGGTCTTCGTGTCGATCCCGTTCGCCAGCTACACGGTGATCGCCGGCCTGCAGACCGTCCCGGCCGAGGTCTACGAGGCGGCCAGGGTCGACGGCGCGTCGAAGGTGCGCACGTACTTCTCGGTCACGCTGCCGCTGCTGCGGCCGGCGCTGCTGGTGGCCACCGTCATCAACGTGATGAACGTGTTCAACAGCTTCCCGATCATCTGGGAGATGACGCACGGCGGACCGGGCTACGACACCGCGACGACCACGGTCTTCATGTGGATCCTCAAGCGCCAGAACATCGGCGAGTCCGCGGCCCTGTCGGTGGTGAACTTCGCGCTGGTGATCGTGATCGTCTTCGCCTTCCTGAAGGTGAGCAAGTGGAACAGTGAGGTCGACGCATGACCGCAGTCACGACCTCGTCGCCGACCGCGCGCCGGGACCGCGTGCCGGGCGCGCCGAAGCCGCCGCGCGGCCTGCCCGGCGTGCGCAAGATCGCGCTGATCGGCGGCGCGTACCTGATCGCGCTGATCTTCATCACCCCCTACATCGAGATGTTCCTGACCGCGCTGCGGCCGGTGAACGAGACCTCCGATCCGACGATCATCCCGAAGCACCTGCAGTGGTCGAACTTCACCACGGTGTTCTCCGGCGACTCCAGCTTCGGCACCAACATGCGCATCACCCTGGAGGTCGCCTTCGGCGCGACGTTCCTGGTGCTGCTGGTGGCGCTGCCGGCGGCGTACTACACGGCCCGTAAGAAGTTCCGCGGCCGTAAGGCGTTCCTGCTGCTGGTGCTGGTCACGCAGATGTTCCAGCCCACCGCGATGGTGGTCGGCATCTACGGCGAGATGCGCGACCTGGGCGGGATCAACTCGGTCTGGGCGCTGGTGGTCGTGGACGCGGGCTTCAACCTGGCGTTCGCGGTGTGGATCCTGTCGGCGTACTTCGCGGCCATCCCGGTCGAACTGGAGCAGGCCGCGATGATCGACGGGGCCACGCGCCTCGGCGCGTTCCGGCGGGTGACGATCCCGCTGGCGATGCCGGGGATCGTGACCGCGTTGATCTTCACGTTCATCGCGGCGTGGAACGAGTTCATCGTGGCCCTGACACTGACGACGAGTCCGGACAAGGCCCCGTTCTCGGTGGCGGTGGACAACTACATCGGGCAGTACACCGTCGACTACGGACATCTGTTCGCGAGCACGCTGATCGCGACGATCCCGGTGATCGTGCTGTTCGGGCTGATCGAGCGCAGGGTCGTCGACGGGCTGACCGCGGGGTCGATCAAGTAGCTCCCCGCGCCTGTCGTTATCCGGTGGGAGCCCGCCGACGCGTCCTGAGCTGCGTCGGCGGGCTTTCTGCTGTGCGGTGGGAATCGCGGGCGGTCGGCAGGGCCTTCTTAGTGGGGAAGTTGTCACGGAGGAGGCTTGGATGTCTGGTGCGCCGGTCACGTCTGCCGCGTTCGAGCAGTTCGCCGCCTTCGCCCGGCGGTGGGCTCCGGGGATGACCGACGCCGAGCTGGAGCCGGCGCGGCGCTTCCGGGTGGCCGAGGCCGCCAAGGGCGAGTACCTGGCGCGGATCGGGGACTCGGACTCGCGGTCGAGCTTCATCCTGCGGGGGCTGGTGCGGCAGGTGTTCGTCGGCCCGGACGGACGCGAGCGCGTCAACACGTTCGCCTCCGACGACGCGCTGGTGTGCACGTACCGCGCGCTGCTGACGGTGGAGATCTCCGACCTGGCGATCCAGGCCCTGGAACCGACGCGGTACCTCGCGATGCCGCCGGGCGCGATCCCGGAGCTCATCGAACGCCACGCGGGCTGGCGGGAACTCACCGCACGGCTGACGGAGCACAAGTTCGTCGCCGCGGAGCTCCGCAACCGCACGCTGCTGCTCGACGACGCCGCCGAGCGCTACCGCACCTTCCTCGACGACTTCGCGGCGATCGCGCCCCGCGTGCCGCTGTCGCAGGTCGCGGCGTACATCGGCGTGACGCCGGAGGCACTGAGCCGCATCCGTCGCAGGCTTCTGGTCACCGCTTGATCCAGGTCAAGGCGGCCCCGGCCGATCGACCATAGCGTCAGTCCCATGACGACGATGAACGCCATGGCGGTCCACGAGTTCGGGCCCGCCGAGAACCTGATCCCGACGAAGCTCGCCATCCGCGACCCCGCCCCCGGCGAGGTCCTGATCCGCGTGCGCGCCGCCGCCGTGAACCCCGCCGACATCGGCATGCGCGAGGGGCGCTACGTGTGGCCGGAACCGCTGCGCATGCCGATGGTGCCGGGGTACGACGTGGCCGGGGTGGTGGAGGTCGGCACCGAGGCCTTCCCGGCGGGAACGGCGGTGATCGGCTACACGGCGCACTCGCGGACGCAGATCGGCGGCTACGCGGAGTACGTGATCCTGCCGGAGCGCCTGGTCGCGGCGGCCCCGACGAAGCTGGACTGGGCCGAGGCAGCAGCGCTGCCACTGGCGGGGCTGACGGCGCAGACGGCGCTGCACCAGCTCGCGCTGGCCCCAGGGGAGACGCTGCTGGTGAACCGCCCCGGCAGCGCAGTCGGCGGCTTCACGGTGGAGCTGGCGCGGGCGCGGGGCATCGAGGTGGTGACCGGACCAGACGAGGTCCCCGACACCCCCGGCACAGGCCCCGCAGTCGACGCAGCCCTGGACGTCGCCGGAGGCGCTATGGCACTCGCGGCGTTCGCCAGGGTCCGCGACGGCGGCCGCTACGCCACAGTCGTACCGGAGTTCTGGATCCCCGGCGGCCAGTTCACCCCGGCGCGCGGAATCGACCCGGTGACAGTGTTCGTGGACGAGGCCGTCGGCGACCTGGCAGAGCTCTCCCACCTCGCGGACGCCGGCACGCTCACCCCACACATCGCGGCGACGCTACCCCTGGCCTCGGCCGCAGAGGCCCACCGCCGGATGCAGCGGGGCGGCGCGCTCGGGAAGCTGGTGCTGCTGCCCTGACGGGCCCTGGTGCGGCGCGTGCCTGCCTGGCACCGGCTGCGGCGGCTCGCGTGGTCGGGATGCTGCGCTGCTGCCTTGACGGGCCTTGATGCGGGGCGAGCCAGCCCTGGCACCGGCTGCGGCTGCTCTCGCCTGGCCGGGATGCTGTGCTGCTGCCTTGACGGGCCCTGATACGGCGCGAGCCGGGCTGGCACCGGCTCCGGAGGCTCGGGGCCGGGATGCTGCGCTTCTGCCCTGACGGGCCCTGATGCGGCGCATGCCGGCTCTGGCGCCGGCTGCGGCGGCTCGCGTGGCCGGGATGCTGCGCTGCTGCCCTGACAGGTCCTGATGCGGCGCAAGCCCGCCCTGGCACCGGCTTCGGCGGCCTCGTCTGGCTGGGATGCTGTGCTGCTGCCTTGACGGGCCCTGATGCGGCGCGAGCCTGCCTGGCACCGGCTGCGGCGGCGCTCGCGTGGTTGGGATGCTGCGCTGCTGCTCTGACGGGCCCTGATGCGGGGCGAGCCGGCCCTGGCACCGGCCTGCGGCGACTCGCCTGGCCGGGATGCTGCGTTGTTGCTCTTGATGGGCCCTGATGCGGCGTGAGCCGGCCCTGGCACCGGCTGCGGCGGCTCGCCTGGTTGCGACGCTGTGCTGCTGCTCCGATACGGCTCACACCACTTGTCGCCGCGAGCTTGTTCCGGCGCGGCCGCAGAGGCTCGCCGGGAAGCTGGTCTGCTGCGGTGGCGGGTCCTGATTCAGCTCAGGTCGCCGGTGGTCGCGGCTGCCCCGGCGCCGGCGCACGCCCCCAAAGCAACGCCGTGATGATCTGCGGGTGCTGAATTCCGCAGATCATCACGGTCGAAACCGGTCCCCGACAGGCCGGGGGGCAACCGGCCGGCGACCTTCTACCAGGAGGCGGGTCCGGCGGCGGCGCGCTCGCGGAGGGCAGGAACGCGGGCTACGCCGGGGCCGGGCCGCTTACTAGATGTATCGGCAGATCGCCCGGAGGACTTTAGGGTTCTGTTTCACTTTTTTCGGCGCGCGGGACCACGCGCCTCTTACATCAACAAGCTGATTCGACTCGGGCGGGTGGGGCGCTCGCAGGCGCCCTTGGCAGCGGCACTCGCGAGCCGCCCCGGCTGCTTGGGCTCCCCGGCGGCTCCGGTCGCCCGGTCGCCTGGACTTCGAGCCGCCGCCGCCCGGCAGCGCCAGCCGTCCCCCCGGCCGTCCTACTTCTCGCGCCGCGCCGCCTGCTTCGCCAGCAGCGCCTCGCGCCGCTCGCAGAAGCGCGATGCGGCGGTGTCCAGGCCGTCCATGAACTCCACCAGTTCGGTGCGGGCGATCTCGCCCTCCGCGCCGAGGTCGTCGCGCTCCAGGGCGCGGGTCTGGCGCAGGATCGGCATCAACACCTCGTCGTGGTGGATGCGCAGGTCGTAGATGCCGGCCTTGGCGATCATCACCGACTTGCGGTTGAAGTCCTGCAGGCCCGAGCCCGGCATCTGGAACTGCTGGACCACGTTCGTCACTGCGCGCATGGTCTGGTCCGGGTCGAGTTCGAAGGCCGCGCTCAGCAGGTTGCGGTAGAAGAGCATGTGCAGGTTCTCGTCCTGCGCGACGCGGGCCAGCAGGCGCTCGCAGTCCGGGTCCTGGGAGACCTTGCCGGTGTTGCGGTGCGCGATGCGGGTCGCCAGCTCCTGGAAGCTCACGTACGCCACCGAGTGCACGGCGTCGTAGCTGTCCGGCTGGCTGTAGCCGTTCGACATGTGCGTCATGCGCTCGCGCTCCAGCGCCACCGGGTCGACGGCGCGGGTGGTCAGCAGGTAGTCGCGGATCGCGATGCCGTGCCGGCCCTCCTCGGCGGTCCAGCGGTGCACCCAGGTGCCCCAGGCGCCGTCCTGGCCGAACTGCACCGCGATCGCGCGGTGGTAGCTGGGCAGGTTGTCCTCGGTCATCAGGTTCAGGACCAGGCTGATGCGCGCGATGTCCGGGATCCGGGACTGGTCCGGGCTCCAGGGCTTGCCCTGCAGGACGCCGTCGAAGTTCTCGCCCTCGCTCCACGGGACGTACTCGTGCGGGAACCATTCCTTGGCGGTGGACAGGTGGCGGTTCAGGTTCTCCTCCACCACCTGCTCCAGCTCGCTGAGCAGCGCCGCCTCTGACATGGCGGGCGACGGGCGGGTGCCCTGTCGGGGCAGGTCGGTGACGGTCATGGGAAGAGCTCCTACACGCTCAGGCCTGGGGAAGCGGGCCTTGGGGGACGGACCTACGGACCCGAAACTTACGGGTTCGTAGGTTACGTTAGCGTAAGTAGCGTAAGTCACCGGGTCGGCAAAGGTCCAGTGGTGGCAGCCCGCAGACTGTCAACTCATTTCCGGCGCAAGAGGGTTTCGTGTGACCCGCGTCTCATTTTCCGCCGCGCGCCGCTTCGGTGACCAGCTCTTTCGCCCAAGGGTAGTCGGGTTTTCCACTGGGTGAACGGCGGATATGCGACACCCTCACCAGCAGCCTGGGCACCTTGTAACCAGAAAGTCTGCCACGGCAGAACTCCTCCAGCTCGCCGTCCGTCGGGGCGTCGTCCCCGTCCGAACGCGGCTGGATGACGGCCGCCACGCGGTTCCCGAACCGCTCGTCCGGCGCCCCGGCGACGATCGCGTCGAAGACCCCGGGGTGCGACTTCAGCACCGCCTCGACCTCCTCGGGGAACACCTTCTCCCCGCCGGTGTTGATGCACTGCGAGCCGCGTCCGAGCACCGAGACGGAACCGTCCGCCTCCAGCGTCCCCATGTCGCCGAGCAGCACCCACCGCCGGCCGTCGTGCTCGAAGAACGTCTCGGCGGTCTTCGCCGGGTCGTTGTAGTACCCCAGCGGTACGTTGCCGTGCTGCGCCACCCGCCCGACCCGGCCGTCGCCGGGCGTGGCCGGCCGGTGTTCCTCGTCGAGGAACACGGTGGTGCGCTCGTTGACGGTGAAGCGCATCCCGCCCGCCGGACCGCTGCCCGGCGCGGCGTCGCCGTTGAAGCCGCTCTCCGTGGAGCCGAAGTTGTCCCGGATCAGCACGTTCGGTAGCTGCGCCTGGAGCTGTTCGCGCACCGCCTCGGACAGGATCGCGCCGGCCGAGCTGAGCACGAACAGGCTGCTGACGTCGGTCCCGGCCAGCGGCCCGGCCAGCGCTTCGGCCAGGGGGCGGCCCATCGCGTCGCCGACCATGGAGATGACGTTCGCCTTCTCCTGCTCGACGGTGCGCAGTACCTCGTGCGCGTCGAACTTCCGGTTCAGGACCACCTTCTGGCCCATGTTGAAGCTGATGAACGTGGCGAGCTGCGCGGCGCCGTGCATGAGCGGCGCTACAGGGAAGGTCGCCATCTGGCCCGCCGCAGGGTCGATCCCGTCGGCGATCTCCGACGGGTCCTTCATGGGTTCGCCATAAGGACGTCCCCCTGCCATCCCCGCGTAGAAGATGTCCTCATGGCGCCACATGACGCCCTTGGGCATCCCTGTGGTCCCGCCGGTATAGATGATGTAGAGGTCGTCTGCAGAGCGCTCTCCATGGGGAAGTAGTCCGTCGCGCTCCTCGGACTGCCCACGTACCGCGTCCTCATAGGTAACAGAGGGCAGATCCTCTATAGAGCCGCCGACGGAGACGATCGTCTTGAGCTTCGGGGAGTCGCCGGCGACCTCGCGCACCCGATCGCCGAACTCCGCATCCACTACTACGGCGACCAGATCGGCGTCCCTGTAGAGGTAACGGAGTTCGCCGGCCACATAGCGGTAGTTGATATTGATCGGCACTGCACGGATCTTCAGGCACCCCAGGACGGCCACCACGTACTCCGACCCGTTGTACATGTGCATCCCGACGTGGTCGCCCACCCCGACGCCCCGCGCCAGCAGGAAGTGCGCCACCCGGTTCGCCTCGCGGTCCAGCTCCCGGTACGTCCACCGCCGCACGTCGGAGACGACCAGGGCTTCTTTCTCCGGGATCTTGTCGACGACGCTCTCGAACAGGTCCGCGAGGTTGAACTGCATGGGGAGGAGTCCTTTACTCTGCCAGGTGTGCGCCGATGCGGAGGAGCTGCCGGGTGGCGGTGCCGAGGGTCTGCTCGATCTGCTGGCCCCGGACGAAGTAGCGGTGCAACGGGTAGTCCGTGTCCACGCCGATGCCGCCGTGCAGATGCTGCGCGGCGTGTAGGACACGGGAGCCGGCGTCCCCTGCGTGGAACTTCGCTATAGCGACGTCTGCAGAGGCCTCTGCAGGGGTGGAGGCGTTGCCTCCGCGCGCGGCGTCGTCCATGAGCCACGCGGCGTGCAGCATGCACAGGCGAAGAGCTTCGGCACTGATGAACGCGTCGGCGGCGCGCTGGGCCACGGCCTGGAAGGAGGCGATCGGCTCGCCGAACTGCTTGCGGGTGCTGGTATAGCGCGCGGTCATGGCGACTGCTTCGGTACACACGCCGGACGCCTCGGCGGCGTAGGCGATGGTGCCCAGATCGCGGAGCCAGTCGAGAGCCTCTGCGCCGCGGGCTAGAAGCGCCTCTTGAGGAACGGTTACCGCGTCTAGTTCCAGTTCCGCATAGGGCTGCCGTCCAGTGGCCAGTAGCGGCGTCACCTTAAGGGCGGAGCGCGGGACGACGAACAGCGCTGGCGCGTCGTCCAGCGCGGCCGGGACGAGAACGACGTCGGCCAGGTCGCCGTACGGGACCATGGACTTCGCGCCGTCCAGGACAAAGGTGTCGCCGTCGCTACGGCGCGCGGTGGTGATGAGGGAGTCGGGTTCTCCGGGCTCTTCCAAGGCGGCGGTGGCCAGCTTGCCGCCGGAGGCGACGTCGGCGAGCAGATCCTCGTGGCCGCCGAAGCGCGCCAGGGGAAGGGCCCCGAGGGCGATCGCCGCCACGACGGGGACGTAGGCCGTGTGCTTTCCGGCGGTTTCGGCGAGGAGCGCCAGACCCATGATGCCCAGGTCGCCGTCGGCGGGGAGCAGCGCGGTGACGGCTCCGGCGGCGGCGAGCGCGCGCCAGGCCTGTGCGTCGTGCACGGAGCCGATTCCGCTGCCGCGCGCGTCCTTCTCCAGCTCGGCCAGGCGCTCGTGGCCGCAGTGGTCGGCGAGGATCCGGTCGACGAGGTCGACCAGGGCCCGCTGTTCCTCGGTCAGCTCGAAATCCATGGCGGGCTCCTAGTGGCGGGGGATGCGGGGCATGTTGAGCCCGAACAGGGCGATCAGGTCGCGCTGGATCTCGTTGGTGCCGCCGCCGAAGGTGAGGATCAGGACGCCGCGATAGGCGCGCTCGACGCGGCCGGCGAGCAGGGCGCCGGGGGACTCCTTCTTCAGCGCGCCGGCCGCGCCGAGGACTTCCAGGAGGAGGCCGTACGCCTCGCAATAGAGCTCGGTACCCCAGACCTTGGTCGCGGAGGCGTCGGCGACGTCCAGTTCCGCGGAGGCGGCGACCTTCCAGTTGAACAGGCGCAGCGCGGCAAGCTTGGCCTGGATGCGGGCCAGGTGGACGCGGACCCACTCGCGGTCGATGACGCGGGTGCCGTCGGCGAGCTTGGTCTGCCGGGCCCACTCCACGACCTCGGCGAAGGGGCGCTCCAGGGATCCGGAGGAGCACAGCGCGACGCGCTCGTGGTTGAGCTGCGTGGTGATGACGCGCCAGCCCTCGCCGGGCTCGCCGATGACGTTCTCCGCCGGCACGCGCAGGTCGGTGTAGTAGGTGGCGTAGGTGGAGGCCTCGCCGATGGTGTGGATCGGGGTGTAGCTGAAGCCCGGGTCCGAGGTCGGGACCACCAGGATCGAGATGCCTTTGTGCTTCTTGCCGGTGCGCTCGGGCGCCCCGGGGTCGGTGCGGCAGGCGAGCCAGACGTAGTCGGCGTGGTCGGAGAGCGAGGTGAAGATCTTCTGGCCGTTGACGACGTAGTGCTTCCCGTCGGGCTCCAGGACGGCGCGGGTCTTCAGGCTGGCCAGGTCGGTCCCGGAGTCCGGCTCGGAGTAGCCGATGGCGAACATGCACTCGCCGGCGAGGATGCGGGGCAGGAACTCCGCTTTCTGCTTTGCGGAGCCGAACCGCATGATGGCCGGCCCCACGGCGTTGATGGTGAGGAACGGCACCGGAGCGCCCGCACGCTGGGCCTCGTCGAAGAACACGAACTGCTCGACGGGAGTGAACCCCTGGCCCCCGTACTCCTTGGGCCACCCGACGCCCAGCCACCCGTCCCGGCCCATCCGCCGCACCGCCTCCCGGCTGCGCGGCCCGCCGAACTCGCCGCCGGACATCTCCTCGGCGACCTCGGGGGTGACCAGCTCGGTGAAGTAGGAGCGGAGTGTGTCGCGCAGCTGCGCCTGCGCCTCGGTGTACGCGATCCGCATGAGGTGAATTAGAACGTGTTCCATGTGCGATGGCAAGAGTTTCTGATGGATCATCAGATCCGCACACCGCGTCGCCCGAACGGCGCCGGCAGCGGGCGATCATGCACGGCGGCTGGTCGGCTGAGGAGTCGGAGAACGCGGCGGGCGGGCCGCCGAGCCGGGAGCCGACCTGGGAACGGAGCGCCGATGAGCATGCCGAGCGGAGCCAGCGGGGGCGGCCAGGGCGGCGGGGCCGGCGGGGGTTCGGTGCCGGACGCGCGGGGGCAGCAAGCGAATCAGTCGCCGCAGCAGGCCGAGCCGCCGCACGCGCCGAGCCAGCCGCCACCGCATCAGCCTGCACAATCGCAGCCCGGTCCGCCGCATCAGGTGCCGGAGCCGCCGGTCCAGCCGCACGCGCCGAGCCAGCCCGCGCCGCAGCAGCAGGCGCCGGGCGAGTCTGCGCCGCCTGAGCCGAACCAAGGGCCCCCGCCCGCGCCGGGTCAGCCGCATCCGCCCGCGCCGGCACCGCCGCCCGCGCCTGGTCAGCCGGCGTATCAGCAGGCATCGAGTCAGCCTGCGCAATCAAGGCCGCACCAGGCGCCGCTGCCCGTGCCAGGCCAGCCGCCGCATGCCCAGCCGCCGCTCGCGCAGGGCCAGCCGCCGCACCACCCCCCGCCCCCGCGAGCCGCCGTCACCGTCCCGCTCGGCAAGATGCTCTACCTCTGCGTCGCGGCGCTCGGCGTGATCAACCTCTTCCTCGGCTACGTCAGTGCGGGCGGCGGCGACTCCATGAACCTGTACAAGGTCGGCGTCGCCATCTATGCGCTCGCGCCGACCATGTTCTTCCTCGCCGGGCTGGTCGCGGTGCGGGGGTTCCTGCCGCGGGAGCGGGCGCCGGGGGCGTTGCCGGCGATGATCACCACGGCCATCTTCGTGACGTTGGTGCTCTCCGCTATCAGCTCCGACGGGGCCGGTGACCTGCAGACGTTGTTCCTCGTCTTCGGTGCCGTGCAGTTCGTGCTCGCCTGGTTGGCGTACGTGTTCGACGTCGGCGTCATCGGCGCGCGTCGGTAGGCGTCACCTCACGTCTTCGAGTGGTCCCAGGACGCCGTCCGCTTCGCCCGCACCCGCACCACCACGCGCTTGGCCGCCTGCTGTTCCACGAACGGTCGCATCGCCTCGGCGTCGGGGCCGAAGACCTCGGGGTAGCGCGCCGTGAGGTCCATGCCGAAGGCCACGACCCGGTCGAAGTCCTCGATCAGCTCCACCTCGCCGTAGACCGTGACGCCGCGCAGCTCGTCGTAGGCGATCCCGTCCTCCAGCAGGCACGTGATCCGCGGATCCCGCCGCAGGTTCACCGCCTTCTGCGACTTCCCGTACGTCCAGAACGCCAGGTCGCCGTCCAGCAGCGCGTAGTACATCGTCACCAGGTGCGGGGTGCCGTCGGCGTTCGCCGAGGCGATCTGGAGCTTGCGTGCGGCGGCGAAAAAGGTTTCGATCTCATCATCGGACATTCGGATGCGGTCCCGCTGGCTCATGGGGAAAAGTAGAACAGGTTTCGATTGATGACGGCAAGGCTCACCGCCCTCCCCGCGTTCTCCAGCCCCGCCCGCGGGCTGAAGGCGTTCGTCCGACGCGAGGTGAACACCAGCGTCCACGGCTCGCACGGCCTCCGGTTGCAGGAGCGCTACGCCAACCCGCCCGGCGATCCGGGGCTGTTCGGGCCGGGCTCGGTGACCTGGCGCGTGCACTCGGACGCGCCGGGCATGCTGATGGGCGGGTTCGCCTCGTTGATGCTCCAGTCGCTGCATCCGCTGGCCATGGCCGGCGTCGACCAGCACTCCGACTTCCGCACCGACGCGATCGCGCGGCTCAACCGGACCGCCGCCTACGTGATGTCCACGAGCTTCGGCTCCACCGAGGTGGCCGAGGCGGCGGTGGCGCACGTTCGCGACCGCGTCCATCCCCGCATCAACGGCACCGCCCTCGACGGCCGCCCCTACAGCGCCGCCGACCCGCACCTGCTGACCTGGGTCCACGTCGCCGAAGTCCGCTGCTTCCTGGCCGGCTACGAGCGCTTCGGCGCACCGCCGCTAACCCCCTCCGAACGCGACCGCTACTACCGCGAGGTCGCGGTCCCGGCGCGCATGCTCGGCGCCAAGGACGTGCCGGAAACGGCGTCCGAGGTCGCGCGGTACCTGCACGACATGCGGCCCGAGCTCCAGGCCACCGAGGCTGCGATCGAGGGCATCCACTTCATCCGGACCTACGGCGAAACGCCGGGGGAGCGCGCGGCGGTCCGGCTCCTGATGAACGGTGCCGCCGCGCTGCTCCCGGACTGGGCGCGCGAGCCGCTGCGGCTCGGCCGCCCCGACGTCGTCCGCGTCCTGGTCGACCGTCCGCTCGCGCAGGCCGCCGGGCGGTTCATCCGGTGGGCGTTGCAGCCCTCGGAGATCGTCGGCACCGCCTACGAGCGGATGGGCATGACGCCGCCGCCCCAGCACCTCGGGTGGCGGTCGGCGCCGGGCACCTCGCGCGACTAGCGACTACGCGACTAGCGACTAGCGACCACCGACCAGCAGTCACTGGCGAATCAACCCTCCCCCAACACCCGCGGCAGCCCGAACGAAGCCGCGATCCCGGCCTCGAAGTGCGTCAGCTCGTCGACCCGGTCCCCGGAGTACCGCGCCACCAGGATCCCGACGCAGTGCAGCTGGTCGGTCATCCGGTCCCGCGCGTACTCGCCCCACGCCGGCTGGCCGTTGGCGCGCGTCGGCACCAGCCGGCAGATCGAGCGCCGGTGCGCCTCGATGGCGGTGAAGAAGTCGCGGACGGTCGCGATCCCGTGGTACTCGAACGGCATCGGGGGCATCCGCACCCAGACGTCGTCGGTCATCAGCGCGAGCAGCGCCTCGACGTCGTGCGACGTGAACGCCGCGACGAACCGCTCGGTCAGCTCGCGCTCCTCCTGGCTCCCGGGGACCGGCCCCGGACGCTCCGGCCCCCGCGCCGTGGCGTCCAGCGTCGACCGCGCACGCTTCAAAGCACTCGTCACCGCGCTCTCCGTCAGCCCCAACAGATCCGCGGCCTCGGCGGCCCGGTATCCAAGCACATCCCGCAGCAGCAACACAGCACGCTGATTCGGCGGCAGCAGCTGGAGCGCGGTCAGGAACGCCAGGGAGATCGCCTCGGCCGACTCGTACCGCGCCTCCGGCCCCGGTTCCCCGTCCGGCAGCCGGTCGAGCAGCAGGTCCGGGTACGGCTGGAGCCACAGCACCTCGTTGCGCCCCGAAGGCTCCGGGACCGGTTCGGAGAACCCGGCCATGGGCTGCGGCCGCCGCCCGGCCGACCGCAGGGCGTTGAGACAGCGGTTCGTCGCGATGCGGTGCAGCCAGGTCCGCAGCGAGGCGCGCTCCTCATACCCGGCCAGGCCGAGCCAGGCTGCCAGCAGCACCTCCTGAAGCGTGTCCTCGGCGTCCTGGAAGGACCCGAGCATGCGGTAGCACAGCAGGTGCAGCTCACCCCGGTACGGCCCGACCAGCTCGGCGAACGCGTCGCGGTCGCCGGAGCGGGCGCGGTGCAGCAGATCCGCGGACATCTCCATCTCGCCACCTCCTCTCACCCTGATCCGACACCGTGCGGCCCGGAAACTGGGCGCTCCGCGGGCACCCAGTTTCCTGCCGGGCCCGTGTCAGTGCAGGTGTCAACGTAAGAACGACTCCGATCGGAGTGAGACACCATGACCACGAACGCCTTCCTCACCGACAAGACCGTGCTGGTCACCGGCGCCAACCGCGGCCTGGGCCGGGCCCTGGTCGACGCCGCGCTGGACCACGGCGCCAAGCGCGTCTACGCCGGGGCGCGCCAGCCCTTCACCCACCCGGACGAGCGCGTCGTCCCGCTGACGCTGGACGTCACCGACATCGAGCAGATCAAGCTCGCGGCCAAGACGGTCGAGGAGCTGGACGTACTGATCAACAACGCCGGCGTCGCCTCCTACGCCGAGATCGGCGACCGGGCCGAGCTGGAGCGGATGCTCGCGGTGAACCTCTACGGCTCCTACGACGTCTCGCACGCCCTGCGGCACCAACTCCTCGCCTCCCAGGGAACGCTGGTGAACGTGCTGTCCACGAGTGCGGTCGCGGCGGTCCCGGTGCTGCCCGGCTACTCGATCTCGAAGGCGGCGGCCTACTCGCTGACGCAGGTCCTGCGGGCACTGCTGACGCCGAAGGGGGTGCGGGTGCACGCGGTGCTGGCCGGGCCGCTCGACACCGAGATGTCGAAGGACCTGGACATCCCCAAGACCGCGCCCGAGGCGGTCGCGGCGGAGATCATGGCCGCGGTGGCCGACGGAGTCGAGGACATCTTCCCGGACGCCGGCGCCGCGGGGCTGGCCGCGGGGTGGTTCGACGCGCCGGCCACGGCGATGCAGCGGGAGCTGGCCGGGATGATCGCGGCCTGAGCTCGCGCCCGGGCCTGAGCACGACTGCGCCTGAGGTTGAGCTTGAGCTTGAGCCTGAGCCCGCAGCTCCGACCCGCAGGCCTGAGCCCGAGTCGCGACACCGGCCGGTCATGACAGCGCCGCCGCTCCCGGACCTTCACTCCGAGGGCGGCGGCGCCACACATGTCCCTACCCGCTAAGCGCCGGCCTTCGCCGAGAACGCGTCCCAAGCAGCCGCCACCACGGCCAGATCCCGCCAAGCCTCCTCCGGCCGCTCCAGCTCCGCCGGATCCCCGTGGTACGGATCCAGCACGACGACCTCCGACCCCAGCGCGCGCAGCCGGTCCAGGTCGTCGAGCACCTGCTCCAGGCTGCCGATCCCGGCGTCGCGCTCCGGATCCGTGACCGGCTCGGCCGTCACCCGCAGCTTGATCCGCGGCGCCAGCGTCGGTACCGCGCGCCCGGCCTCGTCGGCGAACGCCTTCAGCCGCCCGACCGCGTCCGTGATCCAGTCCATCGTGAAGCCCAGCGGGTGCCAGCCGTTGCCGGACACCACCGCGCGCCGGATACCCGCGTCGCTGTTGCCGCCGATCCACACCGGCGGTCCCGGCAGTTCCTCGGGCGTCAGCGCGGGCATCACGCCCTCGACGCCGCCGCCCCAGATCTGGTGCATCTCGTCCAGGTGCTCGTCGGTCAGCGTGCCGCGGCGGTTGAACGGGACCTCCAGGGCCTCGAACTCCTTGCGGGCCCAGCCGACGCCGACGCCGAGCACGAACCGCCCCCGCGACAGCCGGTGCAGGCTCGCCGCCATCTGCGCGGTCAGCGCCGGCTGCCGGTACGGCATGATCAGCACCGTCGTGCCCAGCCGGATGCGCGAGGTGCGGCCGGCCAGCCAGGCCAGCGTCGTGAAGGGGTCGTGGAACGGGCCCGGGTAGGCCTTGGCGACGTCCTCGGTGACCAGCACGTGGTCCGACATCATCAGCAGGTCGAAGCCGAGGCCCTCGGCGACGTGCGCCCAGCGCTCCAGCACGTCCACCGAAGTGGCGGGCCCGAAATTCGGGACGTTGACCCCCAGCCGCACGGGCCTGTTCCTTCCGTTCGCCTACGGTCCGTTCGCCGGACCAGTCATGCAAACTACCGCGCTGGGGGCCACTGTTCCCGCGCGAGCTCAGACCTCAGTGGGAATCTGTGTCGGAATCTCCGGCAGCTCGCCGTCCTCGGCGGTCAGCGGCCGGGCCACCAGCTTCCGGTCGTCGCTGGTCAGGCAGCGCCCGGAGGCCAGGTCGAACTGCCAGCCGTGCATCGCGCAGGTCAGCACGCCGTCCGCGACCGTGCCGAAGCGCGTCAGGTCGGCCTTCAGGTGCGGGCAGTGCCGCTGCACGGCGTAGCCCTCGGCCTGGGCCAGGTCGGTGACGTCGCTGGACTCGGCGTAGTACCCCTCGACGTACGTCATGTGCTCTTCGGAGAGCGACTTGAAAAACGTGTAGATGTACTCGTTGTAAGGGCCCTTGCGAGAGGCCTGGAACCGGCAGGACAGGAACAGCTCGTTCACCCAGTCCGGGGTCCGGGTCCGCACCAGGTGCTCGATCAGCGGCCGGTCGGTGCGGAACTTGTAGCGGCACTCCGCCTCGCCGTCCCACGTCCCGATCGTGCGGGTGAGGAAGTCGAAGACGATCTGGTCGTCCACCTCACCGCTCGCCGGGTCCACGGTCTCCAGCAGGATCCGGCCGTTCAGCCCGGCGCAGGTGTGGTCGGCCCACTCCAGCAGCGGTTCGATCCACTCCTTGAGCTGGCTGACCAGGTCGGACTTGTCCTGCGGCAGACCGGCGTGCATCGCGTCGATCTGCGGCCGCGCGCGCTTCTGGTAGTTCGTCAGGTAGGTGCGGCGGTCGCCGTAGATCTCGTCGATCTGCGCCTGCGGGACCTGCTCGATCTCGCACTTGCCGCCGGCGCCGAGGACCACCGTGGTGCCGGGGACGAACAGGTGGCCGTTGTCGTGGCCCTGCTCCCGCATGAACTCCAGGAACGCCAGCTGGCTGGGGAAGACGTTCGTCGGGTCGTCGTCGAAGTCGTTGATGGCGAACAGGCCGTCGCGCTCGTCCAGGAAGCAGGGCGGGCCGGCGAAGGGGAAGACCTGCCCGGCGCCGTACTGCTCGACGTAGCGCAGCGCGCGGGCCATGCCGTTCTCGCGCTTGCGGCGGCCGACCGTGGCCTTCATGCGGTCCGGGAAGTCGTAGACCATCGGGTACCAGATGGCGCCGGAGTACTGCAGGAAGTGCGCGTCGTACGGACCGAACGCGGCGACCGGGCCGTCCTCGACCGGCCGGGCGTCGTTCTGGTTGAAGATGCGGACCTCGCCGTCGTCGATGGCGATGCCGCTGTCGCCCAGCGGGCCGTCGGTCGGGGTGATCAGCGCGTCGATGAGGATCTTCAAGCCGCCGGGAAGCTCGGTGACCTCGCGGTTGCGGGTCTGCACGAAGTTCCGGAAGCCCAGCTTCTCCAGCTCGTCGCGCAGGTCCGGGACCTGGTAGTCGGGCAGCAGGACCGTGGTGTCCTTCGACATGTTGGCGGACAGCCAGTGCGGGTCGAAGTGGTCGTGGTGCAGGTGCGAGACGAACAGGTACTCGGCGTCACGGATCCCGGCCGGGTCGGCCTGGGAGCCGAAGGCGGAGTTGTCCGGGAAGGGGAACCAGGACGCGAAGTACGCCGGAGTGAACCACGGGTCGCAGACGATCCGGCCGGCGGCGGTCTCCACCAGCATTCCGGCGTGACCAATCGACGTGATGCGCATCGATCCAACGTATCGCACCGCGAGACCCCCGAACGGTACTCTGCCACCGGGGCGGATCATAGGCGGTCGGCTCAAGCGGGCTATAGCGGGCTACACCAGGGGGCAGTGAGTCAAGTGATCGTGGACGGGGTTCTTCTCGGCAACCGCACGGACAGCGACCCGGCGCTGACCGTACGGCTGGCCGGCCTCGCCGACGAGCTCGGCTACCAGGAGATCTGGCTGGGGGAGTCGACCGGGCACGACGCCTTCGCGCTGGCGGTCGCGGTCGCCGCGGCCGCCGGAGAGCTGCCGTCGGCCAGTCCGGATCCCGATTCCAGGGCCCGGCCGCCCGGCGCGAACCCGGCCACCGCCGGGGAGTTCCACCGCAAGAATCCGGCCCGGCCGCGCGCCTCTCTCACGCTCGGGCCGTTGCCCGCAGCCGTCCGCGACCCGGTCACCGCGGCCCGGGGTGCCGCCAGCGTGGCCGCGCTCACCGGCCGGGACATCGGCCTGGCGCTGACCGCCTCCACCGGCCTGGTGGTCGTGGACTGGCACGGCCGGCCGCGCACCGATCCGGCCACCGCGCTGGCCGAGAGCCTGTCGGTGTTGGGTCCGCTGACGCGGGGCGAGCCCGTCAGTTTCCAGGGTGTGTCGGTCCGCTCCCGGGGCTTCCGCTCCCGGCTGGAGCCCTCGCACGCCTCGCTGACCGTGCTGGCCTTCGGGCTGGAGGCCTGCGAGGTCGCCGTCGGCCGCGCCGACCGGGTCGCGGTACCGCTGGCCACGGTCGAGCACGCCGCGCGGATCAAGGCGCGCCTGGCGCTGACCTCGGACCGGATGAACCGGGCGGTGCCTCGTTTAGCCGTCTTCCTGCCGACCGTCGTGGACCCCGACGCCGAGTCCCTGGACTGGATCCGGCGCTCCCTGCTGCCCTACCTGGATGCCGACGGCTTCGGCCGGATGTTCGCCGAGGCCGGGCACGGCGAGCTGATCGACCTGGCGCGCGGCGGGGCTCATGAGCGGTCGCTGCTCGCGGCCATGCCGCTTGACGTGCTGCGTTCCATCGCCGCGATCGGCGACCTGAACCAGGTGTGCTCGGCGTTCGAGGACTATCGGCAGGCCGGGGTCGACGAGATCGTGATGTTGCCGGAGTCCTACGACGCAGGTGTGATCGAGCACACCATCCGGGCACTAGCGAAGTAGAGACTCGCTGGCAGAATCTTTGATGCGAGCGTGTCCTTGCGCACACGTGCACAAATAGCAACAAAGGAGTTGCCACATATGACGGAACCAGGCGTGCCACCGCACACCCTTCCGCACCATGACCTGCCCGAGCTGACCGCGGAGATCCTGCGCGGCGGGGCGGAGAAGTACCACGCGGCGAACGAGAAAAAGGGCAAGCTGTTCGCCCGCGAGCGGGTCGCGCTGCTGGTCGACGAGGGGTCGTTCGTCGAGGACGGCCGGTTCGCCAACGCCATGGCCGGCGACCTGCCCGCCGACGGCGTGGTCACCGGGACCGCGCGGATCGACGGCCGGCCGGTGTGCCTGATGGCCAACGACTCGACCGTGAAGGCCGGGTCCTGGGGCGCGCGCACCGTCGAGAAGATCATCCGGATCATCGAGACCGCGTACCGCACCGGCGTGCCGATGGTCTATCTGGTGGACTCCGCCGGCGCGCGCATCACCGACCAGGTGGACCTGTTCCCGGGCCGGCGCGGCGCGGGCAAGATCTTCCACACCCAGGTCCGGGCCTCCGGCTCGATCCCGCAGGTCTGCGCGCTGTTCGGGCCCTCGGCGGCCGGCGGGGCGTACATCCCGGCGTTCTGCGACGTGGTGGTCATGGTCGAGGGCAACGCCTCGATGTACCTGGGCAGCGACCGGATGGTCGAGATGGTGACCGGGGAGAAGACCACGCTGGAGGAGATGGGCGGCGCGCGGGTGCACTGCGCCGAGTCCGGCGTCGGGCACTTCCTGGTGAAGACGGAGCAGGACGCGCTGGAGACCGTCAAGCGGTACCTGTCCTACCTGCCCTCGAACTGGCAGCAGGACGCGCCTTCGGCCGAGGCGGCGGACTCGCCGGCGAACATCGACCTCGCCGCGCTGGTCCCGGTCAGCGAGCGCCAGGCGTTCGACATGCGGCGCTTCATCAAGGGCCTGGTGGACGCGGACTCGTTTTTCGAGATCCACGCGCTGTGGGCCCGGGAGCTGACCGTCGGGTTCGCGCGGCTCGACGGCAAGCCGGTCGGCATCGTGGCGAACAACCCGATGTTCAAGGGCGGCGTGCTCTTCGTCGACTCCGCCGACAAGGCCACCCGGTTCATCCAGCTCTGCGACGCGTTCAACGTGCCGCTGCTGTTCCTGTCCGACGTGCCGGGCTTCATGGTCGGCACGGCCGTGGAGAAGCAGGGCATCATCCGGCACGGCGCGAAGATGATCACCGCGGTCTCCGAGGCCACCGTGCCGAAGATCTGCGTCGTGGTCCGCAAGGCCTACGGCGCCGGCCTCTACGCCATGGCGGGACCGGGCTTCGAACCCGACGCCACGATCGCGCTGCCCACCGCGAAGATCGCGGTGATGGGTGCCGAGGCCGCCGTGAACGCCGTCTACGCGAACAAGATCGCGGCCATCGAGGACCCCGCCGAGCGCGAGGCCTTCGTCGCCGACAAGCGGGCCGAGTACGAGACCGACATCGACTTCGTGCGCCTGGCCAGCGAGCTGGTGATCGACGACATCGTCGAGCCGGCCGCCCTGCGGTCCTCACTCGTGGCGCGCTACCGCGCGGCCGAGGGCAAGGACCGCTTCTTCTCCCGCCGCCGTCACGGCGTCACCCCGGTCTGAGCGGAGGAACTCCCATGGATCACCGTCTGAGTGAAGAGTACGAAGCACTGCGCGTCACCGTCGAGGAGTTCGCCCACGACGTCGTGGCCCCCAAGATCGGCGCGTTCTACGAGCGCGAGGAGTTCCCCTACGAGATCGTGGCCCAAATGGGCCGCATGGGCCTGTTCGGCCTGCCGTTCCCCGAGGAGTACGGCGGCATGGGCGGCGACTACTTCGCCCTGTGCCTGGCCCTGGAGGAGCTGGCGCGCGTCGACTCCTCGGTGGCCATCACGCTGGAGGCGGGCGTGTCCCTCGGCGCGATGCCGGTGTACCGCTTCGGGACCGAGGAGCAGAAGCAGGAGTGGCTGCCGCGCCTCTGCTCCGGCGAGATGCTCGGCGCGTTCGGCCTCACCGAGCCCGGCGGCGGCTCCGACGCCGGCGCCACCCGCACCACCGCGGTGCTGGAGGGCGACGAGTGGGTGATCAACGGCACGAAGTGCTTCATCACCAACTCCGGCACCGACATCACGGGCCTGATCACCGTCACGGCGGTAACGGGCACGAAATCCAATGGCGGCAAAGAGATCAGCACGATCATCGTCCCGTCCGGCACCCCCGGCCTGACGGTGGCCCCGAAGTACAGCAAGGTCGGCTGGAACGCCTCGGACACCCGCGAGCTGTCGTTCGCGAACGTCCGCGTCCCGGCCGCGAACCTGCTGGGCGAACGAGGCCGCGGCTACGCGAACTTCCTCCGCACCCTGGACGAAGGCCGCATCGCCATCGCAGCCCTGTCCACCGGCCTGTCCCAAGGCTGCGTCGACGAATCGGTGAAGTACGCCCACGAACGCGAAGCCTTCGGCCACCCCATCGGCGCCAACCAGGCGATCCAGTTCAAGCTCGCGGACATGCGCCTGCGCGCCCACACCTCGCGCCTGGCGTACTACGACGCCGCCAGCCGCATGCTGCTCGGCGAGCCCTTCAAGGCCGAGGCCGCGATGGCGAAGCTGTACTGCTCCGAGGCGGCGGTCACGAACGCCCGCGAGGCGACGCAGATCCACGGCGGCTACGGCTTCATGAACGAGTTCCCGGTCGCGCGCATGTGGCGGGACTCGAAGATCCTGGAGATCGGCGAAGGCACCTCGGAAGTCCAGCGCATGCTGATCGCGCGGGACATGGGGCTGCCCGGCGCCTGACGCCTGCGGGTGGTTGCGGGGTTTGAGAGGCGGTCTTCGGCTGTCGTCGGCTATTGGCTGGCGACAGCCGGGGACCGCCTCTGGCCGTTAGGCGCGTTCTTCCGTCGCGATGTAAATGTCCTGGGTGGCTACCTCCAGGAAATCACGTTGCGATGGTTGATCCGAGGCGGGGATGGTCTCGATGAGCGACTCCCATGACGGCTCCTCACCTCCGAAGCCTTCAGCCAACGCACCTACGAGCATGTCGAGGTCGTGTTCGCCGTACAGAACTCTGTCTCGCAAGCGCTTTGGGATTCGACGACGTCGGCCGGCCAAGAGCCGTTGTACCGTGACGAACAGGCCACATGTCTCGTACAGCCTGCTGGAGATGCCCACCTTCAGATCTGACCCGGGCAGCGTGCCGACCAGCATTTCAATGTCGGAGCGGTTGCCATCGGGTTCGCTTTCCATCGGCTGCGCGATGACAGCACGCTGGTATTCGGCGCCGGCTTGTGGAGCATTCACGGTGACCATCGCCAGGCGTTCATGAGGTAGCGACGAAAGTGCGAGGTAGATAAGGGTTCCGCTGTTCACCAGGGCCAGGTCTGGAGTCACGTCCAACTGAATGGCGGAGAGGTTGGTCGGCCTTCCCGGCTTGCCCTGCGGTGCTCGGTTGTCGATGTCGATCATCATGGAAAGTCGCTTGGTCATGCCGGTAGCACAAAGCGCACGGGTGTGTCTGCCGGGGAGGAGCGCTCCGACATCCAGCTGCGCCGCACCTTTCCGGCGGCTTGAGACGTTGAGAGTACGGCCGCCCTTGGCCTCCACCAACCACGTATCCGAGGTCTGACGATGGTAGGCGAAAAGATCCGGCAGGCTCTTCGTCCGGGACCAAGTCGGTGAAGCGCCGTATGGGACGCCGCTCTCGGCGTGTGTGGTGGGCCCCAGGTCGAGGAGTCTGCGGCCGGCCCAGTCGGCCATCGTCATTCCGAGCAGATAGCTGAACGCGCCGCGCCCCGAGCGTTCGATGGCGCCGTCGTGATATTTGCTGCGCGCGAACTCGAAGCCCGTAGCGTGCGCAGGCGGGGCGGGGTCGGACGTTTTCGGCGTGGGCCGCCGCTCAAGGCACGCTTCCAGGAGGAACCGGCGCGAGATGATCTCGCGTACGGCCAGATCCGGCATGGACCTGATCCACGGTGAGAGGTCGCGACCGACGCAGAACGCGGACAAGAGGAGCTCTCGCCAGGTCGTCGGGATCAGGTAGTCGCCATGGTCTGGAACTGATGTCCACTTCTCGCGCGCGTACGGTTCGGCGGGAAGCCCGGGTTGCCACGACGTGTCCAACGACGTGTGTCGGATGACCACGGGGACGTCGACGGTATCGGAGGTGCGTGTCACCGGAGCGAGTCTGCCAGGATTCGACACAGGTCAGGCGGTATCCCGCGGCGTGTCGCCGACGGTTTCCACATCGTCCCGGTCGCTCTCACGGCGCGTATACGTAACCTGATTCGCTGCCCGCGACAAACTTCGTCCCCTGACTCACTGGCTATGCTGGATCACGCCGAGAACGACCGTAAGTGCGGGTTGCGCGTCTTGCCTCCTACACCCGGATTCGCCGGGCGCGGCCTGCTTCGAGCTGGAGGGGACTCGTATGGCGTCCGAGCTGGTGGGTCGGGTTTTGATCGTCGGGGCGGGGATCGCGGGGATGGCGGCGGCGATCTCGTTGCGGCGGGTGGGGGCTGAGGTCGACTTGATCGACGTCGATCCGGACTGGAAGGTCAGCGGGGCTGGGTTGACCATCACCGGGCCGACGTTGCGGGCGTTCGGGCAGCTCGGTGTTTACGACGAGGTCGCCGCGCAGGGTTATGTCGGCGAGGGCATACGGGTCTGCGGCGTTGATGGTGAGCCCTTGCGCGACGTCCCCACGGCGATGCCGCCCGGCTCCGGGGTCTGCGGCTCCGGCGGTATCGCGCGGCCGGTGCTGCACGGCATCCTGTCCGCTCGGGTGCTCGCCGCCGGTGTCAAGCCGCGCCTCGGGGTGGCCGTCGAGCGCCTCGACCAGGACGCGGATGGGGTCGACGTCACCTTTGACGACGGCTCGGCCGGCCGCTACGCCATGGTCGTCGGTGCCGACGGCATCAGCTCGCGTACCCGTGCGCAGATCCTGCCCGACGCGCCCGGCCCCGTGTACACCGGGCAGAGCGTCTTCCGCATCATCGTGGCGCGGCCGGCGTGGGTGCATCAGCGCCATTACTTCCTCGGCGGGGTCGCGAAGGTCGGGTGGACGCCGATCTCGGACACGCAGATGTACCTGTTCGCCGTCGAGCGGACGCCGCGCCGCATGCGTGAGCCCGCCGAGCTGCGGCGCGGCCTGGTCGATCTACTCACGCCCTATGGCGGCCACGTGCGGCGGATCCGGGAGTCGATCGACGAGGCCACCGCGATCGTCTACCGCCCGCTGGAGTCCTTCCACCTGCCCAGCCCCTGGCACGTCGGCCGGGTCATCGTGATCGGCGACGCCGCGCACCCCACCACGCCGCAGCTGGCCTCCGGGGCCGGGATGGCGGTGGAGGACGCGCTGGTGCTCGCTGAGGAGTTCGGCGCGCGCGGCAGCGTCGCCGAGGTGTTCGCGGCGTTCACCGCGCGGCGCGGTGAGCGGTGCCGGTTCGTCGTCGAGAGCTCGATCGAGATCGGGCGGCTGGAGCAGGAGCAGGCGCCCCCGCAGGAGCAGACGGCGGTGGTGGAGCGCGCGCTGGCCAAGCTCGTCGAACCCATTTGAGAGCCGTGTGAGGCGTGGTGGCCTCAGTTTACTGACTCAGGATAATGACATGCCCGGTGTGTCAGGGGGAGAGTTAAGGGAATTTTGAGCAGTCGTTCCTAGATTCGAACCGGTGCTGACCGTGTTCGGAGTGTGACGGCCGGCGATGAGAACGACGAGAATCGGGAGGCTCGATGTCGACCGGCGCGTCAGCTGTCGGACCCTCGCATCCGGTGAGGTTCCGCGCGTTGGGGCCCATCGAGGCGACCGTCGCCGACCGCCCGGTGGACCTCGGGGCGCCCAAACAGCGGGCGCTGGCCGCGCTGCTCGTGAGCCGCGTCGGACAGCCGGTGGCGGTGGACCTGATCCTGGACGCGCTGTGGGCCGACCGGCCGCCGGCCTCGCCGCTGGCCTCGCTCCAGGCGTACGTCGCCAACCTGCGACGTCTGCTGGAGCCGGACCGCCCGCCGCGCGCGCCGGCCACCGTCCTGCGCACCTCGCCCCGGGGCTACCTGCTGGACGGCGGCGTCGTCGACGTCGACGTCAGCCGCTTCACCGAGCACGCCACGGCCGGCTGGCAGGCCTGGGACCGCGACGACCCGCAGCGCGCGCTGCGCGAGTTCGAGGCCGCGCTGGCCCTGTGGCGCGGCCAGGCGTACGAGGACGTGGCGGGCGCGCTCGGCGTCGCGCCGGACGTGGCACGCCTGGAAGAACTGCAACTGGCGGTCTTCGAGATGCGCTGCGCGGCGCTGCTGGCAGTCGGCGCCCACGCGCGTGCCGTGGCCGAACTCGGCGCTTTCATGAAGGCGCATCCCTTGCGCGAGTACGGATGCGAACTTCTGAGCCGCGCGCTCTACCGCTCGGGCCGCCAGGCCGAAGCCCTCGACGTGCTGCGGACCATCGAGGTCCAGCTCACCGAGGAACTGGGCCTGGACCCCAGCCCGAACCTTCAACAGCTCAAGGTCGAGATCCTGAATCAGGCCCCGACGTTGGACTGGCGGCCGACTGCCGCCGAACCGATCCCGCCGACGACGACACCGACTGCGATGCCGACACCGACACCGACTGCGGCGCTGATGCCTGCGGCGCAAACGCTTACGACGCAGCCTCCTGCGACACCAACTCCCGTCGAGAGCGCGACTGAGCAGCGCATCGCCGAGCACCCGCCGCAGCCCGCACCGGAACCAGACCCCGACGGCGACGTCTTCGTCGGCCGCGAACCGCTCCTTGCGCAGCTCACCGACGCCCTGGCAGCGGCACGCGCAGGTCGCGGCCGAGTCGCGGCCGTCTCCGGCGAGCCAGCGGTCGGCAAAACCCGACTGCTGCACCGATTCGCCGACCTCGCCGCGGTCCCGGTCCTCTGGGGCAGCTGCCCCGAGCACGTCACAGCGCCGCCGCTCTGGCCCTGGGAGCAGGTGCTCCGCGCGGCCGCCGACGCCTTCCCGCAACGCCCCGTCCCCGCGCTCGTCGGCGAACTGCTCGACGTGCCGGAACAGAGCGACGGTGTAGAGGCCGCAGCCACCGCTACCCTCCGCAGCTTCGAAGCGATCGTCCACTACCTGACCGGCGCGACCCGCACCGAACCGCTGGTGGTGGTGCTCGACAACCTCCACCGCGCCGACGCCTGCTCGCTGCGACTGCTGGCGCACCTCGCCGAGTCGGTGGCCGCGAGCCGGCTGCTGCTGGTCGTGTCCTACCGCTCCGACGAGGCGCCGGTGCTGGCCGAGACCCTGGCCGCGTTGGCCCGCCGTGAGACCACTCGCATTGCCGTGGCCGGTCTGACGGCGTGGGACGCGCAGCGCATGGCCGGCGCGATCCTGCGGCGGGACATCAGCGAGCGCGCCGCCGAGGCGTTGTGCGCCCGGACCGACGGCAATCCGTTCTACCTGCGCGAGTTCATCAAAGCCCTGACCAACGAGCACGCCCTCGACGACCCCGGTGCCGTGCCGGTGCCGACCTCCGTCCGGGAGGTCGTGCTGCGGCGCGTCGCGCAACTGCCGCCCGTGGTGGGAGAAGCGCTGTCCGTCGCGGCCGTGGTCGGCCGGCACTTCGAGATCGAGGTCGTCGCCGGCGTGCTGGGTATCGAGATCGACGCCGCGCTGGAGCTCCTGGACGCGGCGGTCGCGGCCGGAGTGGTCGTGGAGGACCGGCAGCGTCTGGGCTGGTTCCGCTTCGCGCACGCCCTGGTCGCCGAGGTGCTCTGCGAGACCACCGGCCACCTGCGGCGGGCCCGGCTGCACCGGCGGATCGGCGCGATGGCTGACCCGGCGGGCAACCATGCGCCGGCCGGCTACGCGTCGACGAGCCACGCGCCGGCCAACTACCCGCCCGCCAACTACCCGCCGGCCGCCGCCCCGCCGACGGTCCGCTGGCCGCATCCGCGCGTGCACCCCTCCGAACCGCTGCGCCCCGTGGCGCAGATCCCTGAGGACCCCGCTGCCGCGCCGAACCCCGGGTGCCGCCCGAGGCGTGCGGCGGCGATCACCGCGATCGCCCGCGCCCGATGACGTCTCCCCACGACTGATCGAAGGAAGTGAGTACGGTGACGGCCCAGAACATTTCACCCACATCCACCGACATCCCGTTCCTGAACGTCCTGGACCCCGACTTCGACTTCGGCTCGCCGCAGGTGATGGCGGCCCAGGAGCGGAGCTGGTACGCCGAGAGCCCGATCGGCCTGCTGGTCCTGCGCTACGCCGAGGCCCAGGAACTCCTGCGGGACCAGCGCCTGGACCACAACGGCCGCGGCTACATGGAGCAGAGCGGCGTGGTCGCGGGTCCCATCTACGAGTGGTTCGTGCCGATGATCAACAACCACGACGGCGAGGATCACCGCCGGCTGCGCAACCTGGTCTCCAAGGCCTTCACCCCGCGCATGATCGAGCGCATCCGGCCGTTCGTGCGCGCCGCGGCCGAGCGCATGGCCGACGCGATGGCCGGCGGCGAGGTGCACGAGTTCGTCGAGAGCTTCGCCGATCCGCTGCCGCTGTCCGTGATGTGCGAACTGCTCGGCGTGCCGAGCGAGGACTACGACACCTTCAAGCTCTGGACCAGCGACATCGGCCTGGTCTTCAGCCTGGTGCACGGCGGCGACATCGTGGACCGGGTGGAGAAGAGCGTCCTGGGGCTCAACGAGTACGTCGCGGGCCTGATGGAGGAGAAGGCGAAGGACCCCGGCGACGACCTGATCTCCACACTGGTCACCGCGCAGCGGACCGAGGGCCAGGTCAGCACCGAGGAGCTGCGCAACCTGCTGGTCACGCTGGTGTTCGCGGCCCACGACACCACCTGCCACCAGCTCTCCAACGCGATGGTGGTGTTCGCCGACCACCCCGAGCAGTGGAACCTGCTCGGCGAGCGCCCGGAGCTGGCGGCGCAGGCCGTCGAGGAGATCATCCGCTGGGTCCCGTCCACGCCGATCATCTACCGGTGCGCGACCGAGGACTTCGAGTATCAGGGCTTGAAGGTCGCCAAGGGCACGTTCCTGACGATGTGCGCGCAGACCGCGCAGCGCGACCCGCGCGTCTTCGCCACCGGTGGCACCTTCGACATCACCGCGACCGGCCTGCCCTCCCCGCTGCTGTTCGGCGCGGGCCCGCACTACTGCCTCGGCGCCCCGCTGGCGCGCACCGAGATGGTCGAGGCACTGGCCGCGCTCGCGCAGCGGCTGGGCCCGCCATCGCTGTCGGGCTCGGTGACCTGGCGGCCGCCGACCGGGATCCACGGCCCGAACGAGCTGCCCCTGCGTTTCGCGACCCGGTCCTGAGCAGCCGACGCGGCGGCGCCCCGGCGAGAGAGTGGCGAACCGGCGCCACGGTGAAGCGGCGCGGTCGGCCGGCGGAAACGCGGCGCGGCGGGTCGGTGAAGCGGCGGGGCGGGTCGGCGGAAAGGCGGTGCGGCGGGTCGGCGAAGCAGCGCGGTCGGCTGGCGGAAGGGCAGCGCGGCGAGCCGGTGAAGCGGCGCGGCGGGCCGACGCAAAGGCGGCGCAGCGAGCCGATGAAGCGGCGGAGCAGCAGGCGGGCAGATCGGCGTGGTCCCGGGTCAGGACTCTTCCGCGACCTCCGCCACCGGCTCCCGCCGGCGCTTGCGCGGCGCCGCCGACCGTGGCGGCTGGGTCCGCATGTGGTCGCGGACCCGCGGCATGATGTCGCCGAGCTGCTTCACGTCCTCGGCGGACAGTGGCTCGAACAGCAGCCGCTGGATCACCTCGACGTGCCCCGGCAGCACTCGGCCGACCAGGGCGGCGCCGGCCTCGGTGATCGACACCAGGGTCGCGCGCTCGTCGTCCAGGCTCGGTACGCGGGTGATCAGGCCCGCCTGCTCCAGCAGGCCGGCCTGGTACGTCAGGCCGCTGCGGCTGTACACGACGCCGTCGGCGAGCTGCGTCATGGTCAGCGGGCCGTCGACGGTGGTCAGGCGCGCCAGCACCTCGAACTGCACGTAGCTGAGGTCGCCCTCGGCCCGCAGCTGCCGTGCGACCTGGTGCTGGAGCAGGCTGACGGCTTCCATGAGCGCGAAGTAGGCGCCGAGCTGCTGGGGTTCGAGGCCAGGAACGCCGTCCATCTCTGCTGGATCCGAGCCGTCCATTCCTTGAGCGTACAGGGAACCGGGGAGAAGAACAGTGGTTGTGCTTCAAAATCGAAGCAGCTACAGTGAAGCTTCAAGGTCGAAGCATCTGCTTTGAGCTTGAAGCACATGGGCTTGAAAGACAACGAGCTTGCGGGACACGAGAGAGGCTGATCATGAAAGCGGTGCGCTTCCACTCCTACGGCGCGACTGACGTCCTGGTCCACGAAGACGTGGACCGTCCGGCGGCCGGCCCGGGTCAGGTCGTGGTGAAGGTCGCGGGCGCCGCGTTCAACCCGGTCGACCTGCCGATCCGGGAGGGCTTCGTGACCGAGGCGTTCCCGATCGTGCTGCCGCACATCCCGCTCTACGACGTGTCCGGCACCGTCGCCGAGCTCGGCGCGGGCGTCACCGGCTGGAGCGTCGGGGACCCGGTCGTGGCCTGGCTGCCGATCCCGGCGCCCGGCGCGGCCGCCGAGTACGCCGTCGTCGAGGCCGACATCCTGGCTCCCGCCCCGAGCACCGGCGAGCTGGCCGACGCCGCGGCGCTGCCGTCGGTCGCGCTGGTCGCGCTGCAGGTCGTGGTCGAGCACGCGGCGCTCAAGCCCGGCCAGACCATCCTGGTCAACGGCGCCGGCGGCGCGGTCGGCGGCTACCTGGTCCAGCTGGCGGCGGCGGCCGGCGCGGTGGTCACCGCGACCGCGAGCCCGGCCAGCCGGCAGCGCGTCGAGTCCTACGGAGCGAGCCGGATCGTCGACTACACCGTCGAACCCGTCACCGAGGCGCTGGCCGGGGAGCGGTTCGACGTGGTCGTGAACGTCGTGGCCTCGGCCGGCGAGGCCGAGCTGGCGCCGCTGGCCGAGCTGGTCGCCGACGGCGGCGTCTTCGCCACCATCGTGCCGCCGGGGCTGCGCAAGGAGATCGGGCGCGGCGTGCGGAACCTGGTCGTGTTCGGGCGCAGCGACGGCGCTCAGCTCGCGGAGCTGACCGCGCGCGTCGACGCCGGGGAGCTGAAGATCCACGTGGCCCAGCGCCGCCCGCTGGCCGAGCTGCGAGCCGTGCACGACGACGCCGCCGCCGGCCGGCTGCCCGGCCGGACCGTCCTCGTGCCCTGAACCGTCTCGCCGGGCCGGGCCGGCCGTACGCGCGCCGGCCCGGTCTCACCCGTTCCGCCGATCGCCTGCCGTCAGTCCGCCGTCAGTCCGCCGTCACGAGCTTGAGGAGAGTTCCCCCATGCATTCGACGTTGTCCTCCGAGGCGGTCGCCGCGACGCTGAGCCGGCTGCAGGCCGCCGAGGAGAAACAGGACCTGGTGGCCGCCTTCAAGGCGGCCGGGGTCGACATGGCCGGCGAGTACCCCGTCGACCTCCCCGCCGACGAGCTGGCCGAGCGCACCAAAGACCTGATCATGTCGGTGAGCGAGGACGGCGGGCGCCTGCTCTACCTGCTCGCCCGCTCGGCGCGGGCGCGCACCGTGGTCGAGTTCGGCACCTCCTTCGGGATATCCACGCTCTACCTGGCCAGCGCGGTCCGCGACAACGGCGGCGGCACCGTCATCACCACCGAGCTGCAGGCCGACAAGGCACGCGCTGCGGAGAAGAACTTCGCCGAGGCGGGCCTGGACGACCTGATCGAGCTGCGGCTCGGCGATGCCCGCGAGACCCTGCGCGAGCTGCCCGAGCCGGTGGACCTGCTGCTCCTGGACGGCTGGCTGGACCTGCGGCTGCCGATCCTGGAACTGGTCGCGCCGCGGCTGCGGCCCGGCGCGCTGGTGGTCGTGGACGACGTGGACCTGGAGATCGGCCGCGGCGTCTACCAGGAGTTCCTGGACCACGTGACCGATCCGGCCAACGGGTACTTCTCCGTGCGGCTCCCGGTCCACATGGGCGTCCAGGTGTGCCTCAAGCTCGGCTGAGGTGCCTGACGAGCCGATGGACATCAAGGTCCTGGGTCCGCTGTCGATCCAGCACGGCGCCGCCGCGGCCACCCCGGTCGCCCAGAAGCCGGGCACGGCGCTGGCGCTGCTGCTGCTCAACGCGATGCGCGTGGTGCCCGTCCCGGTGCTGATGGACGAGCTGTGGCGCGAGACCCCGCCGAAGAGCGCGCGCGCCGCTTTGCAGATCTACGTGCTCCAGCTTCGCAAGAAGCTGACCTGGGCCACCGGGCTCACCCTGGCCGAGGTGTCCGAGCACGTGCTGCAGACGGTGCACAACGGCTACCGCTTCGTCGTCGAACAGGGCCAGCTGGATCTGCAGGTTTACCACCGGCTCCAGCGCACGGGGATCAAGGCCATGGACGCCGGGGACTACCACTCGGCGGCCCGGGACTTCCGGCACGCCCTGAACCTGTGGCGCGGGCCCGCGGTCGCCGACGTGGAGCCCGGGACGCGGATCCGGGCCGAGGCGGCGGCGCTGGAGCAGTCGCGGATGACGATGCTGGACTACCGCATCGAGCTGGATCTGCGCCTGGGGCTGCACCGCCAGATCCTCGGCGAACTGGCAGTGCTCACCTCGCGCAACCGCTTCCACGAGAACCTGCACGCGCAGTTCGTCGTCGCGTTGTACCGGTCGGGCTATCGCATCCGCGCGCTGGAGGCGTTCCACCAGGTGCGGCACAACCTGCGCAGCGAGTTCGGGCTGGAGCCCTCCGGCAAGCTCAAGAGGTTCCACCAGGCGGTGCTGACCCAGGATCCGGTGCTCGATGAGGCCGAAGTGGTGCCGCTGCCGCGGGGATCGGCAGCGGACCTGCTGGAGGCGCCCGCGCTGGCGAGCTCGTTCTGAGCGAGAATCAGCAGTCGAGACTCAGGACCCTGCGACCGCCGCCGTGAGCACGGTCTTGACGCTGTCGTCGGCGATGCGCTCGGCGCGCTCCCGGGACACCGCGTCGGCGATGTGGGTGAAGTTCCACGACAGCTGCCCGTGGCTGGTGGCGACCGACGAGGCCAGGTATCCGACCACTGAGATGCCCCCGACGAACTGCGCGCCGGACAGCCGCCAGCCGCCGACCTCCGCCGGGAAGTCGAAGCGGCCGATGTTGGAGATGAAGAAGTTGAACGAGCCGTGCTCCTCGATGTACCGGACCAGCGGCTCGCTGTCCACGATGCCGGCCGGGCCCTGCGTGGCCAGCAGCGTGAACACCGGGTACTGGTCGCCGCGCTCCCGGCGCTCGGTGAGGTCGCGGTTGACGAAGCGCGCCATCGACCAGAGGTCGTCGGGCTGGTAGGCGACGACCGAGTGCACGGCCGAGACGAAGCAGCCGACCTCGTCCTCGGAGACCGGGCGTTGGAGCTCGTCGCGGAAGGAGACCGGGGAGCCGACCGCGAAGTGCGAGCCGGGCGCAGCCTCGGCGTCCCGGGCGACGGCGCTGGCCAGCGCGGCAGCCAGGACACCGTGCAGTGTGACGCCTTCGCGCTTGCAGGCCGCCGTCAGGTCCGCCAGCGCGTCGGCGGGCAGGCAGCGGTGCAGGAGCCGGGTCCGGCGCTGGTCGAAGGGGACGAAGATCTCGGGTTCGAGGCGGCCGGCCTCCGCGGACTCGTCCGCTGTGGGGTCGGCGGCCTCGCGGTCGGGGAGCGCGCCCGCGGTGGTGCGGTGACGCTCCGGGAAGAGGTCTTCCACCGGGACCGGGATCGGCGTTTCGGACGCATCGGCAGCGTCGGCAGCCTCGGCCGTGCCGGGTTCGGCCGCGAGCAGCACGCACTGCCGCAGCAGAGCCAGCGCGGTCGTCCCGTCCGAGATGTAGTGCGGGACGGAGAGAATCAGATCATTGATCCCCTCCGGCTGCCGGATCACGACCGCGCGCGCCAGCGGCCCGGTCCGCCAGTCGACGGACTCGGCGAACTCGTGGGTGTCGATCTCCCGCGCCCAGCGCTCTTCCTCCAGCCGGGTCACGGTGACCTCGCGCAGCGGGATCGGCTCGTTCGTCGGGACGAAGCGCGGGTCGATGCCCGAGGGTTCCGTCGCTATGGCCAGGCGCAGCAACGGCTGCCGGGCCTGGAGCGCGCGCAGCCCGCCGAGCAGCGCGTCGGTGGACACGGCGCCCTCGACGCGGACCCGTGCGCAGACGTTCAGCGTGGAGAGCTGATCGATGATCCAGTACCAGCGCTCCGCCGGGCTCAGCGCCCGCGACGTGCCGTGAATGCTCATTGTCGCCTCGACCCCCATCAATGCGTGAAATGCGATGAATGAATACCGGAATTGATCATCGGCAGCGCGCTCGCGATGATGCTAGCAAATAGCCGGGGGTGGACACCATGAATTCTTGGTGATAATAGTGTGCCATCGCTCTGAGCAGGGCTATGAGTCGGATTTAGTCGATTCTCAAGTGCGCCGTGATGGTATTCCAGTGAGCCGTCGGCCGCCTTGCCGGCGTCATTTCTCTTGACATCTGATGGGCCGGCTCCGCCGATGGCCGAACCGGCCCGGGGGAGGAGTTCCCGTGTCCGACTCCGTGCTTGCCCAGACCGTTCCACCGCTGATCCGCATCGATCCGTCCGGGGCCGACCGCCACGGCGAGGCGGCGCGGATGCGCCAGGCCGGTCCGGTGATCCGGGCCGAGCTGCCCGGCGGCGTGCGGATGTGGGTCATCACCGACTACGGCCTGCTCGCCGAGCTGGCCGCCGACCCGCGCGTGGGCCGGGACTGGCGCAACTGGGAGGCGCTGAGCCGCGGCGAGGTGCCGGGGGACTGGCCGCTGCTGAGCATGATCCGGCTGAACAACGCGATGGCCCGGGACGGCGGGGAGCACCGCCGGCTGCGGCGTCCGCTGACCAAGACCTTCACCCGCAACCGGGTCGAGGCGCTGCGTCCGCGGATCGGCGAGATCGTGGAGCGGATGCTGGACGAGCTGCCCGCGCTGGCGGACTCCGACGGCGTCGTCGATCTGCGCAAGCACTACGCCTATCCGTTCCCGATGCAGGTGATCTGCGAGCTGATCGGCGTGCCGGAGGAGTGGTGGCCGAGGTTCCGGCAGCTGATCGACACCGTGGTGCGCGCCGACACCACGGCTGAGGAGTACATGGCCACCCAGGAGGAGCGGCACGAGCTGTGGCAGAAGCTGTTCGCCATGCGGCGCGCCGAGCCGGCCGACGACCTGACCAGCGCGCTGATCGCGATCAACGGCGAGGACGGCGAGACGCTCACCGACGAAGAGCTCGAAGACACGCTGTGGATGCTCATCGGCGCCGGCCACGAGACCTCGATCAGCCTGATCGTCAACGCCACGCGGGCCCTGCTGACGCATCCGGAGCAGCGCGCCAAGGTCCGCGAGGGCGGCGAGGAGGTCTGGGCGAAGGTCATCGAGGAGACGCTGCGCTTCGACGCGCCGGTCGGGAACTTCCCGGCCCGGTTCCCGACCGAGGACGTCACCGTCGCCGGGGTGACGATCCCCAAGGGCGAGGCCATTCTCGCGCCCTGGAGCGGGGTCAACCGCGATCCGGCCCGGTACGGCGAGGATGCCGACCAGTTCGACATCGACCGGCCGGCCGGCAGGCACCTGGCGTTCGGGGCCGGGCCGCACGTGTGCATCGGCCCGAACCTGGCGCGGCTTGAGGCGGCGATCGCGTTGCCGGCGCTGTTCGCGCGGTTCCCGGAGCTGCGGCTCGCGGTCGAGGACGACGCGCTGACCGCGGTGCCGTCGATCTTCTCCAACTCGGTGGTCGGTCTGCCGGTGTTCCTCGGGGCGCAGGCGCAGGGCGGCTGAAACGGCTCCATACGTAAATGGATCGGTGGCCGCCCCGGGGGAGGCGGCCACCGATCCCGGCGGCGGCACCCGCCGGTCTATGAGCCCTGAGACGTCGCGGGCGGGATGTTGTGGTTCAGGCGGAACAGGTTCTCGGGGTCGTACGCGGCCTTGATCTCGGTCAGCCGCTGGTAGTCCTTCGGCTCGTAGGCGGAGCGCACGTACTTCGCGTCGTCCGCGCCGTTCAGGAAGTTCAGCGTGCGGCCGACGACCCAGGGCTCCAGCGCGGTGAAGATGCGCTCGTGCGCCGGCCGGATCTCGCTCAGTTCGGCGCGCTCCAGGCGGGAGATGACGTTGATCGCGTACCGCGCGTGCCGGCCGCCGACCGCGTTGCCGACCGCCGGCGGGTTCGCCAGCTGCCCGCCGAGGTGCCGCAGCTCGATGACGTGCGGTACCGGAGCCTGCGGCCCGGCCAGCGCGAACAGCGCGTGCACGCCGGTGCTGTCGAAGTCGTGCAGCAGGGCGGTGAAGGACTCGAAGGCGCCCGGGACCGGGGGGTCGTTGTGGATCGTGCCGCCCGCGGTGTACGGCATCTCCTTCACGGTGTCGATGAAGGGCTCCAGCTCGCGCAGCGGGGCCACCAGGTCCGCACCGGGACGCAGGTCGTCGGCGGAGTAGGTGATGCGCACGTGGGCCACGTAGCGGCCGCGCAGCGGCGGCGGGAGCATCGGCGCGTCGGGGAAGGCGATCATCGCGATCGAGGAGGTCATCTCGTCGGGCAGGTGGGCGGTCCACCGGACGTAGGCGTCGAAGACCTCGGTGATGGAGTCCGCCGGGAAGAACAGGCCGCCGCCGTAGATCGTGGTCACCGGCATCAGGTCGATCTCGATGCCGGTGACCACGCCGAAGTTGTCTCGGCCGCCGCGCAGCGCCCAGAACAGGTCCGGGTCGGCCTCGGCGCTCACCTGGCGCAGGCGGCCGTCCGCGGTGACGACGTCGAGGCCGCGCACATGGTCGGCGGCGAAGCCGTAGCGGCGGGAGAGCAGGCCCAGGCCGCCGCCGAGGGTGTAGGAGACCACGCCGACGCCGGGGGCCGAGCCCGACAGCGGGGCCAGGCCGGCCGCCGCGGCCTCGTGGATCACCTGGTCCCAGCGCGTCCCGGCGGCCACCCACGCCGTTCCGGTGCCGGGGTTCACGCGGATGCCCTGCATGCGGGAGGTGGTGATGAGCAGACCGCCGTCGGCGGCCACCGCGGCCGAGGCGTGGCCGGTGCCCTGCACGGCGACCGGGAGGCCGTGCTCCTTGGCGAACGCCACGGCGGCCTGCACGTCGGCCGCACCGGTGGCGCCGACGATGACGTCGGGCCGGTGCCGGCGGGCGGTCTGGTTGCCACTGCGCTCGGCGTCGTACGCCTCGTCGGCGGGGGTCAACACCGGACCCTGGATCCGCGTGGCCAGTTCCGTGACCGTCTCGGGGTCGATCGGGGGATCTATGGTGGCGGCTCGGTCCACGCTGCTCATGGCTGCCCTTGTCCGTGCCGGGTGGCCGGCACTGTCGCGGTTCCGGGTGATCACGAAGAGTAGTAAGGTAACCGTACGTCCCGGATACCTGATAGTCAAGCACCCTGACCAATGTCGAGCACTTAGCAAGCACACCAGTACCGAGCACACCGATGTCGAGCAGAGAGGCCGCTCCAGGTGACGAAGCGAACCGATGGCCGGGGCGAGGCGGCCGACCGCGCCGAACCCGCCGAGGCCTCCGCGCACGCCGATACCGCCGGCCGTGCCGACACCGGCCGTGCCGACACCGGCCGTGCCGACACCGGCCGTGCCGACACCGAACCCGGCCCGCCGCTGCCCACCCTGCTGACCCAGGCCAAGGACCTCACCGTCGAGCTCCTGCACCGCCGCCTCGCCGAGCAGGGATTCGCCGGCGTCCGCTACCGCCACGGCTCCGTCTTCCGCTTCATCGACCCCGAGGGCTCGCGCCTGACCGAGCTGGCGGAGCGCTCGAAGCTGAGCAAGCAGGCCATCGGCGAGCTGGTCGACGAGCTCGAACGGCTCGGCTACGTCGAGCGGGCCCCGGATCCGCGCGACCGCCGGGCGAAAATCATCCGGCTGACCGAGCGCGGCGCGCAGGGCCAGGCCGCGGCGGCGGCGATCGTTACCGGCATCGAACAGGAATGGGCCGCGCACCTCGGCGCGGAGCGCATCGTCGAGCTGCGGCGCACGGTGCAGGACATCATCGCGTTACACGGCCGGTGGGAAGACCAGTCCGCGCCAAGCTGACGGCAAGCGGGATGGACGAAGGTGTCGTCCGAGCACCTTGCAGACAACTTCGACAGAAGGCTGTCATATGTCCACGCTTTGCAAACCTTCGGTGAGCGTGCCGGACCATGTCATCACCCTGGCGGACACCCTCGCGTTCGCCGAGCAGGCGCACGCGGGCAAGCCGCAGCTGGGGCTGGCGCTGCGGTTGATCAGGAACACCGGCGTGCAGAAGCGCCACATCGTCCAGCCGATCGCCGAGACGCTGCGCCATCCCGGGTTCGAGGAGCGCAACCGCATCTTCGAGGTCGAGTCCAAGCGGATGCTGCCGCCGGTCATCGCCGAGGCGCTGGCCAACGCCGAGCTGACGGCGCCGGACATCGACGCGATCATCTTCGTGTCCTGCACCGGGTTCCTGATGCCCTCGCACACCGCCTGGCTGATCAACACGATGGGCTTCCGCTACGACACGCGGCAGATCCCCATAGCCCAGCTGGGATGCGCGGCCGGCGGGGCCGCGATCAACCGCGCGCAGGACTTCTGCACCGCCTACCCCGGCAGCAACGTGCTGATCGTCTCCTGCGAGCTGTGCTCGCTGTGCTACCAGCCCACCGACGACGCGGTCGGCAACCTGCTGTCCGACGGGCTGTTCGGCGACGCCGTCGCGGCGGCGGTGGTCCGGGGCAGCGGCGGGGTCGGAGTGCGGCTGGAGCGCAACGCCGCCTACCTCATCCCGGACACCGAGAGCTGGATCTCCTACGCGGTGCGCTCGACCGGCTTCCACTTCCAGCTGGACCGGCGCGTGCCCGGCACCATGGAGCCCCTCGCCCCGGTGCTGAGCGGCCTGGCCACATCGCACGGCTGGGACATCGCAGACCTCGACTTCTACATCATCCACGCCGGCGGTCCGCGGATCCTCGGCGACCTGAGCAAGTTCCTTGGCGTCGACGACAAGATGTTCCGGCACAGCTGGTCCACCCTGGTCGAGTACGGCAACATCGCCAGCGCCGTGGTCTTCGACGCGCTGCGCCGGCTGTTCGAGGAGCAGTCGATGACGCCGGGCGCCACCGGGGTGATCGCGGGGTTCGGCCCCGGCATCACCGCGGAGATGGCGGTGGGCCGGTGGTCCGTGGCCGGCACGCCCCCGCCGGCGGCGCGGGTCCAGGCGGACCACGGCCGGCCGAACCACGGGGAGCCGACCCACGGGGAGCCCCATCATGGCCGGCCGAACCACTCCCGGCCCGCCCACGTCCAGCCGAACCACGTCCAGACCTTGGAGACAGCGTGAGCGACGAGCAGTTGCGCCCCGACCGGATCATGGAGATCGCGAACGGTTACTGGGCCACCGGGGTCCTCGGCGTCGCGGCGCGGTATTCGGTGTTCACCCACCTCGAAGCCGGCGTGGACACCGCCGAGGCGCTGGCCGCCAAGACCGGCCTGGCCGAGCGCGGCACCCAGACGCTGCTCGACGCCCTCGTCGGGCTCGGCCTGGTCCAGGTGCGCGACGGCTACCGCAACAGCCCCGAGGCGTCCGCCTTCCTGGTTGAGGGCGAGCCGGCCAGCCTGGTCGGCTACGCCGGGCTCAAACTCGGCGAGATGGTCAAGATGACGGTGCTGCCCGAGGTCTTCTCCGGCGGCGGGCCGCTCACCGAGCCGATGGTCGAGGTCGTCGACAACCCGCACTGGGAGCACGTCGTCCCGGCCATCGCCGCGCAGTCCGTGCCGGTGGCGCACACCGCCGCGGAGCTGCTGAAGCTCGCCGACGCCGGCGCGATCTCCATCCTGGACGTCGGCGGCGGCTCCGGCGTCTTCTCCGGGACCTGGCTCGCCGCGAACCCGGCCGCGCACGCGACCCAGCTCGACTGGGCGCCGATCAACGCGATCGCGCGCCGCCTGGTGGGGCCGGAGGTGGCCGACCGCTTCGACGTCATCGACGGCGACTTCCACACGGTCGAGCTCGCCGCCTCGGCCTACGACGTCATCGTCTACTCCCACGTCGCGCACCAGGAAGGGCCGCAGGACAACGCCGCCAACTTCCTGAAGCTGCGCGCCGCCCTCAAGCCCGGCGGCACACTGGTCATCTGCGACTACGTGGTCGACGACGATCGTGGCGGGCCGCCCTTCGCGCTGGCCTTCGCCTCGGAGATGCTCCTCAAGAGCAGGAAGGGCGGGACCTGGCGGCGGGCCGACTACACGGCCTGGCTGGAGGCCGCCGGATTCACCGACGTCTCGTTCCACCTGACGCCTTCGCCGACCACCATCGTCCTGGGACGGTGACCCCGCGCCGCCGGACGGTTTCCGTCCGGCGGCGGACGGCTCACATCTCAGTGAGCTGACAAAGTGGCGCGCGCGACTTCCGTGGTGCACCGTACTGACTATGCGCGGTGACATGGAGTTCCGGGTGTTGGGATCGGTGTCGGTCCGGCGGGACGGTGCGGAGCTGGTCCAGGCCACCGGCAAACCGCGCCAGGTGCTGGCCCTGCTGCTGATCAACGGTCCGCACCGGGTGTCGGCCAAGTCGCTGATCACCGAGCTCTGGGACGACGCGCCTCCGCGGCGCGCCATGACCACCTTGCAGACGCACGTCCTCCAGCTGCGCAAAGAGCTCGCGCGCAACCTCGGGGTCGGACGCGACACCGTCGCCCAGGATCTGCTCCAGACGCACGACGGCGGCTACCGCGTCGCCCTGGGCGCGGCGGAGTTCGACCTGCCGGAGTTTCACCGCCTGCGGTCGATGGCGCAGGCCGCGCTCACCGCCGGCGATTCGATGGTCGCCAGCCGGGTGCTGAGCGAGGCGCTGGGCCTGTGGCGCGGCCCGGTCCTGGCCGACGTCGAGCACGGCCGGCTCCTGCACGCCGCGGCCGCCGAGCTCGACCGGGCCCGGCTGGAGACGCTGGTGCTGTTCTTCGACACCCGGCTGAGCATGAACCGGCACCGCGAGATCCTCAGTGAGCTGACACGCCTGGTGGTCCGCCATCCGCACCACGAGGACCTGCACGCCCGCCTGATGCTGGCCCTGTACCGGTCGGGATACCGGGTCCGGGCCCTGGAGGTGTACGAGGAGCTGTGCCGGAACATGCACAACGACCTCGGTGTGCGCCCCTCGGCGTCGATCGCGCGGCTGCGCGGCCGGGTGGCGGCCGATCCGGCGGCCGGGGACGGCTGCGCCGATCAGGCCGACGTGCTCCACGTACTCCACGGTCCCCAGGAGACGTCGCGCGGCGGTGGCGGCACGCTGGGCTCGCCGGGCAGCGGCAGCACCGGCATTCTGTCCGGCAACGGATCGGAGTTGAGCACCGCCTGGTAGCACTGCTGGAGCTTGGGGGAGGGTTCCAGGCCGAACTTGCCGACCATCTCCCGGCGTAGACCGTGGAACGCCTCCAGTGCGCGGGTCCGTTCGCCGGAGCGGTACAGCGCGATGATGAACTGCGCCTGGAGCTCCTCGTTGAACCGGTCGTGGGACGCCAGATCGGTCAGTTCGCCCAGGATCTCGCGGTGCCGTCCGGCGCGCAGCTCCAGCTCGATCCGGTGCCCGAGCATCATCGCCCGGGACTGCTGCAGGCCGGCCAACTCGGCGCGGATGCCCGGGCCGGGGTCGACGTCGGCCAAGGCAGGGCCCTGCCACAGGGCGAGCGCGGCGCGGAAGTTGTGGGCCGCGGTGGCCAGGTCGCCGTCGGCCATCGCCACCGCGCCGGTCTGCTCCAGCCAGCGGAAGGCGCGCAGGTCGAACTGGGACAGGTCGGCGACGAAGACGTAGCCGTTGCGCGTGGTGCGCAGGATCTGCTCGCCGACGGCGTCCGTGCTGCGGCCGGTGGCCCGCGCGAACTTCTTGCGGAGTTCGAAGACGTAGGTCTGGACCGCGGCGCGCGCGGTCTTCGGCGTGTGGCCGTCCCACAGCTCGTCGATCAGCGTCGACAACGGGACGACCTGGGCGTGGTTGAGCAAGAGCAGCGCGAGGATCTGTTGCGGTCGCCGGGCCACCGGGGTGATCGCGATGCCCGCGTGGGAGACATGGAGTGGCCCCAGCAGCCGAACCCGCATGCCGATGCTCCTCTCACGACGTGCGCGCACCACACGGTGCGACGGCGTGTGCCGGAGAGGAGTTCCCCGAAGCGCGGATCGCCACAGGCGATCCGGTGTGCCGTCCGCTGTGTGTTTGTCCGCGCTCTTTCGGTGCCCCGCAGTCGGCGCGGATCAGCCGACCCGCGCCCACCGTACTGAGAAGTATGTTCGGGTTCTGATACTAAGGCGCAGCTCATCGTGCCGTCAAGGTGCTTGACCTTTGCCTGGCACCAGGAATCGCCAGGCTCGCTCCCGCCCCAAGCCGATCCCAAGCGGGCGTCGGGGTCCGGCCCAAGGCCGGTGCCCGACGCTGGGCCGGAACAGACTTGGAAGGGATGAGTGCATGTCCGCTGAAGCCACGCTCGCCCGGTTCCGCGAATACATGGTGGGGCCGGCCCGGTTCATGAATCTGCTGTCCTGCTTCGAACTCGGCGTGGTCGACGCGCTGCAGGCGAAGCCCGGTCTGACCGCCGCCGACCTCGGCGCCGCGGTCGGGGCGAAGCCGGACGCGATCGAGCAGCTGTTGTTCCTGCCGGTCAAGGAGGGCTTCATCGGCCACGATCCGGCTACCGGCGGCTATCACCTCGCCGCTCTCGCCGAGCTGACGGAGCTGGATCTGCGCCGGGTCCTGGAGTTCATGGACAAGATCAAGGTCACCACGCTGCGGCAGCTGTTCTGGCTCACCGAGAGCGTGCAGACCGGGACCGTGGTCGGGCTGCGCGAGCTGTACGGGTTCGACGGCGACCTGTACGCGGCCATGGGTGTGCACGCCGAGCTGCGCGAGTCGTGGTCGCGTCTGATGGACACGGTCACCGAGCGCATCGACCCGTGGTTCTTCCAGAACATCGACGTCCCCTCCGGATCGCGGGTGCTGGACCTGGCCGGCAACACCGGGCTCGGCGCCATCCACACGCTGACGCTGACCGGTGCCACCGGGCTGCACGTCACGACCTTCGACCTGCCGGAGAAGGAAGCGGAGTGCCTGAAGAACTTCCGGGAGGCCGGCGTCGCCGAGCAGACCGCGTTCGTCGGCGGCGACGTGTTCGTCAGCGTGCCCACGGGCTTCGACGTGGTGTTGGTCAAGCACTTCCTGAACATGTTCGACAAGTCGGAGGCGGTGAAGATCCTGCAGGCCGTCCACGAGGCGCTGAAGCCGGGCGGGCACGTCCACATCCTGGTGCCTGTGTACACCGAGGACCTCACGCAGTCCCGGACGGTCGACTACTACCCGACGTTCTTCCTCGGCGCGGCCATCGCTCAGGGCGGGCCGCAGAAGGTGTCGACGTTCAGCGCGTGGCTGGCCGAATGCGGCTTCACCGATATCCGGGCCATCACCCAGGACCTCGCCGAACTGCCGCCGGACGCGCTTCCGCTGCACGGGATCCTGACCGCCGCCAAGCCTGCCTGACCCGGTTGCGACAATCCGAAGGGATCAGTTCCTTGAGCTCCGATGCCACTCTCGCGCGGTTCCGTGAATACATGGTGGGACCCACGCGGTTCATGAACCTGCTGTCCTGCTACGAACTCGGCGTCGTCGACGCCCTCCGGGACACCCCCGGCCTGACCGCGGCCGGCCTCGGCGCCGCGGTCGGCGCCAAGCCGGACGCGATCGAGCAGCTGCTGTTCCTGCTGATCAAGGAAGGCTTCGTCGCCTACGACGAGGCCACCGGCGCCTACCGGCTCGACGCGCTCGCCGAGCTGTCGGACGCCCAGCTCAGCGGAGTCATGGCCCTGATGCACTTCATCAAGACGGTCACCCTGCGCCAGCTGTTCTACCTGACCGAGAGCATCCAGACCGGCTCGCTGGTCGGGCTGAAGGAGTACTACGGCTTCGACGGCACGCTGTACGAGGCCGCGGCCACGCACAAGGACCTCGGCGAGGCCTGGGCGCTGGCGATGAACACCACGACCCAGCGCATCGACCCCTGGTTCTTCGAGAACATCGACGTCCCCGCCGGCGCGCAGGTGCTCGACCTGGCCGGCAACACCGGCCTCGGCGCGATCCACACCTTCCAGCACAAGAACTCGCCGGGGCTGCGCGTCACCACCTTCGACCTCCCGGAGCGGGAGGAGGAGTGCCTGAAGAACTTCCGCGAGGCCGGCGTGGCCGAGCACTGCTCGTTCATCGGCGGCGACGTCTTCGACGGCGTGCCGAAGGGCTTCGACGTGGTGCTGATCAAGCACTTCATCGACATGTGGGACAAGGCCGAGGTGCTGCGGATCTTCGAGGGCGTGCACTCCTCGCTGCCCGTCGGCGGGCAGGTGCACATCCTGGTGCCGATCTACCCGGAGAACATCGCGGACACCGACAACTACACCATCGACTTCTTCCCGAGCTTCTTCCTGGGCTGCTCGATGGGGTACGGCGGACCGCAGAAGCTGTCGACGTACCGCGCGTGGCTGGAGGAGGCCGGGTTCACGGTCACCCAGACGCTCGCGAAGGACCCGGCCGACCTGCCCCGGTACGCGCTGCCGGTGCAGGGCATCCTGTCCGCGACCAAGACCGACTCTGCGACAGAGACCGGGTGACGCGGCATGCCCGCGCGGTTGTTCACGTCCGAGTCGGTGACCGAGGGACACCCCGATAAGATCGCCGACCAGATCAGTGACGCCATCCTGGACGAGCTGCTGAAGCAGGACCCGAATTCGCGGGTCGCGGTGGAGACGCTGATCACCACCGGGCAGGTGCACGTCGCCGGGGAGGTGGCCACCGAGGGGTACGCCGACCTGACGGCGGTGGTCCGGGAGAAGATCCTGGCGATCGGGTACGACTCGTCGAAGAAGGGCTTCGACGGTTCCTCGTGCGGGGTGTCGGTCTCGCTCGGGTCGCAGTCCCCTGATATCGCGCTGGGGCTGGAGCGATCGTACGAGGCCCGGCTGGATGGGATCGTGCCGGAGGAGCTGGATTTTCAGGGCGCTGGAGATCAGGGCCTGATGTTCGGCTACGCGTGCGGCGAGACTCCGGAGCTGATGCCGCTGCCGATCGCGCTGGCGCACCGGTTGGCACGGCGGCTGGCCGAGGTGCGCAAGGACGGCGTGCTGCCGTTCCTTCGGCCGGACGGCAAGACGCAGGTCACCGTCGAGTACCGCGGGTCCGAGCCGCTGCGGTTAGACACGGTGGTGGTGTCGACGCAGCACGCGGCCGACGTCGATCTGGACGGGCTGCTGACCCCGGATGTGCGGGAGTTCGTGGTCGAGCCGGAGCTGGCGGGCCTGGGGGCGGCGGGTCTCGGGCTCGACGTGTCCAGCTACCGGCTGCTGGTGAATCCGACCGGCCGGTTCGAGGTCGGCGGGCCGATGGGCGACGCCGGGCTGACCGGGCGCAAGATCATCGTGGACACGTACGGCGGGATGGCCCGGCACGGCGGCGGGGCGTTCTCCGGCAAGGATCCGTCGAAGGTGGACCGGTCGGCGGCGTACGCGATGCGGTGGGTGGCCAAGAACGTGGTCGCCGCCGGCCTGGCCGGGCGCTGTGAGGTGCAGGTCGCGTACGCGATCGGGATGGCCGAGCCGGTGGGCGTGTTCGTGGAGACGTACGGCACCGGTGTGGTGCCGGACGTGAAGATCCAGGAGGCGGTGCTGCGGGTCTTCGACCTGCGGCCGGCCGCGATCATCCGCGACCTGGACCTGCTGCGGCCGATCTACTCGGCGACCGCGGCCTACGGCCACTTCGGGCGGGAGCTGCCGGACTTCACGTGGGAGCGGACCGACCGCGCCGAGGCTCTGGCCGCGGCCGCGGGTGTGTGAGCGACGAACGGGATCAGGACCATGAATCGCAGTACGGCAGCTCTCGCCGCCGGAACCCGCGTCACCGGTCTGGCGGTGACCGGGTCGATCGCGACCGACCATCTCATGACCTTCCCCGGCCGGTTCGCCGACCAGCTGGTCGCGGACAAACTGCACGCGGTGTCGCTGTCGTTCCTCGTGGACACGCTCGACATCCGGCCCGGCGGCGTGGCGCCGAACATCTGCGTCGGCCTGGCCGCGCTCGGGGTGCGTCCGCTGCTGGTCGGCGCGGCCGGGGCGGACTTCGCGGCGCACAGCGGCCGGCTGGCCGAGCGGGGCGTCGACACGTCCGGGGTGCACATCTCGCCGACGCTGCACACGGCGCGGTTCCTGTGCACGACCGACGCCGACGGGAACCAGATCGCGTCGTTCTTCTCCGGCGCGATGAGCCAGGCGCGGTCGATCGCGCTGGCGCCGCTGGCCGCCCGGGCCGGCGGGCTGGACCTGGTGCTGATCGGCGCGAACGATCCGGACGCGATGCTCGCGCACACGGATGAGTGCCGCGAGCGGGGGTATCCGTTCGCGGCGGACCCGTCGCAGCAGGCCGCGCGGATGAGCGGTGAGGCGCTGAGACGGCTGATCTCCGGGGCGGCGTACCTGTTCACGAACGAGTACGAGGCGGCGCTGATCGAGCAGAAGACCGGATGGTCGGCGGCGGAGATCCTGGGGCGGGTCGGGATGCGGGTGACGACGCTCGGCGCTCGCGGCGCCCGGATCGAGAGCGGTGATGCGGCGCCGCTGCACGTGGCGTGTCCGAAGGAGGACGCGCGGGTCGATCCCACCGGGGTCGGCGACGCGTTCCGCGCGGGGTTCCTCGCCGGGCGCGCGTGGGGGCTCGGGGCGGAGCGCTCCGCGCAGGTGGGGTGCATGTTGGCGACGGTGGTGGTCGAGGCGATGGGGCCGCAGGAGTACGAGGTGGACCGGCGGCGTTTCTTGGAGCGGTTCGGCGCGGCTTATGGGGCGTCGGCGCGGGCTGAGGTGGAGCCTTGGTTGGCGGCGGTGGCGCAAGGGGTGTGATGGGGTGAGCTTGATGCTGAGGCTGTGATGCCGGGCTTTGATGCCCGGGGCTGTGTTGGGGCGGCTGTGGTGTCGGGCTTTGATGCCGCGGCCGTGATGCGGGAGCAGCTGTTTCAGTGTTTCCATTGCTGGAGCGCCGTGTCGACCGGTGCTCTTGCGAGAGGAGCTCCACAGGTGACGAGCGATGGTGCGGCGGCGGCGATCGTGTCGGACCAGCCGGGGTCTTTCGCGTGGGGCGTGTGGAACAAGCGGCATCCGATTCTGATCAAGCAGATCCGCGACGCGTACCCCTACCCGCCCGAGATCCAGCAGGCGCTTGAGGCGCTGCTGGAGGAGACGATCTCCGGCGACATCCAGCGCCTGCCGCCCGACGCGCATGACTACGCGCTCTGGCAGGAGTGGGACCGCGGCTGGTACGGCGGCTCGTGGCTGTCGGCACCGTTCCTGTGGGCCGAGTCGTACTTCTACCGCAGGCTGCTGGAGGCGGTCGGGTACTTCCGCCCGGGGCCGTGGCACGGGGTCGACCTGTTCGGCCCGGCGAAGCACGCCGAGTTGGCGACGCCGGTCGTGGCCTCGGAGCTGGCGGCGCTGGACGAGGTGGCGCGGATGCCGCTCGCCTCGCAGCGGCGCGCGCTGCTGGAGGCGGCGCTGTGGGGCAACCGGGCCGACCTCGGGTTCCGGATCACCGCCTCGCCGGAGGGGCCCGCCACCGAGCTGGTGGCCGACGACAGCGCGCGGATCTGGTCGCTGCTGGACGCATCACCCGCGCCGACCGTGCACCTGATCACCGACAACGCCGGCCGCGAACTCCTCGCCGACCTGATCCTCGTCGACCACCTGCTGACCACCGGCGCCGCCACCCGCGTGGTGCTGCACGTGAAGCCGCAGCCGTACTACGTCTCGGACGCGACCGGCTCCGACGCGGTAGCCGTCCTCCGCCGCATCATCGCCGCACCCGGCACCGCAGCCGCCACCGGCCACCGCCTCTGGACAGCCCTCACCGACGGCACCATCACCCTCCGCACCCACGCGTTCTGGTGCGCACCCCTGTCATTCCGCCACCTGCCACCCGACCTGGCCGCCGACCTGTCCCAGGCGACCCTGACCGTCCTGAAGGGCGACCTGAACTACCGCCGCCTCATCGGCGACCGAGCCTGGCCCCCGACCACGCCCTTCGCGGAACTGACCGCCTACTTCCCATCGCCGGTGGCAGCCCTCCGCACCCTGAAGTCCGACGTGGCCGTCGGCCTCACCCCGGAAACCGTCGCCAAGCTCGACGCCACCGGCGGCGCGTGGCGGACGAGCGGCGAGCACGCCTTGATCCAGATGCGGCCGTAGCCGGTTCTTCTTTACCGCGGCTGAACTCGGGTGCTGAGATAGCCGGCATGACGGGGTTCAACCCATCGCCCGCACTCCAGCGCGCAGTCCGCGAGCACCGACGTCGGCGGGCGCTGCGGATCGCGGCCGGCGTCGGCGGTGGCGCCGCGGTGCTGATACTGCTGGGGCTGGTCGTGGGCCCAGTGACCTGGCTGGTCGCGGGCGGCTCGGTACGGCGGCTCTCCGGCAAGGAGCAGGCCGACGCGCTCAACGCGGTACGTCAGACGCTGCTGGCGGCTCTGGTCGGGGTGGCGGGTCTGGGCGGCCTGGCGTTCACGGCCCGTACCTACTACCTCTCGCGGCGAGGGCAGGTCACCGACCGCTTCAGCGTGGCGATCGGGCACCTCGCGTCCAAGGAACTGGAAGAACGGCTGGGCGGGATATACGCGCTCGAACACATCATGGCCGAGTCGGCGCGCGACCACGGGACGGTGCTGGAAGTGCTCTGCGCCTTCGTCCGGGGTCGAGCACCACGCGATCCGTCTTCGGCGCACAAAGGGCCGCTGGCACCGCCGGGCGGGGCGTCGCAGCTCGGGGGAGCGAACAGCTGGACGCGCTGGCCGGAGCCGCCGGCCGACATCGACGCGGTGCTCACCGTGCTGGCCCGTCGGCCTCGGCGTCCGGAGCCGAACCGTCCCGACCTGCGTGCGGTGGATCTTTCCGGTCTGATCCTCCGCATCTTCGAGTTCACGGCGCCGCCGAACCTGACCAGGGTTTTCCTGACCGGTGCCGACTTGCGTCACGCGGACCTGCGCGGGTTGGACCTGAGCCTGACGGTCCTCACCTCCGCCGATCTCGACGACGCGGATCTCCGCCAGGCCGACCTGACGAACGCGACCTTCTATCGCGCGGCTCTCCAGGACACGATGCTGGCCGGCGCGATCCTCACGGGTGCCGACTTCAGCGGAAGCGATCTGAGCGCGACGCAGGGCCTGACCGCGGAGCAGCTGGCAGACGCGGTCATCGACGCCACTACTGTGCTGCCCGACGTCTTGGCCGACGACCCCTGGGTCGCGGCCCGCTTGGCCGACTGCCTCGCCTGGTTCCGCGCACCGCACGAAGACGGCGTCCATCGCGGCCCGGCCAGGACCCCGCGTCCCGTGATCGCCCCCTAATCCCGAACCTACGCAAAAAGGGCCCCGCCGCACCCGCGGCAGGGCCCACCCTCAAAACCTCAGCGTCAGGCGTTCGCCTTGACCTTCTCGGTCTCCTCGATCAGCACCACCAGCGCGGCGATGAGGCCGGCGACCAGGTTGCGCGAGGTCTCGTCGACCAGGTTGCCCTCGCCATCAAAGCGCTCCCAGTTGTTGCCGACGTGCACCTCGGGCTTGGTGACGACCTTCGCGTCCAGCCAGTGGAAGACGTCGCGGAGGTGATTCTGGGCGCGGACGGTGCCGAAGCCGCTGCCGGAGGCGCCCATGACGGCGACCGGCTTGCCGGTCAGGACCGACTCGCCGTAGGGGCGGGAGGCCCAGTCCAGGGCGTTCTTCAGGACGCCGGGGATCGAGTAGTTGTACTCCGGGCTGGCGATCAGCACGCCGTCGGCGGCGGCGATCTTCGCGCGGAACTCGGCCACGGCCGCCGGGACGTCGGCTTCGAGGTCCTGGTCGAAGAAGGGCAGCTGGCCGATGCCGTCGTAGATCTCGATCTCGACGCCCTCGGGCGCCAGCTGCTTGGCGGCGCGGACCAGCGCGGTGTTCGTGGAGGCCTTACGGAGGGCGCCGGAGAAGGCGAGGATCTTGGTGGTCACTTCTGAGCTCCCGGGGTCTGGGTTCTGGGGGGACTTACACGTCTGACATGGGGTGATGCGGGCCGGGACCGGTCCGCATCGGAGTACGTCGGTAACCCTGCGTGAGCCGGTTACCTTTCGTAAGGTCGAAGGTAGGCGGCACGCTTACGGTTGTCAAGTCGCCTACGGAAGGTAAGCTTGGGTCATGGCCGACAACACCGCGAAGCAGCACGAGGAGCACCTGAGTTCCTTTTGTCCGCGCTTCCACACCGCGGTGGAGATCATCGGGCGACGCTGGTCCGGGGCGATCCTCCGGGCCATGCTGGCCGGCTCCACCCGCTACACCGACATCGCGTGCTCCGTCCCGAAGCTGTCCGACCGCCTCCTGTCCGAGCGACTGAAGGAGTTCGAGCAGGTGGGCATCGTCGAACGCGTCGTGATCCCCGAGACCCCGGTCCGCGTCGAGTACCACCTCACCCAGAAGGGCGCGGAGCTGGAACCGGCGTTCCAGCAGCTCGCCGAGTGGGCCGAGAAGTGGATCGAGCTCCCGCCGCTGCCCGAGGGCGTCGAGTGCCAGGAGTCGTTTTTGGAGCCCGGCGAGGGACGCTAATCTGACGCTTGTCAGGCGTGATCACGGCCACAAGCCGGCCGCACGCAGCAGCCACCGCGAAGTTGGGGGACGACGATGTCCGCAGCCGACCAGCCCGCCGCGTTCGGGGAACTCCTCTGGACGCCGACCGAGGCGCAGCGTCTGGGCTCGCCCCTCCAGCGGTACCTGGACTGGCTCCCCCAGCAGGGCGTCGGCCCCTTCCCGGCCTACGCCGACGCCTGGCAGTGGTCCGTCGACCATCCGGCGGAGTTCTGGGAGAGCCTGTGGCGGTACTTCGACGTCCACGCCGCGACCCCCTACACGGCCGTCCTCCCCGACGCCGCGATGCCCGGCGCGCGCTGGTTCCCCGGCGCCACCCTGAACTTCGCCGAGCACGTCTTCCGCGCCGCCTCCGACGAGCGCCCGGCCCTGCTGTTCGTCGAGGAGGGCGCCGAGCCGGTCGAGGTCTCCTGGGCCGAGCTGCGCCGCCAGGTCGCCGGACTGGCCGCCACGCTGCGCGCCTGGGGCGTCGGCGTCGGCGACACCGTCGCGGCCTTCCTGCCCAACACCCCGCACGCGATCGTCGCGCAGCTGGCTGTCGCCTCGCTCGGCGCCGTGTGGTCCGCCTGCGGCCCCGACTTCGGCACCCAGGGTGTCCTGGACCGCTTCGCGCAGATCGAGCCGAAGGTCTTCATCGGCGTCGACGGCTACCGCTACGGCGGCAAGCGCATCGACCGCCGCAACGAGTGCATGGAGGCGCGCGACGCGCTGCCGACGGTCGAGCACACCGTCTGGGTGGACTACCAGTTCCCGGAAGGCCCGGCGTGCGCGGAGAGCATCCGCTGGGCCGAGGCCGTCGCCGGGCCTGAGGGTGACGCGAGCACGCAGCCGGAGCTGGTCTTCGAGGCCGTCCCCTTCGACCACCCGCTGTGGATCCTCTACTCCTCCGGCACCACCGGCGTGCCGAAGGGCATCGTCCACGGCCACGGCGGCATCCTGCTGGAGCACTACAAGGCCATCGCCTTCCACATGGGCGTCGAGGAGGGCGACCGGTTCTTCTGGTACTCCTCCACGAGCTGGATGATGTGGAACATCGTCCTGGGCTCGCTGCTGCTCGGCGCGACCGCCGTGCTCTACGACGGCAGCCCGGCCTACCCGGACGTCAGCGGACTGTGGCAGCTCGCTGAGAAGACCGGCGCGACCCTGCTCGGCACCAGCGCCGGCTACCTGATGGCCTCGCAGAAGGCGGAGCTGCACCCGGGCCGTGACCTGGACCTGTCGGCGCTGCGCGCGATCGGCTCCACCGGCTCCCCGCTGCCCCCGACCGGCTTCCGCTGGGTGTACGACGCCGTGGGCTCGGACATCTGGCTGAACTCGCTGTCCGGCGGCACCGACGTCTGCACCGCGTTCGTGGCCGGCAACCCGCTCCTGCCGGTCTACTCCGGCGAGATCCAGTGCCGCGCGCTCGGCTGCCGCGTGGAGTCCTGGGACCCCGAGGGGCACCCGCACGTCGGCGAGGTCGGCGAGCTGGTCCTGACCGCGCCGACGCCCTCGATGCCGGTGAAGTTCTGGAACGACCCGGACGGCCACAAGTACCACGACGCCTACTTCGACGTGTTCCCCGGCGTCTGGCGGCACGGCGACTGGTGCACCATCACCGAGCGCGGCGGCGTCATCATCCACGGCCGCTCCGACTCGACGCTGAACAAGCAGGGCGTCCGCATGGGCTCCGCGGACATCTACGAGGTCGTGGAGAAGCTGCCGGAGATCCGCGAATCGCTGGTGATCGGCGTCGAGCTCCCGGACGGCGGCTACTGGATGCCGCTGTTCGTCCACCTGGCCGCCGACGCGATCCTGGACGACGCGCTCAAGGCCCGCGTGGCCGCCGCGATCCGCGCCGAGCTCACGCCCCGCCACGTCCCCGACGAACTCGTCGAGATCCCCGGCGTCCCGCACACCCGCACCGGCAAGCGGCTGGAGATCCCGGTGAAGCGCCTGCTGACCGGAGCCGACCCCGCGAAGGCGGTGAACCTCGGGACGGTCGACGACCCGGCGCTGATCGCGTGGTTCGTTGAGTACGCGAAGCAGCGTGACGCAGGGGACTGAGTAGCAGCCGTCCTCGGCATCCCGACCGCCGCTCTGATGGCGTTGAGCGTGCTGGTCGGGCCCGTGATGCGTGGCAGCCGCGAGTCCGGGCCGGGGCACGTCTGCCGTGGCCTCGCTCCCAGCGGCCTCTACGCCGGCCGGCTGGTCGGCATCCTCGGCTTCGGCGGCCCGCCGGCCATCGTCCTCGTACTGAACCGCGTCCACCGGCGCGCGTGGCGCTGGTTCTGGGCGCGGGCCTCAGTGCTGCTGCCGGTGCTCGCCATGGTGGTGGCGCTCGGGGTCAGCCGGCACGCGTGTGCCGCGCGCCGCTCAGAGCCCGCCGCGGCCCGCCGGCAGCCCGTACCGGTCCGAGGTCACCGAGAGCTCGGCGAACCGCGGTGCGGGCTGCGGCGACCACGGATCCCCGGGCACCGTGCGGAAGTTGGCCCGGAACTCGACGACCAGCGCGTCGAAGACCGGTGTACCGCTCATGGACGCTGCGGCCGCCCTGCCGGCGCCGCCCCTGCTGTTCTCATACATTGTCAAACCACTGTCTTCCGGCCGACGTGCGGCGGGAACGAAGGTGTTCACCGTCGGGACCCTGCTCTTGCTCAGACCTCGTCGACCAGGTCGGCGATCGACTTCACGATCCGGGAGGGCCGGAAGGGGAAGCGCTCGATCTCGTCGGCCTGGGTCACGCCGGACAGCACCAGGAAGGTCTCCAGCCCCGCCTCGATGCCGCACAGCACGTCGGTGTCCATGCGGTCACCGATCATCGCGGTCACTTCCGAATGCGCCTTGATCTGGTTCAGACCCTCGCGCATCATCAGTGGGTTGGGCTTACCCACGAAGTAGGGCTCCACACCGGTCGCCTTTGTGATGAGCGCCGCAACCGCGCCGCAGGCCGGCTGCGGGCCGTCCGGCGTCGGACCGGTGGCGTCGGGGTTGGTGGCGATGAAGCGCGCGCCGTTGGTCACCAGGCGGATGGCCCGGGTGATGGCGTCGATGCTGTAGGCCCGGGTCTCGCCCAGGACCACGTAGTCCGGCTCCGCCTCGGACAGCGTGTATCCCACGTCGTACAGCGCCGTGGTCAGCCCGGCTTCCCCTATGACGTAGGCGGTCCCGTTGGGCCGCTGGTTGTCCAGGAACTGCGCGGTGGCCAGCGCCGAGGTCCAGATGTGCTCCTGCGGCAGCGGGATGCCCAGGTTCGTCAGGCGCGCCGACAGGTCGTGCGGGGTGTAGATGGAGTTGTTGGTCAGCACCAGGAACGGCCGGTCCTTGGCCCGCAGCCGGCGGATGAACTCGTCCGCGCCGGGGATCATGTGTCCCTCGCGGATCAGGACGCCGTCCATGTCGGTCATCCAGCACTCGACTGGCTTGCGGTCATGCACTTCGATCTGCTCCTGGAATGGAAGGGAACATTGCGATGGTGGTGACCATCATTCCAGAAGTGAAAAGGTTTAGCGCCGGTGCGCGTGTCGCCTCGCGGCGGAAAGCTCGCCGCGGCTCCAGCCGAACGGTATTCCGCGACGGCGTAAATTGAGGCCCGGGGACATCTTCTACGCACCGGCGAGCACGAGGGTAGCACGGACGATCAGCATATTGTCCAAAGCGCCAGGTCACGGGGCTGCCGAGCGGACCCGGCGAAACGCTTCAAGAGGGCGATCGCCGCGAACGTGATCAACCGAACAGCGCAGGACCGTTCGCGCCCCGGGTTGATCTTGCGGAACCTACTGAAGGGCCCCGCGCATCGCGGGCCGTATGAGGAGGAGCACGACTATGAAGAGCCGTCTCGTGAAACTCACCGCGACCGCGGGTGCCACCGCACTGCTCGCCGGCTTCGGCGCCGTCGCGGCCACGTCCGCCTCCGCGGCGGCCTCGCCTGCCGCCGTCGTCACGCACTCGGCCACCGTGCCGATGAGTGCCCCGGTCTCGGTGCAGCAGCCGCACTGGTGGCCCTGGTGCCAGATCGACCTGCTCGGCCCGGTCCTGTGCATCAACCTCTAAGAGCCGACCGAATCTGTTGAGGGGCCACGGGGATTCCCCGGCAGCGGACGACCGGGGCCGGACGACGTCGCGTCGTCCGGCCCCGCCGCGCTTGTCAGAACTCTGTCTCGCTTGCCGTCGTGCCCGCCGGCCCGCTCACTGCTTCCCGGCCGGCGCCGGCACGCCCGCGTCGGCCGGGGAGACGTCGGTCACCGCCCCGGACACGTCCGGCTCGACCGTCGCCGCGGTGGCCGCGGCCGCCTGCTGAGCGGCGATCACCGGGTTGATCAGCACCACCGCGTCGCTGTCCGCGGTGTCCGCGGTCGCCACCCGCGCCTCGACCAGCTCCGAGGGGATGGCGTTGCCGTGCCGGAAGAAGGGCGAGTGCACGTGTTCGTCGTGGTGCACCAGGCCGTTCCAGCGGCGCGCGTCGAGCGTGCGGATCAGCGGGATGTGGCGCAGCTCCAGGGTGAGCAGCGTCGCCGCGGTCGCCGCGATCGACTCCTTCACCAGTCCCAGGCCGCACGCGGCGCCGATCGCGGAGCAGGCGAAGATGCTCGCCGCGGTCGTGATGCCGTGCAGCACCTCGTGCTCCTCGACGGTCTGCCGGAAGCACAGCCCGCCGCCGATGAAGCCGATGCCGGTGACCGCACCGGCCAGGATCGTGCTGGCGCCGTTGCCGGCCAGCACGCCTATCAGCGCGGTGGCCGCGCCCAGCAGCGAGAACGTCCGGTCGCCGGCCATCGCGCCGCGGATCTGCCGCTCGAAGCCCAGCGCGAAGGTGAGAACCCAGGCCATGGCGATGCGGCCGACCGCGTCCCAGTGGGTCGGGACGTGGATGTTCTCGGCCGACGGCGCGGCCGCCAGCAGGACCGCCCCCACTGCGTGCATTTCTGTCGTCCTCCCCTGATTTCCTCTGCCGATCCAACGGAACGATAGAGGTACGCGGCCCGGGGCCGGTACCCGAAGTCTGAACACTTGCCGGCCGTGATCGAACAGTTATGCAACGCGATGGCGCACGATACCGCTGCGGGAAGATCACAGGTAGGGGGTACCGTAGCGGCCATGGTGTCAGCGCTGGGCAACCGGCTGGCCGCCGGCGTGTGGGGCTGGCTGGCCAGGGCCGGGAAGGTGCACGCGGGCTCGCCGGCCGCCCGCCGTTTCGCCGCGTTCGGCGAGGGATCGACGATGGCGTTCCCGCCGGGCACGGTCTTCGGGGAACGCTACGTATCCGTCGGTGCGCACGTGCTGATCGGTGCCAACGTCACCATCTCCGCCGGTTTCGTCCCGGGCCTGGACCTCGGCCCGGACACCCTGATCCGGATCGGCAGCGGCGTGGTGCTGGGCCGCGGCAGCCATGTGGTCGGCCACCGCTCGATCGACATCGGCGACGACGTGTACACCGGCCCCAACGTCTACATCACCGATCAGAACCACGGCTACGACGATCCCGACGTCCCGATCGGCAAGCAGTGGCCCAGCGAGGCGCCGGTGCGCATCGGCCCCGGGTGCTGGATCGGCACCAACGCGGTGATCCTGCCGGGCACGGTCCTGGGCCGCAACGTGGTCGTGGCGGCGGGCAGCGTGGTCCGCGGCGAGTTCCCCGATCACTGCGTGGTCGGCGGCGTCCCGGCCAGGATGCTGCGCCGGTACGAGGCCGAGACCGGCTGGGCCCGGGTGGACTCGCTCCAGGCCCAGACCAGGAACGCCAGCCCCGCCAACGGATAGAGCGAACTGAGCAGCATCTGCAGCGGGTTCAGGTCAGGGGAGGGCCCGACGACCTTGTGCGGGACGGCCCAGATCAGGAACGACAGGAACACCGCGCACCACGCCACCGCGAGCTTCGGCGCCCGCGCCGCGAGCAGCATCGCCACCGGGACCGCCCACACCCAGTGGTGGGACCAGCTGATCGGCGAGATCAGCAGGCCGGTGACAGCGCACGTAAGCGCGCCGAGGGCATTGTCGCCCCGCTTCGAGTTCTGTGCGGCCACCCACAACCCCGCCGCGAGCACGACGACCGCCGCGACCGCCCACAGCGCCTTGGGATCGTCGATGTGCGTGATCCGCGCGATCATCCCGGACAGCGACTGGTTGTCGGTGATGTAGGTCTTGCCGACCTTGTCGGTCTCGAAGACCTTGTGCAGCCAGAACTTCACGGACGCGTGGGGGAGCAGCACGAAGCCGACCGCCATGGTCCCGACCGCGCTGAGCGCCGAGACCGCCGCCTCGCGCCGTCGGCCGGCCAGCAGGAACCACAGGATGAAGACGCCGGGAGTCAGCTTGATGCCGGTGGCCAGCCCGATGCCCAGACCGCGCGGCCATCTGCTGCTCGGTGCCCGGGTGAGATCGAAGAGGACCAACGCGATCAACGCGAGGTTGATCTGGCCGTAGCGCAGCGTTGTCCACACCGGCTCGAACCACAGCCCGAGTCCGGCGATCGCGGCGACCAGGGCCCAGCGCTCGGCGAACGTCGGCCGGTCCAGCCAACCGCCGACGAGCTTCGCCGCGAGGTGGACGACGAGCGCCAGCAACGCGATGTTGGCGGCGGTCACCAGGACCTTCAGGACGCCGACCGGGATCCAGCTGATCGCGGCGAAGAGCAGGGCGGCGAAGGGGGGATAGGTCGCGGGCAGCTGGTTGCCTCCCGCCGTCGCGACGTTCACCCCGGCGCCATAGAGGTCGCGGCCGTGCAGGACGGCCTGGCCCTCGAACCGGTAGACGACCATGTCGATCATCGTCGGGTGCGCGAGGACGCGGATGACGAGGTAGCCGGCCAGGCTCAGGGCGGCGAAGACGCCGAGCAGGACGGTGAGTCGTCGTCGATCCGGGAGGCGCACCACGCAGGAGACCTTACGGGATCGGCCCGTGTCTCCTTGATGACCCGTGCGCTACCGGATCTCCACGATCGGCAGCCGCAGCGCGCCCGGCGCCGCCTCCGGAACGGCGGGCTGCTTCGGTCGCACATACGGGATCCGCTTGTACGGTTCCCCCATCGCGGGCCGCGTGTCCTTCTCGCCCTTGTTCGGCCAGAACGCCGCCGCGCGCTCGGCCATCGCCGTGATGGTCAGCGAGGGGTTCACGCCGAGGTTCGCCGAGACCGTCGAGCCGTCCGCGACGTACAGGCCCGGGTGCCCGAACACGCGGTGGTAGGGGTCCACGACGCCGTGGTCGCGGTCGCGGCCGATGACGCAGCCGCCGATGATGTGCGCGGTCATCGGGATGTTGAACAGGTCGCCGACGGTGCCGCCGGGGATGCCGTCGATCCGGGCCGCGGTGCGGGTGACCGCCTCGTTGCCGGCCGGGATCCAGGTCGGGTTCGGCAGGCCGTGGCCCTGGCTGGTGGTGAGCTTGTTCTTGCGGAACAGGCCGCGCTTGCGGGACACGGTCAGCGAGTTGTCGAGGGCCTGCATGACCAGCAGGATGATCGACCGCTCCGCGAACTTGCGGCTGGGCAGCATGCGCGGGACCCAGGAGGGGTGCTTGACGCCGATGCCGAGCAGCTTGATCCAGCGCGGGGTGCGGCCCTCGCCGTCGGTCAGCCCGGTCTTCAGCAGCCCCATGGCGCCGCTGCCTCGGCCGTAGCGCACAGGCTCGATGTGCGTGTGCTCGTCGGGGTGGAAGGAGGAGGTGATGGCCACGCCTTCCGTGAAGTCGTACTGCCGCGGCTTCTTGGCCATCGCGCCGAGGAGCGATTCGGAGTTCGTGCGGGTCAGTTCGCCCAGGCGCGGGGACAGCGACGGCAGCGACCCGTCACCGGCCAGTTTGTGCAGCAGGCGCTGGGTTCCCAGGGCACCGGCGCTGAAGACGACGTGTTCGGCGGTCAGCGTGCGGCGGCCCTTGGCGAACCACTTGCCCGTCGAGGACGTCGTCACGCGGTATCCGCCGCCGTCCGGCAACGGGGTCACGCTCTCGACGGTGGTCAGCGGATGCACCTCGGCGCCCAGCTTCTCGGCGAGGTACAGGTAGTTCTTCACGAGGGTGTTCTTGGCGTTGTGGCGGCAGCCGGTCATGCACGCGCCGCACTGCAGGCAGGGGTTGCGGTCCGGGCCCGCGCCGCCGAAGAAGGGGTCGGAGACGGTGGTGTTCGGGGTGTTCGGTCCGGCGTCCGGGTCGCCGAAGAACACGCCGACCGGCGTCAGGTGGAAGGTGTCCCCGACGCCCATCTCCTCGGCGACGGCCTTCATCTGCACGTCCGCCGGCGTCATCGTCGGGTTCTGCACCACGCCGAGCATCCGCTTGGCCTGGTCGTAGAACGGTGCCAGCTCCTCGCGCCAGTCGGCCACGTCGCGCCAGTGCGGGTCGTCGTAGAACGGGTCCAGCGGCTCGTAGAGCGTGTTCGCGTACACCAGCGAGCCGCCGCCGACTCCGGCCCCGGCGAGCACGACGACGTCCTTGAGCCGGTGGATGCGCTGGATGCCCTTGCAGCCGAGCTTCGGCGCCCACAGGAAGGAGCGCAGCCGCCAGGAGGTCTTGGGGAAGTCGCCGTCGGCGAACCGGCGGCCGGCCTCCAGCACGCCGACCTTGTAGCCCTTCTCGGTGAGCCGCAGGGCGGTCACCGAACCGCCGAAGCCCGAGCCGATGACCAGCACGTCGTAGTCCGCCGCAGCTCCCATGGCGCGTAGAGTAGCCCCTATTTGACACTCGATCCAGTAGTAGTCGGCCGCTCGGTGGCGGCTTCTCCGAGAGCTTCTATAACAAGTGGGCTTTGACGGCGTTCCCGACGCAACGAGACCCGGGCTTTGAGCGTCGATAAGGGCATGAGGACTTCAGGGGCGGGGAAGGGCGGCGCTTTGATCGCCGTGGCCGGCGCGGTGGCGCTCGGCGTGACGGGGTGCGCGTCGAATTCCGCGAATTCGAGCGAGAGCAAGACTTCGACGACTGACGCGGTGCAGCAGGCGGCGGCCGTGGCCGGCACGTCGTCGGCGCCCGCCGCCGCGAACGCGGCCGCGAACACGTTGACGTCGTCCGTGCCCAACCGGCCGGCCGGCGGCGCGGCGAGCAGCCCCGCGGCCATCCCCGGCGCCGCCCCGGCGGCGGCCCGGAACAGCAACCCGGTGCCCAAGCTGACGACCAAGCCGCAGCCGATCCTGCACCCGACCAAGCCGACCACCCCGACCACGCCCGCGCCGCCCAAGAACACCGGATCCAACTGGCTGTCCGGCGTGCCGTTGGGCCACAACACCCCCGGTGCCCTGGACCCGCGCTGCAAGACCGGCCGCGTGGTCTGCATCGACATGAGCACCCGCACCCTGCTCTGGGTCGTCAACGGCAAGGTGCAGTACGGGATGGACGTGCGCTTCGGCGACGAGAACAACCCGACCCGCAAGGGCAAGTTCGACATCTACCTGAAGATGGAGCACTGCATCTCGACGATCTACCACACGTCGATGCCGGACGCGATGTTCTTCAGCGGCGGCGAGGCGGTGCACTTCTCCATCGACTTCGCGACCTACGGCTACGCGCACCACTCGCACGGCTGCGTGAACGTCCGCGACCGCGCCGCCGTGGCGAAGCTGTTCGCCGACACCCGGCTCGGGGACAGCGTGGTCGTCTACTGAGCCCGAGCTTTCTGAAGACACGCTTCTGAACCCGCGCCTCGGGCGCCTTCTGCCGTCGTGACCCCGGTCACCGCGTGAGGAGGCGCCCGTGACCGTTTTGATACAGTCTTACTACGTGCGTTTCCTCAACCAGTACTCACCTCCGTACGACCTCACGTACGACGACGTTTTCATGGTCCCCGCCCGATCCCAGGTGGGCTCCCGCCTGGCCGTGGACCTGAGTTCCTCCGACGGCACCGGGACCACGATCCCGCTGGTCGTGGCCAACATGACGGCGGTCGCCGGCCGCCGGATGGCCGAGACCATCGCCCGCCGCGGCGGCATCGCGGTCATTCCGCAGGACATCCCGCTCGACGTGGTCGCCGAGGTGATCGGCTGGGTCAAGGACCGCAGCCCGGTCTACGACACCCCGGTCACCCTCGCGCCCACCAGCACCGTCGGCGAGGCGCTGGCGCTGCTGCCCAAGCGGGCGCACGGCGCGCTGGTCGTGGTGGACTCCGACGGCCGCCCGGCCGGCATCGTCACCGAGGCCGACTGCGCTGGCACCGACCGGTTCACCAACGTCAGCGACGTCATGTCCCGCGACCTGCTCACCATCCCGGACGGCACCTCACCCGAGGCCGCGTTCGACGCCCTGGACGGCAAGCACCGCCTGGCCCCGGTCGTGGACGCCGACGGACGCCTCACCGGCCTGTGGACGCGCAAGGGCGCACTGCGCTCGGCGCTGTACAAGCCGGCGGTCGACGACCGGGGACGGCTGCGCATCGGCGCCGCGATCGGCATCAACGGCGACGTCGCGGCGCGCGCCAAGGAACTGCTCGCGGCCGGCGCCGACGTGCTCGTCATCGACACCGCGCACGGCCACCAGGAGAAGATGTTCGAGGCCCTGACCGCGGTGCGCGCGCTGAACCCGGGCGTCCCGCTCGTGGCCGGCAACGTGGTGTCCCCGGAGGGCACCCGCGACCTGATCGAGGCCGGCGCGGACATCGTCAAGGTCGGCGTCGGCCCCGGCGCCATGTGCACCACGCGCATGATGACCGGCGTCGGCCGCCCGCAGTTCTCGGCCGTCTACGAGTGCGCCGCCGAAGCGCACCGCCTCGGCAAACACGTGTGGGCCGACGGCGGCGTCCGCCACCCCCGCGACGTCGCGCTGGCCCTGGCCGCCGGCGCGTCGAACGTGATGGTCGGCTCCTGGTTCGCCGGCACCTACGAGTCCCCCGGCGACGCGGTGCGCGACGGCGACGGACGGCTCTACAAGGAGAACTTCGGCATGGCCTCGGCGCGCGCCGTGCGCCTGCGCACCGCCGAGGACTCCGCCTTCGACCGCGCGCGCAAGGCGCTGTTCGAGGAGGGGATCTCCAGCTCGCGGATGTACCTGGACCGCGACCGGCCGGGTGTCGAAGACCTCATCGACGCCATCACGGCGGGCGTGCGCAGCTCGTGCACGTACGCCGGGGCGAAGGACCTGGCGCAGTTCCACGAGCGGGCCGTGGTCGGCGTGCAGAGCGCTGCCGGATTCGCGGAAGGGAAGCCGCTGCACAGCAGCTGGTAGTTCGCTATAGCACTGAGGTGCGTATGGATACGCACCTCAGTGTTGGATCAGCCGTAGTAAGGCGGGTTCTGCTGCTGCCCACCATAGGGATCCGTTCCATAGGGATCGGTTCCATACGGATCGACACCATACGGGTCGCTCCCATAAGGGTTCTGTCCATAAGGATCCGCCACAGGTTGCGTTTGTGGCTGTGGCTGTGGGGGCGGCGTGGGTGCCGGGTACGGCGCGGGACGAGGCATCCGGTGCGGACCGCTGCCGGCGCGCGTCCCGTCCAGGTTCCACTCGCCGCTCCGCCGACTCTCCGGCATCCGCGCGACCGGCGTGGCACGTCCCCCGCCGCGCCGCGCGCCGGGCAGCGTGTCCTCGGCGAGAGCGTCGTCCTCGGCGAGGTCGTCGATCACGCTGCGCCGGCCGCCGCGGCGCTCGCGCAGGTCCGTGTAGGTCAGGCGCGGGCTCTGCGTCTCGTCGCCGTGGCCGCTTTCGCCACCGGCTTCGTGCCCGCCCTCGCCGGAGGCGAAGTACGCCGCCAGCGCGGTGGTGATCGGCACCGCCGCGGCCAGGCCGATCGAGCCCACCAGGGTGCGCACGATCTCCTCGGCCACCACCTCGGCGCCCGCCGCGCCGCTCCAGCCCTGGCTGGACGTGGTCATCAGGACGAACAGCGGGAGGCTGCCGCCTGCGTACGCGAGCACCAGGGTGTTCACCGTGGAGCCGATGTGGTCCCGGCCGATGCGCATGCCGACGCGGAACAGCTCGGCGGCGCCCATCGTCGGGTCGGCGGCCTTCAGCTCCCAGACCGAGGACACCTGCGTGGCGGTGACGTCGTTGAGCACGCCGAGGGCGCCGATGATGATGCCGGCCAGCAGCAGCCCTTGGACGTCGACCTTGTGGAAGTAGCCTGCGACGGTCGCGGCGTTGTCGTCGCCGAGCCCGGTCAGGTGGGCCAGTTTGGTGCCGGCCTCCCCGAGTCCGCCGATCAGCGCCAGGCTGATCGCCGTACCCAGGACGGCCACGGATGTTCGTACCGACACCCCGTGCGTCGCGTAGAGCGCCACGAACAGGATGACGCCCGCGGTGACCGCCGCGACCTCGATCGAGTTCTCCCCGCCGACGATCGCCGGCAGCGTGAACTTCACGAGCACCCCGAACGACACGGCCAGCGCCGCGATCGCCCCGGCCCCGCGCCAGCGCCCGACCACCAGGACGAACAGCGCGAACGCGATCGCCAGGCTCATCAGCGGCGGGCCGCGCTGGAAGTCCTTGATGGAGTACTGGCCGTCCGCCGGCTGGCTCTTGTCGTAGGTGAGCACCAAGCCGTCGCCGACCGAGTACTTGGGAGTGCTCGGGTCCACGCCCACGGTCACCGTCGCGGTCGAGCCCTTGGTGGGCCCGCTGGTGATCTGGACGGTCAGCTGGTCGTTGGTCGTGTCCAGCCCGCTCGGCGACGTGGTGCTGCCGCCGCCGGCCGGCGGCGCGGTGCCGCCGTTCGGCCCGGGCTGCACCAGCGTCGAGGCCGTCACCGTGCCCTGCACCCACACCTGCGGCGGGATCGGCGACTTCGCCGCCGCCGGCCACAGGAGCACGAGCCCGGCCACCGCCGCCGCGGCCACCGGCAGCAACAGCGCGGTGATCAGGGTCCGCAGCCGGGTCGAGGCCGGGGTGGCCGGGCCGTGGCCGTGGGAGTGCCCGTGGGAGTGTCCGCGACCGGACCCGCCCCGGCCGGAGCTCTCCTGCGCAGACCTCGATCGGCGGCTGCTCACGGCCATCGGCTCTCCGTGGGTCGGTGGTGCGGGGACGGAGCTCGGAGCCCGTTGTGGGGTGGGTCCGGGCTGCCGCCACACGATAGCGGCTGAAGGTAAGAACGACGCTTCGGCGTGAACATCTTTGCGGATTTTTGACTGGTGTCGATATTGGTCGCGGACTGGTCGCGGACTGTTTGCGGACTGGTCGTGGCACCTCCGGAATCGGTGTCGGGCAGCGGCTTTCGCGCTGGTATCAATCGGTTCGGTACGCCGTCGCGGTGTCACCACGCCCTAAGCTGGCGCGCGGTGGCGTCCGCCGGGAGCGCCTGAGCCGGGAGGTCGGGTGCAGTGACGGTCGCACGGTCCATCGCATTGTTCGTGGTCGCGGCGGTCCTGGAGATCGGCGGCGCGTGGCTGATCTGGCAGGGCGTGCGGCAGCACCGCGGCTGGGGATGGACGGCGTGCGGGGCGGTGAGCCTGGCGTTGTACGGGTTCGTCGCGACGTTGCAGCCCTCCTCGGATTTCGGGCGGGTCCTGGCCGCCTACGGCGGGGTGTTCGTGGCGGGCTCGTTGCTGTGGGCCTGGGTGGCCGACGGCTACCGGCCGGACCGCTTCGACGTCATCGGCGCGGCGGTCTGCCTGGTGGGCATGGCGATCATCATGTACGCGCCACGGCGGTGACGGCGGGCATCATGGACGCATGCGGGTGACAGTGCTGGGTGGCAGCGGGGCGTGGCCGGTGGCGGACGACGCGTGCAGCGGGTTCCTCCTAACTCATGACGGGTTCTCCCTTCTCGTCGATGCGGGCTACGCGGTACTGCCGCGCCTGCTGGAGCTGATGCCGGCGGAGCAGCTGGACGCCGTCTACATCAGCCACGGGCATCCTGACCACTGCGCCGATCTCAATCCTTTGCTTCGGGCTCGGGCGCTCGGCGGCGCCGACCCCGACCCCCTGCCCGTCTACGCACCGCACGGCGCCCTGAACGCCGTGCTGGCCCTGGACCGGCCGGGGATGCTCGACGCCGCGCTGGCCCGCCACGACTTCGAGCCCGGGGCGTCGTTCTCCATCGGACCGTTCGACCTGCGCACCGCGCTCCTTCCGCACTGGGTACCCAATGCGGCGGCACGCGTCGCGGCCGGCGGCCACGCCGTCGTCTACACCGGGGACGGTGGTCCGCACCCCGCGCTCGTCGAGTTGGCGCGGGGCGCGGACGCACTCATCGCCGAGGCCACGTATCCGGAAGTGATGGCCGACGGCGATGCCCCCTACCTGTCGACCGCCCGGCAGGCGGCACGGCAGGCATCGCAAGCGGGTGTGGGCAGGCTGGTGCTGACGCACCTGTGGCCGGGCTCAGAGCCGGGGGAGTACCTCGACGCGGCGGCGAAGGAGTACGACGGGCGCACCTGCGTCGCGAGCGGCGGGCTGTCCTTCGACGCGTAGCCGGGCCGCAGCCCCGCTCAACCCGCCGTCATGCTCACCGCCCCGGAATCGCTCGGGGCGTGCTCGGCGTCACCGCTGTACTTCGCGGAGGCGGTGTGCCGGCCCGGGCCGAGCTCGACCTGCACCATGGCCTTTCCGCCGGACATCGGGATCGGGCCGGAGGAAGCGTCGTCGACGGTGAACGTCACGCTGCCGGTGGCCGCCGAGGCGCCGCTCGCGCGATGCGCCGGCGACACCCGGGCCGACATGGTCACGATGCCGTCGCTGTTGGATACGGACAGCTTGGTGACCGTCTCGGACATGCCGGCCGCAGAGGATGCCGAGGATGTCTTGGAGCCGGAATCCTGCGGACCGTCGGAGGAACCGGACCCGGTTCTGTGCGAGGCGACCTTCGCGCCGTGGGCGGCAGTCCGGCCCGAGGTGGTCGAGGTGGTCGAGGAGCCGGAGCCGGTGTGTCCGGCCGCGTGCCCGCCGGACCGGCTGCCGCCGGCATGTCCGGTCGCGTGCGAAGCCGAGTGACCCGCACCGGTGTGTCCCGGCGAGCGCGAGCCCGAGCCCGAGTGGCCCGTGCCGCTGCGCCCGGCGGAGTGTCCGGAGTGCCCGGTCGCGTGTCCCGAGTGTCCACTCCTGTGGCTGCCGGCCGTACTCCCGGAGTGTCCGGAACTCGGCCCCGCGGGCTGCCCGGCGGCGAACGCCACCCCCGGCGTCAGCACCATCGCGGCCGCTGTGGCCGCGACCACCGCCCCCGAGTAGCGGCGGGTGCGGGATGTGGTCAAAGTCGTGCGAAACATGATGTCCTCCAGATCGTGGTGATCGGTGACCATCCGGTCCGGCGACGGGGCGTCGGCGCGGTTCCCGGTGGTGAGGACAACTCTCCCGGATATCCACAAACCGGACATCCGTCATCATGCTGAGATCAGTCTGCGGTGATCAGACGAGGCCGAACGGGTGACAACGGGCTCGCTCGGTCACTCCTCGTCGAGGAATCCCATCCGTCGGCCGAGCACCGGATCGGTCTCCCACCAGGGGCGGGTCCGCTTCGCGTCCTCGCCGCCGGCGGCCGCGCCGACAGCGGCCGGAGAAGTATGAGAAATAGACGCAGGGGTGGACGCGTCTACGTCATCCGTCTCGGCACCGGTTTCGCTGCCCGCGACAGCGGCAGCCGCAGCCGCAGCCGCAGTGACACCGGCGGCGGCAGTCGAAGCCGTCCCGTAGACGATCGCGCCCTCCGCCTCCAAGGCGTCCAGCTCCGCGTCCACCTCGGCGGCCCGGTCCCGGTCCTCGTCGAACATCCGCCGCCACAGCGCCCCGAGGAACGGCACCCCGGCCAGGTCCCCGATCAGCCACAACGCCCCGCCGCCCCACACCTGGTCCTGCCTCGGCGACAGCCCGCCCGGCCGGTTCAGCGCCGTGTACCAGTCCCCGGCGACCAGGTGGTGCCCGAGCATCAGGGTCAGGCCGAGCGCGCCGTCGGCGATCGCCTCCGCGAACGTGATCCACACCGACACCAGGTGCGGGTACTCCTTCGGCACCGGGTCCAGGCGCAGCCGCGTCCAGTAGTAGAAGAACCCGAGCGCGCTCAGCGCGAAGCTCAGGATCCACGCCGCGCCGCGCGAGCGCAGCGTGTCCTCGTAGATCGGCGAGAAGTAGACGGTGAACGGCGTCACCAGGAACACGATCGACACCACGGCCGGGAAGGTCAGCAGGGCCGCGATCCGCGTCGCCAGCACCCGCCGCACCGCGCCGGCCAGCCACCGCGGTCCGCCCTCGATCGCCAGCGTCAGCGGCATCCCCAGTGCCAGGAACAGCGGGACCACCATGAGCAGGGTGATGATCTGCACGGCCCGCGGCCAGAACATCACCTGCTGGTACACCGCCAGGAACGACATCGTCGTCCAGGCGAACAGCGCCAGCCCGATGACGAAGACCACGGTGCGGTACACGGGCCAGCGAGTGCCACGGCGCCGCGCCACGACCGTCCCGGCCACGTAGAGCGCCGCGACGACCACCAGGATCGCCCCGACGTAAGGGTTCAGCCGCCACGCCGAGCCCACCTGGGCCCCGCCCAGCGGAGCGGGCATCGGAACGGCCGTCAAGGCTGGCGTCACCATGGGTCCTGGCCCCTGCTCATATCGACGTGCGTGGTGGTTCCGCCCCGAAAAGGACGGGAAGCGCAGCCATTTTATGACTGCGCTTCCCGGTCTCGGCGGGCAGGTCCCGCGGACCTGCCGGGCTCACCTCCGAGCGGATGTCAGCCGCTCACCGCCGAGTTGTAGTCGCTGATCAGCTTCGAGATCTTCGTCGAGGCGTCGGACAGTGCCGAGTCCGCCGACGTGCCGGAGGTCGCCACCGACAGCATCGCCTGCTCCAAGTCGGCCCGCGCCTGCGGCATCACACCGAGCAGGCAGCCCGCGGTGGCGGGGGTCGGCTGGGTCGCCTTCAGTTCGTCGATCGCGGTCTGGAACTGCGGGTGCGCCTGCCGGTAGGCGACGTCCGTCGGGTCCTGCAGCGCCGAGGCGCTGACTGGGAAGTAGCCGGTCGCCTGGTGCCAGGCGGCCTGCCGCTGCGCCGAGGCGGCGAACTTCGCGAACTCCCAGGACGCGCGGACCTCGGCGTCGGAGTGCCCGACCCGGTCGATCCACAGCGAGGCGCCGCCGATGATGGGGCCGCCGGTGTCGGAGGCCGAGACCTTCGGGAACGGCGCGGTGGCCACGGTGAACGGCGAGGCGGACTTGGCGCCGGCGTCCACGTAGCCGCCGAGCACGCCGGTGGACTCCAGGTTCATCGCCACCTTGCCGGCCTTGAACGCCGCCTGGGCGTCCGCGGTCGGGCGGCCGGTGTTCAGCGCCTCGCCGTTCTTGACCAGCCCGGCCCACCAGTTGGTGTAGGTGAGCGGCGCGCCGGAGGTGATGTTCAGCTTGGTCGCCGGGGCGGTGCGGCCGTTGCCGTTGTCGCAGTACAGCGCGCCGGACTCGGCGGTCAGCTGCTCGACGAACCAGCCGTAGTCGGCGGCGCCGAAGCCGTACTGCGTGGTCTTGCCGCCGGCGTCCTTGACGGTCAGCTTCTGCGCGTCGGCGGCCAGTTCGTCCAGGGTCTTCGGCGGGTTCGCCGGGTCCAGCCCGGCCTTCCTGAACGCCTCGACGTTGATGTACAGCAGCGGCATCGAGGAGTTGAACGGCATCGACTCCAGCTTGCCGCCGACCGTGTAGTAGTTGGCGATGTTCGGCTGCAGGTCGGCCAGCGAGTAGCCGTCCTTGGCCGCGAGGTCCGCGACCGGCACGGCCTGCTTGGAGTCCACCATGAACCGGGTGCCGACGTCGTAGACCTGCATGATCGACGGCGTGGTGTGCGAGGACACCGCCGTCTTGTACTTGGCGATCGCGTCGTCGTACGAGCCCTGGAAGCTGTCCGTGACGTGGATCTTGCCCTGGTACTTGGCGTTGAAGGCGTCGACGAGCGCGGTGACCGCCTTCTGGTTGGTGCCCTGCATGCTGTGCCAGAAGGTCAGGTTCACCACCCCCTTGGCGTTGGTCAGCGCGTCGGCGCCCGGGACGCCGCCGGCGGACGAGCCGCCCTTCGACGACGACGAGCTGCAGGCCGTCAGCGCGACTCCGGCGGCCAGCAGGCCGGCGGCCACACGCAGCGAGCGCGTGCGGAGTGTTCTCCTCATTGAGGTTCTCCCCTGTGGATGGTGAAGGTGGCGAGGTGGCGAGGTGGCGAGGTGGCGAGGTGGCGATGGTGCGGTGCGTCGGTGAAGCGGTTACTTGACCGCCCCGCTGGTCAGGCCCTTGACGATGAACTTCTGGCCGAACACCACCAGCAGCAGCGTCGGCAGCACCGAGCAGGCGACGCCGGCCAGGATCAGCCGCGGGTCGGCGGACTCGGAGTTGTTCAGCTGCGACATCCCGAGCTGCAGCGTCTGCATCTTGGGGTCGTCGGTCACCAGCAGCGGCCAGAAGTACTGGTTCCAGGCGGACAGGAACGAGTACACGGCGATCGCGGCGATGGTCGGCCGGGACACCGGCACGACGATCCGCCACAGGAACCGCCAGTGCCCCGAGCCGTCGATCTTGGCCGCGTCGCGCAGCTCCATCGGGAACTGCAGGAACGACTGCCGCAGCATGAACGTGCCGAACGCGGAGGCCAGGAACGGCAGCACCAGCGCGAAGTAGGTGTTCGCCAGGTGCGCGTTCGAGATCGTCTTGTAGTTGGGGATGATGATCGCCTCCCAGGGGATCATCAACGTCGCCAGGAAGAGCCCGAACACCGCCTTGCGCCACTTCATCGGCAGGAAGACGAACGCGTACGCGGCCAGCAGGGAGGTCGCCAGCTGCGCGACCGTGATGATCACGGCCACGACCACACTGTTCAGGTACTGGCGGCCCAGCGGGATCGCGTGGAAGACGTCCGCGAAGTTCCCGGGGTGGATCCCGGAGGGGACCAGCGCCGGCGGGGCCTTGATCAGGTCGCGGGTCGGCATGATGCTGCCGGCCAGCGCGTAGTAGACCGGGAACACCACCGCGAGTGCCGCGATGATGAGCACCAGATATACGAGGACCTTCGCTATGCGGTCCTTCACGAGCGCGCTCACCGGTAGAACACCTTCCGCTCCAGCACCCCGAACTGGATCGCGGTGAGTACCAGCACGATGAACAGCAGCACGATGAACAGCAGCACGATGGCGTAGGCGCTGGCCGTGCCGAGGTCGCTGTTCCCGTTCTCGAAGCCCTTGTTGTAGATGGCGTAGACCAGCGTCATCGCCTTGCCCCCGGGGCCGCCCTCCGGGGCGAGGATCCGGATCGCGGTGAACGCCTGGAGGGAGTTGATGGTCGAGACGACAGTGAGGAAGAACAGTTGGGGTGACAGGAGAGGCACCAAGATGGAGCGGTTCAGTCGCCAGCCGGTGGCACCGTCCAGGCGCGCCGCCTCGATGATGTCGCCGGGGATCGCCGCCACGCCGGCGGACAGCACGAGCACGTTGTACCCGAGCGTCATCCACACCTGCACGACCACCACGGACAGCAGGACCCACTTGGGGTCGGTCAGCCAGCCCACCGGCTTGGTGCCGAAGTGCGCGAGCATCCCGTTCGCGATGCCGACCGCGGGGTTGTAGATCACCGCGAAGATCACCGAGGCGCTCGCCGCGGAGAAGGCGAAGGGCAGGGCGAACGCGCTGCGGAAGATCCGGATGCCGCGGATCCGCGATTCCATCAGGAGCACCAGCGCCAGCGCGCCGAGGACGCCGGGGAGCACGGTCATTACCGTGAACAGCGCGGTGGTGCCGAGGACTTTGTAGAACCCGGAGTCGGAGAACATGTCCCGGAAGTGCTTCAATCCGACGAAGCGCGAGGAGTTTCCGAAGATGTCGCTGCCGTGAGTGCTCAGGACGAACGACTCCACGAGCGGATAAAGGATGAATATCCCGAATACGGCGAGCGACGGCACGAGGAACAACCATGCCAATCCGTGGTCGCGCGACAGGAAAGCGGACCGGCGTCTGACGCCTCCACCTCTTGTCACCGCCGGTATCGCGTCAGCGTTCTGCGACGCCCCGTCCAACGCGGTCAAAACCCCACCCCTCTGATCAAGTGCTTGAATCGAGAACCCGTTGACAGCCCGAGGATCCCCGTTCCGCTGATCAGCGTGGCGGCGGCTGTCGAACGATCGGTTGCGCCGAGGAGTACCCCAGGCGACAAGTTCCCCGGAGAAGGCGCGTGAATCCCGTCCGTGACAACGTGCTTGTCGCCAGCGTGCCCGAGACGGGCGATGTTTAGGGATCTTCCCGACCCGGCGCCGGTGTGCCGCCCGACCAGTGGTAGCGCGCCGTCGGACATGAGCCCGTTTCCGGCAACCCTCGTCGTGTATTAGAAGTCTGAGTAGGGCATCCTAAGTACAGCGGTGGGTGCGCGTCAGGCGGGCCCGATCACGACGGCGCGGTCGGCTTCCGGCGTTCCCGGACGGCTGCGTGCTTTGCAGAAAGGGCCGTTGACATGCGCGGACGGGACTTCGGCGTCGCCTACGGCGCGACGCTGCTGGGATTAGTGCTCGCGTTGTGGCTCGGGGGGATCCAATCGGCCACCGTCGTCGCGATGCTGGCCGTGTTGGAAGTGGCGCTGTCCTTCGACAACGCCGTGGTGAACGCGACGGTGCTGCGCCGGTTCGACGCCCGGTGGCAACGCATCTTCCTCACCGTGGGCGTCCTGATCGCGGTGTTCGGGATGCGGTTGATCATCCCGATGGTGGTCCTGGTGGCCGCCACCCGGCAGGATCCGCTGCACGTACTGAGCAGATCCGTGACTGATCCGAACGGGTACGCCCACGAGATCCTCAGGGTGCAGCCGCTGATCGCGGCGTTCGGCGGGGTCTTCCTGCTGATGATCTTCATGGACTTCTTCCTCAGCGGCCACGACCAGATCTGGCTGCCGTTCTTCGAACGCCGCCTGGCCGCGGTCGGCGAGCGGTTCAAGCCGCTGGCGCTGGAGACCTTCCAGGTGGTCGGCGTCATCCTCTTCCTGCTGATCGCCGCCCGGACCTTCGCCACTGATCATCCGGTGGGCGTCCCGGTGGCCGGCGTCATCGGGCTGGTCACCTACTTCGCGATCAAACGGCTCTCGGAGGCCGCGGCGGACCGAAGCGAGGCGCTGGCCGAGGAAGCCGACGCGCGACCACCGCACGGCCGTCAGGCCCTGATGCTGTTCATCTACCTGGAAGTCCTGGACGCCACCTTCTCGTTCGACAGCGTCATGGGCGGCTTCTCGGTCACCGTCGACATCGCGCTGTTCACCATCGGCCTGGGCATCGGCGCGGCGTACGTCCGCAGCCTGACGGTGTTCCTGGTCCGCAAGAAGGCGCTGGACCGCTACGTCTACCTCGAACACGGCGCGTACTACTCGATCGGCGTGCTCGCGGTGCTGCTTCTGGTGGAGATCGGCCCGGACGTGCCGGACTGGCTGGCCTCGCTGGCCGGCACCTCGATGATCGTGGCGGCCTTCATCCATTCGGCGGTGAAGGCGAAGGGGGAAGAAAGGGCGGGCGCCGACCACCGCGCGTTGAAATCCTGACGGACCCGCCGCGCGGCGCGTCGGCCGACGCCGTCCCCGACGTCGAGCCGCCCGCCGCGACCCCGGTGCCCTCAGGACGCGTGGTGCCCGCCGCCCGCCTTTCCAGGGGTGTGCACAGCGACGGCGACCCGCCACGTCTGGAGCATGACGAGTTCTGAAATGCGCCACCCCTTCCCGGTCCGGCGGAAGGTGACGGAGTAGTAGCCCCCGCCGGGGTTCCACATGTCGCCCTTCTGCCCCGGGACCCGTACCGACATCGGGTTGAAGAAGTGCGCCTCGGCGCAGGCGCTGTCCCCGTTGATGTCGAAGCGTCGGTTGACGATGAGGTGCGCCCGCACCGGGACCTGGGTCAGCGACTTCTCCAGCCACTGCTGTGCGTCCTCCACGGAACCGCGGGGACCGCCGCTGGACTGGTAGTCGAAGACCGCGTCCTCGGTCGACATGCGTGTGAGTTCGGTCACTTGGTCGGTGTCGATCGCCACCGCGTAGGCCGTGAGCAGGTCGTCGAGAGCGAACCGGTCGGCCAGAGCGCGCTCGCTGTACAAAGGAAACCTCCAAATGAACGTGCATCCGCAGGAGTAGACCTGTTGTGCATGGGGCATGACTGCCAAGGCACGGACAGCAGGGCAACTGTACCGACGGCGGGGGAGCCGTTCCGAAACGGAACGTAGCGCGCCACAACGTGAGAGGTGATGGAAGTGCTCGGGGTCGGGCGGGAGCCGAAGAGCGGCTACCGGATCACCTTCGCGGTGCCCACGAGGTCCGAAGGGGCCTCGGCGGCGCGCCGGGTGGCCCGCGAGGTCTTCGTCGAATGGGGCCTGGACCTGGACGAGACGATGGTCGACTCGGCCATCGTGATCATCAGCGAGCTCGTCACCAACACCGCCAAGCACGCGGCGCTGTTGTGCCGCCAGGCCGAGGTGACGTTGGCGCTGGAGTACGGCTGCCTGACGGTGGCCGTCCACGATCGTCATCCGCATCGGCCGAAGGCTTTGCTCAGTCCGCATCCCGACGACAGCGGCGGCTGGGGCCTGCAGCTGGTGCGGGACCTGACGGCGGAGGTCGGCGGTCGCACCGAGGTGCCGGCCGATCCGGACGGCGGCGGGAAGACGGTACGGGTCGAGCTGCCTTTGCGGGTGAACAGGTACTGGGAGTTCGAGAGTACTGTCGGGGCGGCTTAGGTCGACCTCCCTCATAGGAACTCCCCATCGCGAAGCGAACTGAATGGTGCGCACCCCGATTCTCCGGGAAGCGCACCATTGTCGTATCAGCAGTCATGCCAGCTTTCCAGGCCGGCTCTCCTATAGGGCATCGCTACTTCTGCTTCGGCTGGCCCACCGGCCGGATCGCCAGCCACGCCCCGGCGACGCACACCACGGTCAGCGCGGTGAGCGCGGCGATGTCGCCGTACCAGGTGGCGGACTTGTGGGCCTGCGTCGCGTCGCACTTGGCGCCGGGCAGCGGACCGCGCGGCGAGGTGTCGTTGCAGCCGGTCCCCAGGAGCACGTCGGCGTTCGCCGTGGAGGCGGCGGCCGAGTAGCCCCACTTGGCCGAGGCCAGGTAGCTGGCCTGCTCCAGACCCGGGGTCTTGTTGACCGGGAAGGCCGAGCCGGTGAACAGGAACTCGGCGAACAGGATGACCGGCAGGATGGTCAGCGCCTTGTCGGCGTTGGACACGAACGCGGAGATCAGCAGGCCCAGGGCCATCGCGGCCAGGCCGGCCAGGGCGACGTCGACGAACAGTTCGAGCTGGCCGGAGGAGAACACCGAGCCGTCGCCGGGTCCGCCCTGCCGCACGATGCCCAGGAACACCAGGACCGCGGCTTGGGCGATGGTCAGCAGGCCCAGCAGGATCACCTTCGACAGCACATACGCCGATGGCGAAAGCCCGATCGCTCTCTCCCGGGTGAGGATCGGTTTCTCCTTCACGATCTCGCGGATCGAGTTGGAGGCGCCGAGGTACGTCGCGCCGAGCACCAGCGCCAGCAGCACCGAGCCGGCCTTGCGGGAGGCGACCGGATCGGTCGTGGACAGGTCGTGGGAGCCCAGCACCGCGAGCATCAGCAGGCCCAGGATCGGCGCCTGCATGAACAGCATCGCGGTGTTGCGCTTGTCGGCCCACACCACCGAGCTGAACCGCTTGAACAGGGTGGCCAGCTGGTGACCCCAGTGCGGGTTCGCCGCCGGGACCGCGGCCTGCTGTGCGTTGGCCGTGCCGTTCACCTTGTTCAGCTGTGCGCCAAGCGGAGCCTGGACGTACTGCTGGTCCGCCGGGGAGCCGGCGAAGGCCTGCTGCGCGAAGCCGGGCGCGGCGCGGTCCAGGTCCTGGAACACCTCTGCGTAGGTGCTTCTGCTGAAGAACTGCAGAGTCTCCGGCGGAGGGCCGAAGAACGCGGTCTGCCCGCCGGGCGCCAGGAACAGGATGCGGTCGCAGCGGTCCAGGCTCTGGATGCTGTGCGTCACGGTGATGACCGTGCGGCCGCCGTCGGCGAGCCTGCGCAGCAGGTCCATCACGGACTTCTCGTAGCCCGGGTCCAGACCGGAGGTCGGCTCGTCCAGGATCAGCAGGCTGGGCCGGGTCAGCAGTTCGATCGCCACTGAGGTGCGCTTGCGCTGGCCGCCGGAGAGCTTCTCCACGGCCAGGTCCCCACGCTCGGTCAGGCCGAGCTCGGCCATGACCTCGTCGACGCGGGCGTTGCGCTCTGCCGCCGGGACGTCCGGCGGGAAGCGGAGCTGCGCGGCGTAACGCAGAGCGTCGCGGACCTTCAGCTGCGGGTGCAGGATGTCGTCCTGCGGGACGTAGCCGACGCGGTTGCGGAGCTCTGCGTAGTTCGCATAGAGGTCGCGTCCGTTATAGAAGACGGCGCCACGGTCCGCGGGGCGGTTGCCCGTCAGAGCCTTCATCAGCGTGGACTTGCCAGCGCCGGTCGGGCCGAGCACCGCCAGGAAGTCGCCGCCCTCCAGGGCGAAGCTCACGTTGTCCAGCAGGACCTTGGGTCCGGCCAGCACGCCGAGGTTCGCTGCGGAGAAGGTGATCCCGCCGGTGTCGACGAACTCCTGGAGTACGCCGTTGTGGAAGCGCAGCAGGTGCCGCGCTATAGCGATGATCGCGCCCTCGCGGACCTCTGCGCGGTTGACCCGCATACCGTTCAGGTACGTGCCGTTGTGGCTGCCCTTGTCGACGATCTCGAAGCGGCCGCCCTTGAACTGCAGCTCCGCGTGGAAGCGGGAGGCCTGTAGGTCGTGCAGGACGATGTCGTTGGCGGCGTCTCGGCCTATTCGCAGCGTGTTGGAGGTCTGATAGACGCCGGTGTACTCGCCGAGGCGTGGCTGCTGCGGCTGCTGCGCGGGGTTCTGCTGGGGGACGTACGGAACGGCCTGCGCGACGGCGCCGGGCTGCTGTCCCCATGGCTGCTGCGAAGGGGCGCCACCTATATGCGCGGCCGCATGGGGAGCGCCCATGGGAGTGAATACCGGCGCACCTGGCGCAGATCCCTGAGGTGTGGGCTGGCCATGCTGCACCGGCTGACCGAGCTGTCCGGGCTGTCCCTGCGGACCCGGATACGGCTGTCCCGGGTGTCCCTGCTGTCCTTGGTAGCTGGGCTGAGGCGGGGGACCGGGCTGCGGAGGCTGGGCGCCGCCCTGCTGGAATCCGGGCGGCGGCAGGTTAGGCCGCTGCGCACCGGGCACCAGGCGCACCTCCTGGCCGTCCACCGGGTGTCCGAGCCGCACCACCACCGGACCCGGCAGCGCCATCGGCTGCGTCAGGCGGGTGTTCTGCACGAACGTGCCCTGACTCGACGAGTCCTCAAGGATCCAGGCGCCGCCCTGGCGATAGAGCGTGGCGTGGACCCGGGACGCCCGCGGCTCGGCGACGATCACGTCGGCCTGGTTGGGGTCGCGGCCGATGACGACCCGGCGGGTCCCGTCGAAGACCCGCTCGTTCCCGTCGGGAAGGATCTGCAGGGTCAGCGGTGCGGCCTGTTCCGGTTGCTGGGACACGGGCCCATCATTTCGGCTCGGCCCCCCGCCCTGCAACGCGGGTCCGGAACCGTGAAGCGCGTGTGACATGCGCGATGTCGCAGGTCTGCGCGGTGGGACCGGACTGGTTACCGGTCCCAGGGCGGGGCGTTCCGGGACAGTAGGGACAGTAAGACGACGTAAAGCTCTGAACCCTGTTAGGGGTTATCACCGCTTCCGGCCGACACCGGCGTACATCCAGTACTGGTCGATGTCGGACGGCAGCTCCTCGGTCGGCCGCCAGGCGGGCAGCCGCACCAGACCGGGGTCGACGAGATCGAAGCCCTCGAAGAAGGCGGAGATCTGCGCGTGGTCGCGGGCCGCGCCCTCGGCGGCCTTCTGGTAGACCTGCAGCTTCTCCTGGTCGGCCGGCAGCAGGTCGGAACCGGCGTGCGAGATGACCAGGAAGCTGCCGGGGGCCAGGTTCTCGGTCAGGGTGGCGAGCACGCCCGCCGGGTCGTTGGCGTCCGGGAAGAAGTGCAGCACCGCGACCATCAGCAGCGCGACCGGCCGGTCGAAGTCGATGAGCGCGGTGACGTCCGGGTGGGTCAGGATCGCCTTCGGGTCCCGCAGGTCGCCTTCGAAGACCCGGGTGCGCGCCTCGTCCGCGAGCAGGGCCCGGCCGTGCACGGTGACCAGCGGGTCGTTGTCGACGTAGACCACCGAGGCGTCCGCGTGCACGGACTGCGCCACCTCGTGCGTGTTCCCGGCGGCCGGCAGCCCCGCGCCGATGTCCAGGAACTGCTTCACCCCCTGCTCGGCCGCGTACTTCACAGCCCGCCCCAGGAACGCCCGGTTGGCCCGCGCCAGCGTGGAGATGATCGGCATCGCCTCGGCGATCTTCTCGGCGACCTCGCGGTCCGCCGGGAAGTTCTGCTTGCCGCCGATCCAGTAGTCGTAGATCCGCGCCGGGTGCGGCTTCGAGGTGTCTATTCGGCTCGCGGCGTCCGCAGCGGTGTCACTGGCGGCGGCGGGGGTGACGGGGTTGGACCAAGGGGTCCCGGCGGCAGAGCTCATGGCGCCGGATTCTACCGACGCTGCACGAGTGTTGATACGACGAATGGGGGAGGACGTTGAGCCCCGGCGCGGGTGTTGTCAGCCTTCGATCGCGTCGATGGCGCGGTAGATCCGCTTCGCGGACACCGTCTCCGGTGTCCCGAGCTGTTGGGCGAACAGGCTGACGCGCAGTTCTTCGATCATCCACCGGATACGCCGCACATCCGGGTCTGCCCGCCGGCCGGCCGGCAGCCGGTCCACCAGCAGCTGGTACTCGTCGCGGACGTCGTGGATCTGGAACATCAGGAGCTGGTCCTGGTTCGGGTTGTCCGGAAGTTTCTCCAGGCGCCGGTCGATGGCCCGCAGGTAGCGGACCAGGTGCGGGAGCTGGTCGAAGCCGGTCTCGGCCACGAAGCCCTTGTGGATCAGCCCGCTGAGCTGGTCGCGGACGTCGGCCAGGGCGGTCAGCAGGGAGCGGCTGGTGGTGTCCTTGAGCCTGCGCTCCACCTCGTGTGAGACCGACAGGACGCGCTCGACGTTCTGCACCACCTGCATCGAGGTGTCGGCCAGCTCGGCGCGGACCGCGTCGAACAGCTTCTGGTATCCCGCCTCGTCCCAGGCCGGGCCGCCGTTCAGGGCGATCAGGTGGTCCGCCGCGCAGGCGACGCAGTCGTCGAGCAGGGCCAGGGCGTTGCCGTAGGGGTTGTGGCTCAGCGCCAGCTTCGCCGGGTTGCTCAGCCGGCCGTTGATGTACTTGATCGGCGAGTTGACGTTCAGCAGCAGCATCCGGCGGGTGCCCGCGGCCATCGCGCGGCGCTGGTCCTCGGCGGTGTCGTAGAGCCGCACGGCGACGGTGTCGCCGGCGTCGGCCAGCGCCGGGTACGCCTTCATCGTCAGCCCGCGCCGCTTCTGCTCGAAGGTCCTGGCCAGGGTGCCGACGCTCCAGGTCTTCAGCCCCTCGCGGGCCAGGCCGTCGGCGGCGTCGTTGATGACGTCGCGGGTTTTGACCTTCAGCTGGAGCTTCAGCGCCTCCAGGTCCTTGCCCTCGGCGAGTTTGCGGCCCTTGTCGTCGACGATCCGGAAGGTCATCTTCAGGTGCTCGGGGACCCGCTGCTGGTCGAAGTCGGTCGGCTCGACCCGGTGCCCGGAGACGGCGCGCAGCTCGCGGGCGATCGCGTCCAGCAGCGGACCGTCGTTGGGGATCAGGCTGCGGCGCAGCGCCCGGGCGAAGTTCGGCGCCGGCACGAAGTTCACCCGCAGCTGCTTGGGCATCGCCTTGATGAGCGCGGTCAGCAGTTCCTCGCGCAGACCCGGGATCAGCCAGTCGAAGCCGTCGGAGGAGACCTGGTTGAGGACCGCCAGCGGGATGTGCACGGTGACGCCGTCGGCGTCCGCGCCCGGCTCGAACTGATAGGTCAATCGGAACTTCATGCGGCCCTGGCGCCAGGAGTCCGGGTAGTCCTGTTCCACCACGGCGCCCGCGCCGTCGTTGATGAGCATCGACTTCTCGAAGCTCAGCAGGTCCGGCTGTTCGCGGCTGGTCTTCTTCCACCAGGAGTCGAAGTGCCGCGCGGAGACGACGTCGGCCGGTACGCGGTCGTCGTAGAAGACGAACAGCGTCTCGTCGTCGACCAGGATGTCGCGGCGGCGTGCGCGGTTCTCTAGTTCCTCTACTTCGGCCAGCAGCTTGCGGTTCTCGGAGAAGAACTTGTGGTGCGTCTGCCAGTCGCCCTCGACCAGTGCGTGGCGGATGAACAGCTCGCGCGACACCTCGGGGTCGATGCTGCCGTAGTTCACCTTGCGGGAGGCGACCAGAGGGATCCCGTAAAGCGTGACCTTCTCGAACGCCATGACGGCGCCTGCGGACTTCTCCCAGTGGGGTTCGCTATAGGTGCGCTTCACCAGGTGCTGCGCCAGAGGTTCTGCCCATTCCGGCTTGATGATGGCGACCACGCGGCCCCACAGGCGGCTCGTCTCCACCAGTTCTGCCGCCATGACCCACTGCGGCGACTTCTTAAAGAGGACAGAGCCGGGGGAGATGGCGAACTTCGCACTGCGTGCGCCGATGTACTCGAAGGACTCTGTGTCCTTCAGACCGATGTGCGACAGCAGCCCGCTCAGCAAACTGATGTGGATCTGGTCGGGGCCGGCCTCGGTGCTGTTCGGGGTGAGCTCCAGCTGCTTGGCGATCTGCTTGAGCTGGCTGTGCACGTCCTGCCACTCGCGGATGCGCAGGTAATGCAGGAACTCGGCTTTACAGAGCTTGCGGAACTGGTTCGAGGAGAGCTCTTTCTGTTTCTCCTTGATGTAGTCCCACAGCTTCAGCCACGCCAGGAAGTCCGAGCCCTGCTCCTTGAAGCGTGCGTGCTTCTCGGCGGCGGCCTGCTGCTTGTCCGCGGGGCGCTCGCGCGGGTCCTGGATGGAGAGCGCGGCGGCGATGATCATTATTTCCTTCAGCGCGCCGTTGCGGTCCGCCTCCAGGACCATGCGGCCGAGCTTCGGGTCCACCGGGAGCTGCGCGAGCTTGCGGCCGACCGGGGTCAGGCGCTTGCGGTGGTCCTGCTCCTCGGGGTCCAGCGCGCCGAGCTCGTGCAGCAGGTTCACGCCGTCGCGGATGTTGCGCGCGTCCGGCGGGTCCAGGAACGGGAAGGCGGCGACGTCGCCGAGGCCCAGCGCGCTCATCTGCAGGATGACGGACGCCAGGGAGGTGCGCAGGATCTCCGGCTCCGTGAACTCTGGGCGGGACAGGAAGTCGTCCTCGGAGTACAGGCGGATGCAGATGCCGTCGCTGGTGCGGCCGCAGCGGCCCTTGCGCTGGTTCGCCGAGGCCTGCGACACCGGCTCGATCGGGAGGCGCTGCACCTTGGTGCGGTTGCTGTAGCGGGAGATGCGCGCGGTGCCCGGGTCGATCACGTAGCGGATGCCCGGGACGGTGAGACTGGTCTCTGCGACGTTGGTCGCGAGGACGACGCGGCGCCCGGCGTGCGCTTCGAAGACCTTGTGCTGCTCGGCAGTACTGAGGCGCGCGTAGAGGGGGATGATCTCCGTGGTGCGGAGGTTGCGCTTCTTAAGGGCGTCCGCGGTGTCGCGGATCTCGCGCTCTCCAGAGAGGAACACGAGTATGTCGCCGTGGCCTTCTCGGCCGAGTTCGTCCACGGCGTCGCTGATCGCCTGGATCTGGTCGCGGTCTTCGGCGTCGCCGTCCGCGTCGGGGTCGTCCAGGAGGAGCGGCCTATAGCGGACCTCTACCGGATAGGTGCGGCCGGAGACCTCAACGATCGGGGCGTCTTTGCCGTCCCGATCCGCGAAGTGCCGGGCGAAGCGCTCCGGGTCGATGGTGGCCGAGGTGATGATCAGCTTCAGATCGGGGCGGCGCGGCAGCAGGTTCTTGAGATAACCGAGCAGGAAGTCGATGTTCAGCGACCGCTCGTGCGCCTCGTCGATGATGATCGTGTCGTAGCGGCTCAGCGTCCGGTCCTGCTGGATCTCAGCCAGCAGGATGCCGTCGGTCATCAGCTTGACCAGCGTGTTGTCGCTGGAGTGGTCGGTGAAGCGGACCTTGTAGCCGACGGACTCGCCCAGCGGCTGCCCCAGCTCCTCGGCGATGCGCTCGGCCACGGTGCGCGCGGCCAGGCGGCGCGGCTGCGTGTGCCCGATGAGCCCGGCGACCCCGCGGCCCAGCTCCAGGCAGATCTTCGGGATCTGGGTGGTCTTGCCGGACCCGGTCTCGCCGGCGATCACCACGACCTGGTGGTCCCGGATCGCTGCGGCGATGTCGTCCTTGCGGGCGCTGACCGGCAGGTTCTCCGGATACGTGATCTTCGGGATGCTCGCCCGGCGGGCCTGTGCCCGCCCCGAGGCGGCTTGGATCTCGGCCTCGATCTCCGCCGCCACCGCCTGCAGCGCCTGCGGGTTGCGGATGCGGCGGGCGCCGTCGATGCGGCGCGACAAACGGCGGCGGTCATGCGGCGTCAGCTCCGCGAGGCGAGCGGTGAGCTCGGCGAGCGGAGCCGTCTTGAGCTGAGAGTCCATGGCAGTTCAAGGATAGGGTGGCGGCGGGCTTTACTTCTTCTGGTTATCGCTGGGGCCACGCCGCCGGCGGATGGGAGCACGCGATGGGTTCCGACCAGACGACCAGGGCCTCCCTACATGGGATAGCCGAGTTGCTGCTCGCCGGCCCGCAGTACCGTCAGCACGGCACGATCAGGCTCCGGGTCCTGCCCGGCGCGATCGCCACGATAGCGGCGCCCGACCTGCGCGCCGACCACTTGAAGGTGCGGACGCACGACGCGGCGGTGGAGGTGCGCGGCGCTACGTACGCCGAAATCGGCTCCCGTCTGGGCGTGGTCGCCGGCGCGCCTGAGGGACTGTACGAGCACGGCTCCGGCGCGCTGCCGTCGGACCGTCCCGTCCTGGACCCGCGCACCGCCCGGACGCTCCTCGCCGCGCTGGATCTCGGCGACCAGAGCCTGCGCCGGTTCGCTCCGCAGCTGACGCCTGTGCTGTGGCCGGAGCACTTCGATATCGCCGTGAGCCTCGATGAGGTCAACTACGGCGTATCTCTAGGCGACGACTTCCTGGACGAGCCGTATATGTACGTCGGGCCCTATAGCCCCCGCGCAGGGGCGTTCTGGAACGCGCCGTTCGGGGCGGGGCAGCCGTTGGGAAAGACTGTCGAGGAGATTGCGGAGTTCTTCGCACTGGGGCGCAAGGCGGCGGCTGCGGACGCCTGATCACCTGTGACCTCTTCCCTGGCAGGGAAGAGGTCACGTTGGTCCTTTAGCCTCTTAGAGCTCGGTGACCCTGCCGGCGTCCACACTCAACCGCCGCGTGGTCTGCACGGCCTCCAGCATCCGCCGGTCGTGCGTCACCAGCAGCAGCGTTCCCGGGTAGTTCGCCAGCGCCGCCTCCAGCTGCTCGATCGCGGCCAGGTCCAGGTGGTTCGTCGGCTCGTCCAGGACCAACAGGTTCACGCCCCTGGCCTGGAGCAGCGCCAGCGCCGCGCGGGTGCGTTCGCCGGGGGAGAGCGTCGCGGCCGAACGGAGGACGTGCTCGGCCTTCAGCCCGAACTTCGCCAGCAGGGTGCGGATCTCGGCCGGCTCAATGTCCGGCACCTGCTCCTCGAATGCCCGCAGCAGGGCCTGCTCGCCGAGGAAGAGCCCGCGGGCCTGGTCGACCTCGCCGACCACCACGCCGGGGCCCAGGGCCGCGCTGCCTTCGTCCAGCGGGATGCGGCCGAGCAGGGCGGCCAGCAGCGTGGTCTTGCCCGAGCCGTTGGCGCCGGTGATCGCGACCTTCTCGGCCCAGTCGATCTGGAGGTTCACCGGACCCAGAGTGAAGTCTCCGCGACGTACGACGCCATCCCTTAGCGTTGCCACCACAGCGCCGGAGCGGGGCGCGGCGGCGATCGTCATCCGCAGCTCCCACTCCTTGCGCGGCTCGTCCACGACCTCCAGACGCTCGATGCGTCGCTCGGTCTGGCGGGCCTTCGCCGCTTGCTTCTCGGTTCCCTCCGCGCGCGCCTTCGCCAGGATCTTGTCGTTGTCCGGGCGCTTCTTCAGAGCGTTCTTGACGCCCTTCTCCAGCCAGTTGCGCTGCATATGCGCACGCGCTTCCAGACCCGCCTTGGTGTCGGCGTACTCCTCGTACTCCTCGCGCGCGTGCTGCCGCTCGACCTCCCGCTCCCGCAGGAAGTCCTCATAGCCGCCGCCGACCTGCCGGATCAGCTGCTGCGCGAGGTCGAGCTCGACGACGCGGTTCACGGTGCGCGCCAGGAACTCGCGGTCGTGGCTGATCAGGACCACGGGGGCGCGCAGGCCGCCGACGAAGCGCTCCAGGCGCTCCAGGCCGTCCAGGTCGAGGTCGTTGGTCGGCTCGTCGAGCAGGAAGACGTCGTAACGGCTCAGCAGGAGCGAGGCCAGTCCGGCGCGCGCGGCCTGGCCGCCGGACAGCGAGGTCATCGCCTGGTCCAGGTCCACGGCCAGCCCGAGCTCGGCGGCCACGGCCTCGGCGCGCTCGTCGAGGTCGGCGCCGCCGAGGCTCAGCCAGCGCTCCAGGCTGTCGGAGTACGCGTCGTCGGCGCCCGGCACGCTCTCCACCAGACCGGCCGTCGCGGCGTCCAGCGCCTCCTGTGCGGGGGTCACACCGGTGCGGCGGGCCAGGAACTGCCGGACCGTCTCCTCGGGCCGCCGCTCGGGCTCCTGCGGCAGATGGCCGACCGTGGCGCTCGGCGGACTGAGCTGGACGCCGCCGTGCTCCGGCCGGTCGAGCCCGGCGAGCAGGCGCAGCAGCGTGGACTTGCCCGCGCCGTTCACCCCGACCAGCCCGACCACGTCGCCGGGGGAGACCACGAGGTCCAGGCCGGAGAACAGGACGCGGTCGCCGTGGCCGGCTGTCAGTTCCTTGGCGACGAGCGTGGCGCTCATACGGCGTGACTCCTGGAGTGCTGTCGACGTTGGGGTGGCATGCGATGTGTGCGTCTTGACGATAGCGGCCCTGTCAGCGGCTCCGCCTAGAATTGCACACATGTTCGACGACGCCTGGTTCCAAGGATCCCTCCTCGACGTCGACACGCCCGAGTCCGTCGGCGCCCTCGGCGCCGCGGTGGAGCGCGTGCCGCTGACCGACGGCGCCTGGCTGGACCTCCGCCGCGGCTGGGTCACCGGAGCGGACGACCTGTTCGCCCGCCTGATGGAGACGGTGCCCTGGCGCGCTGAACGCCGGATGATGTACGACCGCGTGGTCGCCGTCCCCCGCCTCCTCTGCTTCTACGGCGACGGCGAGGACCTCCCCGACCCGCTGCTCACCGAGGCGCGCGCGACCCTCGACCACCACTACGCCCCCGAACTCGGCGAACCCTTCACCACAGCCGGCCTGTGCCTCTACCGCGACGGCCACGACAGCGTCGCCTGGCACGGCGACACCATCGGCCGCGGCTCGTCCGAGGACACGATGGTCGCGATCCTCTCCCTCGGCACCCCCCGGACCCTGGCCCTGCGCCCGCGCGGCGGCGGCACCCCACCGCTCCGCTTCGAGATCGGCCACGGCGACCTCCTGGTGATGGGCGGCAGCTGCCAGCGGACATGGGAGCACGCGGTGCCGAAGTCGGCGCGGCCTTTGGGGCCTCGGATCAGCGTTCAGTTCCGTCCGCGAGGAGTGCGGTGACGGATCCCGTTGTTTTCTGAATGGGCGAATCGCTCAACGCGCCGAACGTGTGCGAAAACGAGAAAACCGCCATCTCATCTGAGATGGCGGCCATTTTTCGTGTGGGCGATACTGGGATCGAACCAGTGACCCCTGCCGTGTGAAGGCAGTGCTCTCCCGCTGAGCTAATCGCCCGTGCCTCATCGTCGCGTGCCCCTTCAGGGCCGTTCCGACGTCCGTAACCTTACCGCATCCCGAGGGTGGCGCGCGCACCCCTTTCGGCGGGGGTCGTGGTGTTGCGGGTAAGGGTCGGCGGCGCGCCGGAAAGCGTGGAATTCGTCACACTGTGTCACTGGTGGTATACGGTGTGTTCTGTCCCGATTCGGGGGATTGCGCCGCCGGTCACCGGGGCGCCTGCTCGCGCACGTCAAGGTCTTGTCCTCGACCTGATGGCCTACGCACATCGCCGTATACCGGGCACACGGGTTTACCGACCACCGGACCGTGGCATTCCTCCTTCGCGCCCCTCGACGCGGACCACATGGAACGCGGGGGTGTGAACCGCTGAGTTCGGGACCGCCCGCCTCGGCGCACTCCTAGCGAAAGGCCGACCGCCATGAGCTCATCGGTCACCTGTGAGCTGCAGCTGCGTCTCGTCATCTCCGGCGACTCCTCGCTGCCGGTCCCCGCGGGCCTGCGCTACGACACCGCCGACCCTTACGCCGTGCACGCCACGTTCCACACCGGCGGGCAGGACACCGTGGACTGGGTCTTCGCCCGGGAGTTGCTGGCCGAGGGGCTGCGCCGTCCCACCGGCACCGGCGACGTGCGGGTGTGGCCCTCGCGCAGCCGCGGACAGGCGATCGTGTGTCTGGCGCTCAGTTCGCCGGAGGGTGAGGCGCTCCTGGAAGCCCCCGCGCGGGCTCTGGAGAGCTTCCTCAAGCGCACCAACACCGCCGTCCCGCCCGGCCTGGAGCACCGCTTCTACGACTTGGACGCCGAGCTCGTGCATCTGTTCGCCGACAACTGAGGCGCGCCGACCAAGGCACCCACTGAGGCGCCGACGCAGGTGCCGACTCAGACGTACAGCCCGGAACCGAACCGCCCCCGCCGATGCGATCACCATCGGCGGGGGCGTTCCGTTTCCGGCACAGTCGTTGCGCCAGGCCGGGTCACTCCGGGTCACTCCGGGGCCCGGTCACTCTGCGTCGTAGTCATTCGGGGCCCGCTCACTCCGGGTCGTGATCCTCGGCGGAGCGCTCGGCGAACACGGCCATGGCGCCCTTGGTGACCGGACCCGGCGCGGCGAGGTCGCGGCCGTCCGCGCGGTGCACGCCCTGCACATCGCGCAGCGTCGAGGTCAGGAAGATCTCATCGGCGTCCAGTAGGGTCTCCATTGGCAGGTCCGTCTCCTCGGCACCGGGCACCCACTTCAGGACCAGGGCCCGGGTGACGCCGGCCAGGCAGCCGGTGTCCAGGGTCGGCGTCAGGATGCGGCCGTCACGGACCACGAAGATGTTGCTGCCGGTGCCCTCGCACAGGCGTCCGGTGGTGTCGGCGAAGACCGCTTCGGTCGCTCCGGCGCTCTGTGCGTGTGCCAACGCTTTAGCGTTCTCGGCATAAGAGGTCGACTTGATGCCCGCCAGGGCTCCTCGTTCGTTGCGCGGCCAGGGCACAGTGGCGATCGCCGTGGTCTCGGCGCGGGCCCGGCTCGCGCCGACCGCCACCACGAGCGTGGGGCCGTGGTCGCCGCGCTCGGAGCCGAGCGGCGCGACGCCCGCCGAGTAGGTGATCCGGATGCGGGCCAGCGGCGGCACGTCGTTGGCGAGCAGGGTCTCGGTCACGGCGTGCCGGACGGCGTCGACGTCCACCGGGGGCAGGCCCAGACCGTCGGCCGAACGGGCCAGTCGCTGAAGGTGCCGGGTCAGTGCGAAGGGGCGTCCGCCGACTGCCTTGACCGCCTCGAACACGCCGTCGCCGACCGTGAAGCCGTGGTCGAAGACCGAGATGTGCGGGGTGGCGGCGTCGACGAGGCCGGAGCCGACCCAGACTTTGTCAGTGCTCATGGCTCCCAAGTCTCCTTCACTGCGGATCTGGCTGGGGACCGGAGGCGACGGCCAGCAGTCGTGCGGCCTTCAGCTCGGTCTCGTCCCATTCTCCCTGCGGATCCGATCCCCACGTGATGCCGGCCCCGGTGCCGAAGCACAGCCGGTCGCCCTGCCACCAGAACGTGCGGATGCCCACGGCCAACTCCCCGACCCCGCGGTCGGCGTCCACCCAGCCGACGGCGCCGCAGTAGGGGCCGCGCGGGGCGTTCTCCAACTCGTCAATGACGCGCAGAGCGCTGCTTTTCGGCGCTCCGGTGATGGAGCCGGCGGGGAAGGTCGCCGCGATCAGCTCGGGCCAGCCGGCGTCAGGGGTGAGTTCGGCGGTCACGGTCGAGACCAGGTGCACGAGACCTGGGTGCGGCTCGACACGTAGTAGTGATGGGACTTCGACCGTGCCGATCTCGGCGACTCGGGCCAGGTCGTTGCGGACCAGGTCGACGATCATGACGTTCTCGGCGGTGTCCTTCGGGAGGAATTCCTCGGCAGTACGTGCGGTGCCCTTAATAGGTTCCGAGGTGACGGTGCGGTTCTCACGGCGTAGGAAGAGCTCTGGAGAGGCGGTCACTACACGGGTCCCGGGGATGTCCACCATGCCGGCGTACGGAGCGGGGTTCCCTATACGGAGGCGCGCAGCGAGCGCGAGAGGTTCGGCCTGCGCAGTGATCGGCGCGGACAGGACTCGGCAGAGGTTCACTTGGTAGACCTCGCCGGCGGCGATCTCGTCGCGGATGGCCTTGACGGCGCCGACGTATGCGTCCTGATCCATGGAGGAGATCCAGGCGTCGCGATCGGGACCGGTCCAGGGAGTTGTCGGCGCGGGGAGGGGAGCGTCCCGGACGTCGTCGAAGCGCGCGAGTGTCCAGTGGCCTTCGTAGCTGCCCACGACGGCCCAGAAACCGGCGGAGTCCAGGGCGGTCAGGTCTGAGGTGACGTCACGCAGACCGGTCGCGAGCCGCCCCGCGAAGTGGGCCAGGGGCTCGGGGCCGGAGGGTATGAGGGGTGGACGTCGGGCGGGGGAGGGCACGTCTCATTGTCTCGCGCTTTGGGATCTCCCGGCTCGGGGGTCGCCTTGGCGCGGGCTCGCGGGCTCGCGGGCCCGCGAGCCGGCCGGTCACCTCACGGGCCGAAGTCGGACGTGCCGCTCGCCGTGGCCACGAAGCTGTGGATGTCCGGCGCCGACAGGCGGGTGAACACGCCCGGCGTGCCGGGGACCGCGCAGCCGTTGCCCCAGCTCGTGACGCCGATCAACTCCCAGGTGCCGCCCGGCAGCGGGCTCAGCAGCGGGCCGCCGCTGTCGCCGGTGCAGGCGTCGTGGTGCCCGTCGCCGCCGGCGCAGAGCATCTCCTGCGGGTAGAGCGCGGGGTTGCGGACGCCGTCGAAGACGCTCTGGCACGGGGCGTCGCCGACCAGCGGGAGGTCCACCTGGCGCAGCTCGTCCGGGTACACGCCGCCGCCGACGTCGGCCGGGCCCTGCGGCTGCGTGCTGCCCCAGCCGATGGCGCGGGCCGGGGTGCCGGGCTGCTCGTAGGCCTGGTTGCCGGAGGTCGGCATGGTCGGCGAGGCGATGCCGGCGATCGGCGAGTCGAGCTGCACCACCGCAGCGTCGTCGGACTCGGTGGCCGAGTCCCACGTCGGATCGACGCGGATGGCGTTGGGCACCCGGATCGCGCCATCACTGCCGCTCAGCACGGTCCGACCGACGATGATGCGTTCCTTGGGCCCCCCGTCAGCCGCCGCCTGCCCCACCGACCACTGGTCCACGCAGTGCGCCGCGGTGAGTACTTGGTCCGGCGCGATGAGCGTCCCGCCGCAGATGGTGAGGTAGCCGTTGCCGACCCACTGCTGCAGCGCCGCCATGAAGGGATAAGCCCCGTCCGGCGCCGGCGCGCCGCCGACGATCCGCGGGATCGGCCGCAGCGTCGCAGGCTTCGCCGGTGCCCCCAGCGCGGTCGCCGCAGCCACCCCCGCCGCGGTCAGCACTCCCGCGACGCCCCACGCCGCCATCCGTGCGACCCGCCGCCTCCGCCGCGCCATCCCCGCTCCTCTTCCCGTTCACACCCGAAACCCAAACGAGCCGCTGAACCCACCCGGCGACCCGCACCATCGTCGCCGCGCCGACCAGCACCACGACCCGCCGCGCCCACCGAACCACCCGAACGAATGGCGACTCATTGTAGCGGCACGATCGCACACCGAGACCATGAACACCCTTCTGCCCAAGTTCGAGCCGATTTCAACCCAACTCTGTGACGCCTGAGGGGAATGGTTTTTGGATCCCCGGCCCGATCCGCTACAGTTCATGGTGTCGCCAGGGGGCGCAGCGAGGGAAACCGAGTGAACACCCCGAAAGCGCACGCGGATGTGGCTCAGTTGGTAGAGCATCACCTTGCCAAGGTGAGGGTCGCGAGTTCGAGTCTCGTCATCCGCTCGGTTGGAAGGCTGGTCGGGTACCGTGTTCCACGCCTGATCGAGCCCACTCCCACGGTGGTGTGGCCGAGAGGCGAGGCAACGGCCTGCAAAGCCGTCTACACGGGTTCAAATCCCGTCACCACCTCGCACGACGGCAAGGCTGCGGTAAAAAGCTGTACAGTACGACAACGCAACAAAAGCACGGGCGATTAGCTCAGCGGGAGAGCGCTTCCCTGACACGGAAGAGGTCACTGGTTCAATCCCAGTATCGCCCACACGGAGAAAGGCCCCGGACCTGAAAAGGTTCGGGGCCTTTTCGTCGGTCGTCGCTAAAACCGTGATGTGCCACCCCGGTCGTGCTCGGGGGCTGCGAGCAGCAAGCCCTGATGCTCCAGTGCCAGGTGGAGTAGTGCGGCTGCGGAGGGCGGGACCTGTGCGGTCGCCATGAGTTCGCGGATCTCGTGCTCAGCCAGTGGGAGGCCATTTATGCCGGTGCGGCCTGCGCCGCGGATTACGATTCCTTCTTCGAACACGTGGGCATCGAATACCGCGATGGTTAGCAGGCACGGAACGAGCTGAAGGGGTTCCAGGCCCATGCCGAATGTCCACACCCGGAGGTTCCCGTCTGCTAGTGCCCGGTCTATGCCGCCGTAGGGCGGTTCCGTGTAGTCGATCTCACTTCCGCCACGGGGGACAGATCCCGGAGATGGCCTAGGGGTGACACCGATGCGGGTTGGAACATGCCTGCGGGCAGGACGTCGTAGAGCCCCTCGCCCGTTGCGACCTGGCCGATGCCTCGGTAGAGGAGGAAGAACGTGCCTCGGCCGTCCGGTGCGCGGCGGATCGTGAGAGTCGCGATGGAGATGAGGACGATCCGGTCTGCCAGCGAGAGTGGGTCGGTGCTGAGGCGGGAGCGCAGTGCGAGCTTCCGCCAGGCCGGCTGCCGCTTTGACGGATTATTGGTGGCAAGCGCCAGCTCATGAGCCAGGGCTTCGTTGTGGTCGATGAAGTCGAAGTAGTGCGCTCGACCCATCGTGAGTTCGGGGCCGTCGGGACCGCGCCACTGCATTCTCGTCAGCCGGAAGCTGAGCCGGTTCTCGAAGATGGCCCGGCCGCATCACTTCGCCGAGGGCCGCCGAGTAGGTGCTGTATCGCTGCCAATACCTCCTCCAGGGGAGAAGCCGGCGGGCGCCTTCCGCGAGATGGGGATCGATCGGAGGAGCTGAGCTGTCCCAGCGGATGCGCAGCTCGCTCAGCGGGAGTGGCGCTTCGGGGGCCATGGCGTCTTCGATCAGCATGCAGCTGTCGCCGATGCGCCGCAGTGACGGGCGCGCCTCGGTGTGCATGGTTGCGGACAACTCGTTCAGTTCCGCGAACTGTTCGCGGATCCGGTCGCGGCCGGTTCGGAACTTGTCCTCAGAGGCGCTGACCACGTTGTTGTCGAGGGCTCGCCACGCGTAGTAGCCACCTGCGATCCCACCGAGGCTGGCGAACACTCCGAGTGTTTCGAGGATGCCCTGCCAGGCCATGCACCCTCCCGAGGCGCGATCTATCGGTGTCAGTGCTCATAGACACTCTGCTGCCTGGACAGGTTCCATGTCATCGACATCGGGGAGTCGACCGGTGCCGCGAGACAGCCCGGTTTCTGGTGTGGGGTGGGGTGCTGCGTGTGTGATCTTGCTCGGCGAAAAGGCCGTGCGGTTGGCGGAGGCGGTTGGGTAATGTCTGGCGCTGCGCTGCGGTGGTTACCCGGCGTTTGGCGGCGGTGGGCTTGGACTGGGGTGGGTTGTGCGGGCGAGGGTGCTGCGCGTGCTGGATGTCGGGGGGCTGCCGCGCGTCTTCTGGTGGGTGTGGGTCAGTACGTTGGTGGCGCGGACGGGGGCTTTCGTCGCGCCGTTTCTTTCGTACTACTTGACGCGGTCGTTGGGGCATTCGGCGGCGTTCGCGGGGTTCGTCGCGGCTTTGAACGCGGTGGGTGCCGGGGTGTCCGCGGTGGTGGGCGGGGTGCTCGCTGATCGGGTTGGGCGGCGGGCGACGTTGTTGGGGGCGCTGGTCGCGTCGGCGGTGACGCTGGTGGCGCTCGGGTTGGTGCACTCTGTGGCGCTGATCGCGGGGTTGGCGTTCCTGGCGGGGTTGGCTAACAACGCGACCCGGCCGGCGACGGGGGCGATCATCGCCGACGTCGTGCCGTCGGCGGATCGGGGGCGGGCGTATTCGCTCAACTATTGGGCGATCAACCTGGGGTTCGCGGTGGCGATGCTGTCTGCGGGGGCGGTGGCGTCGCACGGCTACACGCTGCTGTTCGTGGGCGATGCGATGGCGAATCTGGGGTGCGCTGTCGTCGTCTTCTTCACGGTGCCGGAGACACGGCCGGTCGTCGATGTTGGTGCTTCTGCGGCTTCTGGTTTCTCGGACGCTGCCACTAGGCCTTCCGGCCAGGCGGGCAGCCTTGTTGACGTGCTGCGGGATCGGATCTTCCTAGGGTTCTTGGGAGCCGTCCTGGTGGGGGCCATCATCTATTCGCAGGCGCAGACGGTGCAGCCGATCATGATGGGTCAGGACGGGCTCGGGCCTGGCGCGTACGGCGCGGTCGCGGCGCTCAACGGGATCCTCATCGGGGTGCTGCAGCTTCCGTTGACGACCTGGTTGCGCCGCTACACGCACGGCACGGTGTTGGCCGCCTCCTCGTTGCTGATGGGCGCCGGGTTCGCGGTGCCGCTGCTCATCTCGGTGACGGGGCACCCGATGGGGATCTATGCGGCGTCGGTGGTGGTGTGGACCATCGCGGAGATCGGCAACACGCCGCCGCAGATGGCGTTGGGTGCCGACTTGGCGCCGGCGCACTTGCGCGGGCGGTACCAGGGCATGTCGACGCTGGCTTGGAGCGTGGCCGGCATCGTCGGCCCGCTGGTGGGTGGTTGGGCGTTGAGCGCTGTGGGGGCTTCGGCCGTGTTGTGGGCCAGCCTGGCGCTCGGCGCGGCCGGGTTGCCGGCGTGGCTGGTGCTTGATCGGCGTTCGGGGGTGCGGGTCGCAGCGTTGCGGGCCGAGGAAGCAAGGCTGGAGTTGTCGTTGTCTGCTCTGTCTGTGGTGCCGTTGGCGGCAGTTGCGGACGCGGCGCCCGAGCCGGCCTGCCCGTGAGCGCTGTCCTCGACCGGTCCTGAAGCCGATGCGCGCCTGCGTTAGGCTCGCCGACACGTGTGACGGCCGCGCCGTCGTTTGAGCGAGGGGGCTCCATGTCGGACGAGACAGTCTTCGATCATTCGGACGAGCAGGTCATGGAGCTGGTCCTGTCCAGCGACGACGAGTTCACCGGCGTCGACCCGCGCAGCCCCGAGGAACGCCGCCTGCGCCGCGACGAACTCCGGGAGCGCTTCCTGCCCGGCGTGGACGCCGGGGCGCTGTTCGCCCTGGCCGTGTCCACGGTGAGCCTGGTGACGTCCGGCCTGTTCGAGATCCTGGGCCAGAACCGCGAACTCACCTTCTCCTTGCAGCACGGGAGCGGCTCGAACCCGCCTGACCAGTACGCGCCCTTCCGCGACGTGAACCACCTGCGCTTCCTCGGGCAGGGGATCTTCGCGGCGGTGGCCGTCGTGGTCGCCGCGCTCGTGGTGAACAGCTGGCGCGTGGAGCGGCACGCCCGCTGGTCGCGTCCGGCTGCGCAGGCGGCTTTGTTGATCGGGCTGGTCGGTCTGGTGATCGCCGTGCTCGGGTACTTCGATGTCATCGCCTCGCTGCCGACGCGGAGTCCCTATCTGAACGACGGCGGTGTTCAGACCTGATAGCCCTGACAACCCACCGTTCGGTCGGGTCGGGATCATGAGTTCCGACGACGATCACGGAGAAGGCAGCCTGCCCGAGCCGGAGCCGGTGGCCGATTCGGAGCCCGAGCAGGGTTCGGAGCCCGGGCCGGAGCGTGTGCCGGAGTCCGAGTCGGAGCCCGGGCGAGAATCTGCTCCCGGGCGGGAGCGCGGCCGGCGCAAGCCGGTCCGGCGGCTCGCGGCCTGGTACCGGAGCCGGGCGCGCTGGCTGCGCAGGACGGTGGCGTCGGTGGTGGCACTGTGTGCGGTGCTGGCGGCGATGGTCGGCGTCATGGGCGCGGCGCTCTATGCGGAGGGGAGCGGCACGCCGTCGCTGGCTGCGCGCAGTACCGGCGACGATGCCCTGTGGCTCGGCCATGCCTGGGTCGGGTGGCAGGTCGGTGTGGCCGGTGCGCCCAAGACCGATGCCGACCTCCAGGCGTTGGTGGCTCTCGTTCGCTCTTCAGGTATCAAGGATCTGTTCGTGCACGACGGGCCCTTCGAGATGGACGGCTCGCTGGACCCGACGCGCAGTCCGAAGGCCGAGTGGTTCCTCGACGCCGTCCACCGGGAACTGCCTGGGGTGCGGGTCGAGGCCTGGCTGGGGCAGGTCGTCGGTGGGGACGCCCTGCACCTGGACGACGCCGCGACCCGGGGGCGGATCGTCGCCGGGGTCAGTGCCGCGCTGGACCGCGGCTTCGACGGCGTGCACTTCGACTTCGAGCCGGTGCCCGACGGCGACCCCGGCTTCCTGGACGTGCTGGGGGCGGCGCGCACCGTCACCCAGGCCCACCACGCTCTGCTGTCGGCGTCGGTGCCGCAGACAGAGCCGCTGTCCGGCTTCCGGATCCCCGGTAACTTGCTGGCCGGGCATCCGAAGTGGTGGTCTCAGAGCTACCTGCGCCACGTCGCTGGATACTGCGATCAGGTGGCAGTGATGGCCTACGACACCTCCCTGCCCACCGCGTGGGCCTACCGCGGCTACGTCGCCCGGCAGACCCAGGTGGCCCTGAGCGCGGTACCCCGCAACGTCGAGCTCCTGATGGGGGTCCCGGCCTTCCACACGCATGACCCCGGCCACTGGGCTCGGGCCGAGACCATGCCGGCTGCGCTGGACGGCGTCCGGCTGGGGCTCGGCGCGCACCCGCCGTCACGGCCGTTCGGCGTCGCCCTGTACGTCGACTTCGCCGCGACCCCCGCCGACTGGGCGGCCTACCGCACCGACTGGCTCAGTCCGGCCCCGGTGGGGTGACCAGCGCTCGGGCGTCCTTGTACCGAGTGTTGGGATCCAGCGGCAGCGGTTCGCCGCTGCTGGCCTCGGAGCAGCAGAACGCGAACATTCCGGCGGCGTCGATCGGTGTGGTCGCGCCGCCGGACAGACGCCAGCCGCGCACGACGTATCCCGGCGTGCCGTCGGTGGCGTCCGGCTCCAGCAGTGGCCGCGAGCGCAGGATCACCGTCGCGTCAGCGCCGCTTACGTGCGCCAGCGCGAACAGCTCGCACAGCTCCCGCTCGGCGCCGGACGCGGGCAGGCTGACCGCCGGGACCTCCGTGGCGATGTCCATCCTGAGGTCTTCGCCCGCGGTGACCGGGCCGGCGGCCGTCGGCACCGAGCAGTTGAGCCGGTGCGCTCCGGTCCCGATGGTCAGGACGAGCCCTATGAAGACGGACTCGGCGTACTCCCGCGCCCGGACGACCGCCAGCTGCGGGTCGTCGGTGGTCCGGGCCGCGGCCCAGATCAGGGCGTCGAGGTCGTCGACCCGTTCGGTGAGGTCCGCGAAATCGGTGCCGGCGGCGCGGCCGAGGAGCGTGGTGCGGGGCTGTGGCAGGTTGCTGATGGTGGACATAGGGTTCCCTCCCGGGTGATTCGAACTTTCGTGCTCGAATCCACTGTAATCGGACATCGCCGACTATGGGAGGCTTCTGTCATTCTGTTACGAGAAAGTGTGCTGGTGTTCGGGCTCTGAGGTGCGGGAATGGGGTGTGGGGGAGTAGAGCCCGGCCACTCGTCCGGCCTAATAGGACTTGGGCAGCCCCAGCGTGTGCTGAGCGACGAAGTTCAGGATCATCTCCCGGCTCACCGGTGCGATCCGGGTCACCCGGGTCGCCGCGAGCAGCGGGGCCAGGCCGTACTCGGTCGCCAGGCCGTTGCCGCCGTGCGTCTGGATGGCCTGGTCGACGGCCTCCACCGCGGCGTCGGCGGCGGCGAACTTGGCCATGTTGGCGGCCTCGCCGGCGCCGAGGTCGTCGCCGCTGTCGTAGAGCCAGGCCGCCTTCTGCGTCATCACCTTGGCTAACTCGACGTGGATCGCGGCCTGGGCCAGCGGGTGCGCCACGCCCTGGTGGGTGCCGATCGGGCGGTCGCGCCAGACCGTCCGGGTCTTCGCGTACGAGGCGGCCCGGTCCAGGGCGTACTTCGCGGTGCCGATCGCGAACGCCGCGGCCATGATCCGCTCCGGGTTCAGGCCCGCGAACAGCTGGAGCAGGCCGGCGTCCTCGTCGCCGATCAGCGCGTCGGCCGGGAGGCGGACGTCGTCGAAGAAGAGCTGGAACTGCTTCTCCGGGCCGGCGATCTCCATCTCGATCATGGTCTTGGTGAAGCCCGGGGCGTCGGTGGGGACCACCATCAGCGCCGGCTTCAGGTTGCCGGTGGCCGCGTCCTTGGTGCGGGACACGACCAGGACCGCGTCGGACTCGTCGACGCCGGAGATGAAGACCTTCTGTCCGGACAGCACCCATCCGTCGCCGTCGCGGCGCACCGTGGTGGTGATGTTGTGCGAGTTGGAGCCCGCGTCCGGCTCGGTGATGCCGAAGGCCATCTTGAACGAGCCGTCGGCGATCCCCGGCAGCCACTTCTGCTTCTGCTCCTCGGTGCCGAAGCGGCTGATGATGGTGCCGCAGATGGCCGGGGACACCACGATCAGCAGCAGCGGGCAGCCCGCCCGGGCCAGTTCCTCGCCGACCGCGGCCAGGTCGGCCATGCCTCCGCCCCCGCCGCCGTACTCTTCCGGCAGGTTGACGCCGAGGAAGCCGGCCCGGCCCACCTCATCCCACAGCTCGGTCGACTTCAGGCCGGCCTTGGCCTGCCGCCGCACGTAGTCCGGTCCGTACCGCTTGGCCAGGTCGCGCACCGCCTGGCGGAGCGCGACGCGCTCCTCGGGCTCCACGAAGCTCATGTCCGCCAGCCTGCCAGGCCGGGAATGCAAAAACAATCCTGCCTGTTTGTTTTTTCACCGGCGGTGGCGCCTGGGTTTCCAGGGGACCGCCGGGGTGAGGAGACAACTGTGACAGAGGACATCTATGCCGGGTTGGACGACTACTCCCGGACCGTGGTCTCCGTCGCCGACACGCTGCGGCCTTCGGTGCTCAGCGTGCGGGTTCGAGGGCGGACGGGGGAGGGTTCCGGTTCTGCCGTCGCCTTTACCGGCGATGGGTTTTTGGCTACAAGCGCGCACGTCGTAGAGGGCGTGAGCGCGGGCCAGGCCGTCACTTCGGACGGCGACGAGTACGGATTCGACGTCGTGGGCCGCGACCGGCTCTCCGACCTGGCGGTGCTGCGCATGCCGCCGGGCCGGGTGCAGGCCGCCACGCTCGGCGACGCGGACACATTGCGCGTGGGCCAGCTCGTGGTGGCCGTCGGCAACCCGCTGGGGCTGGCCGGATCGGTGACCGCCGGCGTGGTGAGCGCGCTGGGCCGGTCGCTGCCGACCCGGACCCAGCGCGGCCAGTCGATCATCGACGACGTGATCCAGACCGATGCCGCGCTCAACCCCGGAAATTCTGGCGGGGCGCTCGGCGACCACCTCGGCCGGGTCGTCGGGGTGAACACCGCGGTCGCCGGGGTCGGACTGGGCCTGGCGGTGCCGGTGAACGCCACCACCCGCCTGATCCTGTCCGAGCTGATCAGCGCCGGGAAGGTGCGCCGGGCCTGGCTCGGGGTCGGCGGATCGACGACGCCGCTGCCCTCCGCGCTGGGTGGGAAGCTGGGCCGGCGCACCGGGTTCGGAGTGGCGCAGGTGGTGCCGGGAAGCCCCGCGGCGCAGGCCGGGGTGCTGGTCGGCGACGTGCTGCTGAGCGTCGAGGGCCGGCTGATCGACAACGCCCAGGACCTTCAGCGGGTCATGCTGGCGCGGCGCGCCGGGGCACAGGTCGCGATGACCCTGCACCGGCGCGGCGCGATGGTGGACGTGACGGTCGTGCTGGCCGAGCTGTCAGGAGTCTGACGGCTCGGAGGTCTTGGAGGCTTCGGAGCCCTCGGATTCCTCTGAGGAAGAGGGCTCCGGGGAATCCGAGATGCCACGCCAGTGCGGTGTCTCGATCAGCGGTTCGGTCAACGGCCTGGCGATGGCGTCGGCGGGAGGTTCCTCGCCGAAGGCCAGCTCCAGATCGGGGATCTCGTCCGGGGGCGGGACGGCCACGTCGTCGGCCTCCCCGCCCTCGATCGCGATGTGCTCCGGCCCCGCGTCCACCTCGTCGGACGGGTTCTTGGTCACCGTGTCGACCGCCTTGTAGGCGGCCTTCACCGCATCGGTGGTCGCGGCACCGCCGCCGGCGCTCTCCAGAAAGCGGAGTAGTTCGACCGGGAACGGCAGGACCAGCGTCGAGTTCTTCTCCGCGGCGACCTCCACGATCGTCTGCAGAAGCCGCAGCTGCAGGGCCGCCGGCGTCTCGGCCATGATCCGCGCGGCGTCGGCCAGCTTGCCCGAGGCCTGGTACTCGCCGTCGGCGGTGATGATCCGGGCCCGGCGTTCACGGTCGGCCTCGGCCTGGCGGGCCATCGACCGCTTCATGGACTCCGGCAGCGCCACGTCCTTGATCTCGACGCGGTCGATCTCCACGCCCCAGCCGGTCGCCGGGGTCTCCAGCATCAGCTCCATGCCCTGGTTCAGCGGCTCTCGGTTGGACAGCAGGTCGTCCAGCAGGCTCTTGCCGATGATGGAGCGCAGTGAGGTCTGCGCGACCAGCGACACCGCGTACTTGTAGTCCTGCACGTAGATGAGCGCGCGGGCCGGGTCGATGACCCGGAAGTAGACGACGGCGTCCACCCGGACCGTGACGTTGTCCCGGGTGATGCCCTCCTGGGCCGGCACCGGCATGGTCACGACCTGCATGTTGACCGTGCGCAGCCGGTCCACGCCGGGGATGATCCGGGTCAGGCCCGGTTGTCGGACGGCGTCGAGGGCTCGGCCGAAGCGGAACACGATGCCCCGCTCGTATTGCTTGACGGTGCGCAAAGAGGCGCCGAAGCCCGCGGCCCCGGCCGCCGCGGCGGCGATGATGGCGCTCACGATCGCAGTGATCATGGCGGTCCTTCCCAGAAAGGACGCGATGTCGGTGCCCCGCCGACCGGCGTTCGCACCCTGGCCGATCAGTATACGAATTTCTTTATCGTTAGGGACCCTGTCCCGATGCGGCCGACCGGCGGTTCAGCGGTATTCGGCGAGCCGGCGCCACACTCCGGCCAAGGTCAGCGCGATGACCGCGCCGAACAGCACCGCCGGGAGAGCGGCCCAACCCGACGCGCCCGACCGCGCGTCGGCCATGGTGGCCTGAAACGACCCCAGCTGCTTGTCCGCGGCCTGGCCGAGGTGGGTGTCGAGGGCGTAGAAGTCCTGGCCCAACTGGCCGCCGGCGATGCCGGTCGCCTCGGTGAGCGCGGAATCCACGTCGCCGCCGTCGACCTCGCTCTTGATTTTACTCGCGTCGCGTTGGACGGATGTCCAATCGGCCTGGGCGCGCTGGGAGAGGGCCTTATCGGTACCGGCCAGACCGGTGCTGAGCAGGCCGGGAGTGCCGGGAGTGCCGTTGAGCGCGACGAGGTCGGCGGCGTAGCCGTGGTCGTAGCCGAAGTTCGGGGCGACGGTGTAGCGGACGATGGCGCCGACCGCGTCGTACGACACCGCGCGGGCGTGCTGGATGCCTAGGTAGGGGGTCATGTTGTTATCGACGGCCTGCTGGATCCGGTCGCTCTGCTGCGCGGTCATGCTTAGGCCGGCCACCAGGAAGACGGCCGTGGCGATGGTCGCGATGGCCAGGAACGGGTTCAGCGCCCGGCGGAACCGGCGGGACAGCACTACCTGGAACAGGACCAGGGCCGCGAGCAGGGAAAGCGTGGTGACGAGCACCAGGATGGTGTCGAGGGACCAGGCGTCGTTTTCGTTCTTGGCCGAGTCGTTCAGCTGCTTCGCATAGGAGTCGCGGATCTGTGCGGCTGCCGGAAGGAGATCGAAGTGCATGACGTCAGTGGCGCGACTGTAGTAAGCCAGCGCTACAGAGTCCGGGTGACCCTTAGTAGCGGTCGTGGAGAGCTGGTCCAGAGAGAGCGCTGTAGAGGACAGGTCGTGATAAAGGGTGACCTTGTCCAGCATGGTCTGGAACTGGCTCTGGACCGCTGCGTCGGAAGTCCCGCCGATGGCCTGGCGCAGGTCGGCGTCGATCTCGGTGACCCGGCTGTTCACGGTGGCCTGGGCGTCGCCCTGCTCGGTGTCCAGATCGCTGTTGCCTATGGTCAGGATCTCGCGCGCAGTCTGCGAGTCCAGGTCGCTGAGTGCGAAATACAGGTCGGAGGCGGACTGCGCCAGCGGCGCGGTCTCCTGTCCGACCCGGGTCACTCCGTGCTGGGTGTCCGCCACGGCGAGCGTCCCCGTGGTCAGCGCCGCGGCCGCGAGCACCACGACGGCGCCGGTCCACAGCTGCAACCTGGTCGGTGTCCTGCGTTCAGTTGTCCGCCCCACGGAACCACCGTAGGCACCCTTCGTGAACGGATGGCGACGTCACGTAGAACGTTGATTCAACAGGCCGGTCGGACGGCACCTGGTACTACTGTCGCGCGAAGCACCCGCGGCGGTCGGTAAAGTTTTCTCCTGATCGGCCCCGCCTGTTGACCCCTTTGAAGGAGCGCCCCGTGTCCGACTTCGCAGTGACGATCGCCGACGGCCCCAGCCGGGACGAGCGGACGGTCACGGTCGGCACGACGCTGGCGGACCTGTTCACCGGTGACCGGTCCGTCGTGGCCGCCCGCTTGACCGACCCCGCCGGAACCCGGCTCGTCGACCTGGCCACCCTCGCCAAGGCCGGTGACCTGGTCGAGCCGGTCGCCGCCGACTCCGAGGACGGCCGCGCGATCATCCGCCACTCGACCGCGCACGTGCTGGCGCAGGCCGTGCAGCAGGCGTTCCCGGAGGCGAAGCTCGGCATCGGCCCGCCGATCCGCAACGGTTTCTACTACGACTTCGACGTCGAGCGGCCGTTCACTCCGGAGGACCTGAAGGCTCTCGAAAGCCGGATGCAGACGATCATTAAGCAGGGGCAGCTGTTCTCCCGGCGTCCTGTGACGGATGAGGACGCCCGTGAGGAGCTCTCTGCAGAGCCCTACAAGCTGGAACTGATCGGGCTCAAGGGCAAGGCCTCCGCCGATGACGCTGGCGAGGGTGTGGACGTCGAGGTCGGCGCCGGCGAGCTGACGATCTACGACAACCTGGACGCCAAGACCGGCGAGCTGTGCTGGAAGGACCTGTGCCGCGGTCCGCACGTGCCGAGCACCCGGTTCATCCCCGCGTTCAAGCTGATGCGCTCTGCGGCCGCTTACTGGCGCGGTAGTGAGAAGAACCCGCAGTTGCAGCGCATTTACGGGACTGCTTGGGAGACCCGGGACGCGCTCAAGGCGCACCTGGAGTTCCTGGCCGAGGCGGAGAAGCGCGACCACCGCAAGCTCGGTGCAGAGCTGGACCTGTTCTCGTTCCCCGACGAACTCGGTAGCGGTCTTCCGGTGTTCCACCCCAAGGGCGGGACCATCCGTCGGGTCATGGAGGACTACTCCCGTAAGCGCCATGAGGAGGCGGGGTACGAGTTCGTTAATACTCCGCACATCACTAAGGGGAACCTGTACGAGATCTCGGGCCACCTCGACTGGTACAAGGACGGGATGTTCCCGCCCATGGTGCTGGACGAGGGACACGGCAAGCAGGAGTACTACCTGAAGCCGATGAACTGCCCGATGCACAACCTGATCTACCGGGCTCGTGGGAAGTCCTACCGTGACCTTCCGCTGCGGCTGTTCGAGTTCGGCACGGTGTACCGCTATGAGAAGTCCGGTGTGGTGCACGGACTGACGCGGGTCCGTGGCCTTACGCAGGACGACGCGCACATCTACTGCACGCGCGAGCAGATGCGCGACGAGCTCGTCAGTCTGCTGCGGTTCGTGCTGGACCTGCTGCGCGACTACGGTCTGAACGACTTCTACCTGGAGCTGTCCACTAAGGACCCGGAGAAGTACGTCGGTACTGACGAGGAATGGGAACTCGCTACAGACACTCTGCGCGAGGTCGCGGAGGGCGAGGACCTGGAACTGGTCATGGACCCCGGCGGCGCGGCGTTCTACGGCCCGAAGATCTCTGTCCAGGCGCGCGACGCCATCGGCCGGACCTGGCAGATGTCGACCATCCAGCTCGACTTCCAGCTGCCGCAGCGCTTCGACCTGGAGTACCAGGCCGCCGACGGCTCGCGGCAGCGGCCGATCATGATCCACCGGGCGCTGTTCGGGTCGATCGAGCGCTTCTTCGGGGTGCTGACCGAGCACTACGCCGGGGCGTTCCCGGCCTGGTTGGCGCCGGTGCAGGTGGTCGGGATCCCGATCACCGACGCGCACGTGCCGTACCTGGAGCTGGTGGCGGCCAAGCTGCGCGCCCAGGGGGTCCGGGTGGAGATCGACTCCTCGGACGACCGGATGCAGAAGAAGATCCGCAACGCGCAGAAGCAGAAGGTCCCCTACATGCTGTTGGCGGGCGACGAGGATGTGGCGAAGGCCGCGGTTTCGTTCCGGTACCGCAGTGGGGAGCAGAACAACGGGGTGCCGGTGGACGACGCCGTCGCCGAGATCGTGAAGGCGGTGCAGGAGCGGATCTGAACGCGGATCCGCGGCGCCGCGTGGGCGTGTCCGGCCGATCGGGACCGACGGGGGCCCCGGTCAGCCGGCCGGACACGGACGGGGAAGCAGGGGGATGAGTTGTGCTGATCACGCATGAGAGATGGCCGCGGACGGCGCAGGACGCCGAGGCGGAGCAGGCGCGGCTGGCGGGGCGGGTGGACGTGTCCACGCCGCTGGCGCCGTTCCGGTACGTCGCGGGGCTGGATGTGGCCTATGCGATCGACTCCTCGCGGGTCGCGGGCGCGGTCGTGGTGCTCGACGCGGACACGCTCGCGGTCGAGGACATGGCGACGGCGGTGATGGATGTCGAGTTCCCGTACGTCTCTGGGCTGTTGGCGTTCCGGGAGATGCCGGCGCTGATCAGCGCGCTGGCGCGGCTGACGGTGGAGCCGGACGTGCTGGTGTGCGACGGGTACGGGATCGCGCATCCGCGGCGGTTCGGGCTGGCGTGCCACCTCGGGGTGCTGGCTGGGAAGCCGGCGATGGGGGTGGCGAAGACGGCTTTCGTGGGGAGGTCCGCCGAGCCCGGGATTCAGCGCGGTGAGGCTGCTGACCTGGTGCACGACGGCGAGGTCGTCGGGGCGGTGCTGCGGACTCAGCTTTCGACGAAGCCGGTGTACGTGTCGCCGGGACATTTGATCACGGTGGGTGACGCCACGCGGCTGGCGCTGCGGCTGGCCACCAAGTTCCGGCTGCCGGAGACCACGCGGCTGGCTGACCAGCTTTCGCGGCGGGCGCTGGCTGGGGCGTAGGTCTTTCAGGTCCCCTGGGAGCTTCCTCTGGGGTTTCTTCGGGGGCTTCTACGGGGTTTCTACGGGCTGGTCGACCGGCACTTCGGTGTCGGTGGCCAGCCTTTTCAGGATGCGCACGAACAGGTCGGCCTCGATCGGGGTGAGGTCGGCCAGGAACGCCTTCTCCGCCTCCTGATGGCGGCGTTCGCCCTCGGCGAGGGTCTTCTTGCCCTGTGCTGTGAGCTCGACGATGTTCTTGCGGCGGTCGTCGGGGCTGCGGCGGCGCTCGACCAGGCCTTTGTCCTCCAGCTCGTCGACCAGGGCGACCATGGTCGTGCGGTCGACGCCGAGTTCCTTGGCGGCGTCGAGCTGCGACAGGGGCTCGGCGGCGTCGAGGACGACGAGCACGGCCAGCTGACGGCCGCTGATGCCCAGCGACTCCAGGGCCCGGGCGCCGGAAATGGAGAAGTTCTGTTGCGCGTGCTTCAGCAGGTAGCCGAGTCGGGAGGTGAGTAGGTCGGCCATATGGGTTACTTTACCTGCTGGCTGATTGTCAGCAGCGCTGACGATTTGCTACAGTGACGATATGGAGTTGAAGATCGGCATCAAGACCACCCCGATGCACGTGTCCTACGACGACATCCACCGGGTGTGGCAGCAGGCTGATGAGATGGAGGAGATCGCCGACGCCTGGCTCTGGGACCACATGATGCCGCTGGTCGGCGACCGCGGCGGCCCGGCGCTGGAGGGATGGACGACGCTCGCGGCGCTGGCCGCGCGCACGACCAGGCTGGGGCTCGGGCTGCTGGTGACGAGCAACAGGTTCCGGAGCCCGGCGGTGCTGGGGAAGATGGCGACGACGGTGGACGTGATATCGGGAGGCCGCCTGATCATGGGGCTGGGCGTCGGCGGCACGGTGCAGCCCGCGGGGGCGGGCGGCGTGCCCGGCGAGAATCCCGGACTGATGGAGTACGCCGCGTATGGCATACCGCTGATCAGCCCGCGCGAAGGGATAGCGCGGCTGGTGGAGACGGTGACCATCCTGCGGAAGATGTGGACTGAGGACGTCTTCGACTACGAGGGGCCGTTCACGACGCTGATCGGCACCCGCAACGCGCCGAAGCCGGTCCGGCCGGCAGGCCCGCCGCTGCTGATAGGAGCGTGGGGCGATCGGACGCTGCGCGTGGTCGCGGAGCACGCGGACATCTGGAACATACCCGGGCCGCCGCACAACTCGGTCGAGTCACTCGCGGAGCGCTCGCGAGTACTGGACCAGCACTGTGTGGCGGCGGGCCGGGACCCGGCCGAGGTGGAGCGGTCGGTGCAGCTGATCGTGGCGGAGGACGGCGCCGCCGAGGCGCGGGAGACGATCGCGGCTTTGGCGGCGGTGGGATTCCGGCATGTGGTGGTGGGGTCGTGGCGGATGTATCAGGCGGATGGGATGAAGTGGTTGGTGGAGGAGGTGATACGGCCTGGGTATGAGGTTGGTGGGGGGTGAGAGATATCAGGCCCGACAAACGCTGAGCGGGCGGTGGGGCGACGGAGGCGGGACGATCGCTGGTTGGTCTTGCGGGCTGACGGCGGTGCGGGAGGGGATGCGGCGTTGGTAGCGAATGGGGGAGGGCGGCGGTGGAGAGGGAAAGGTTCTGGCTGCGGCGGACGTAGCCACCGGTGGCGACGGGGAGAAGGGCCCTGTGTCGGCGGTGGGCGTGGAGAGACGCGCGGTGCCGGTGGCGAGTGGGGGGGATGGCGGCAGCAGCAGCGGTCAGGAAAGGTGCCCGCAGCGAATAGGGGCGGTGCCGATGGCGAGTAGGGGATGGCGGCGGTCGGGAAAAGGCGCTGGCGCGAACGGGGGAAGGTCTCCGGGTTGGCGGGCTGCGCGGCGCACGGTGCCGGTGGCGAGTGAGGGATGGCGGCGGTCAGGAAATGGCGCTGGCGCGAACGGGGGAAGGTCTCCGGGTTGGCGGGCTGCGCGGCGCACGGGGCCGATGGCGAGTGAGGGATGGCGGCGGCAGCGGTCAGGAAAAGGCGCTGGCGCGAACAGGGAAGGGCTGAGGTCGGCGGGCTGCGCGGGGCGGGCGGCCGGTGGCGAGCGTGGGGTGGCGGGGGCAGCGGGTAGGAAAAGGCGCCGGTGGCGTGCATGGGCGCTGGCAGCGGATAGGGAAGGTCTCGGGGCCGGTGGCGGGCTGGAGGGCGCGTGGTGCCGGTAGCGAATGTGGGATGGCGGCGGCGGACGGGGAGAGACCCTTGCGCTGGTGGCGGGCGTAGCCAGTGGTAGCGAATCGTGGAGGGCCCTGAGTCGGTGGCGGGCGTGGCGGGGTGTGCGGTGCCGGTGGCGAGCGCGGGGTTGCGGTGGCGGAGAGGGGAAGGTTCCGGCGCTGGCGGCGGTCCTGGTTGCCAGTGGGGATTAGGGAAGGTCTCGGTGTCGGCGGCGAGTGTGGGCGCTGGTAGCGGATACGGGTAGGTCTTGGAGCCGGCGGTGGAGTGTGCCGGGCTCTGGCCGCCGGGATTGTTGTGGCGGTGGTTGGCGCGTTCTGGTGGCGCCGGCCGAGGGGGACTGCGGCTGGGACTGGTCGTACCGCGAGCGATTGCTGTGGCTCGCATAGGCTCGGCTTCGTGGCGAAGATCCTGATCACGGGTATGTCGGGTACTGGTAAGTCGACTGCTTTGGAGCAGCTGCGGTTGCGCGGGCACGCGACCGTCGACACTGACACGGATGCTTGGAGTCGGTGGGTGAGGCTGCCGGATGGGTCCCGTGACTGGATCTGGCGGGAGCAGGCCATCAGCGAGTTGCTGAGTGGGCATCGGGATGGGCATCTGTTCGTTGCCGGCTGCAAGACGAATCAGGGCGCTTTCTATCCGCTGTTCGACCAGGTCGTTTTGTTCAGTGCGCCTGTGGATGTGCTGTTGGCTCGGGTTGCTGCGCGGACCACCAATCCTTATGGCAAGCGGGATGACGAGCGGGATGCGATCCTCGGGCATTTGGAGGCGGTCGAGCCGTTGTTGCGCGCGACGGCTACTGCCGAGATTGATACGACGGTGCCTGTTGAGCGCGTTGTGCGGCGGTTGGAGGAGCTTGCCGGCTCGTAGTGACCGGGACGGTTGGGTGGGGCGCGCTTACTGTGTGAGCTATGGAGCTTCGCGTTGCTAATCCGTTGGCTTGTCTGGGTCTTGCCGAGCTTCGGACTCGGACCAGCATGAAGTGGCGGCAGTATCCGGAGGACGTGCTTCCGTTGTGGGTGGCGGAGATGGATGTGCCGACGCCGGAGCCGGTTGCGGAGGCGCTGATTGCTGCTGTGCGGCGGGGGGATACCGGCTATCCGTTGGGCGACTCCTATGCGGAGGCTTTGGGGGAGTTCGCTGTGCGGCGGTGGGGGTGGGATGGGGTTGTGCCTGGGCGGACGGCGATTGTGCCGGACGTGATGCTTGGTGTCGTGGAGATGCTGAAGTTGGTGACGGGGGCGGGGGATCCGGTGGTGGTGAACAGTCCGGTGTACCCGCCGTTCTTCGACTTCGTGGCGCATATGGACCGCGAGGTGGTCGAGGCGCCGTTGGGGGTGGAGGGGCGGCTCGACTTCGGTGCGGTGGAGTCTGCTTTTGCGGCGTTGGCTGCGCGGGGGCGGCGGGGCGCTTATCTGCTCTGCAACCCGCAGAATCCGACCGGTGCGGTGCATACGCGGGATGAGTTGGAGCGGGTCGCGGGGTTGGCGGCGGAGTTCGGGGTGCGGGTCGTTGCCGACGAGATCCATGCGCCGCTGGTTGCGGCGGGGGAGAAGTTCACGCCGTATCTGAGTGTGGCGGGGGCGCAGGATGGGCTGTCGCTCATGTCGGCGTCGAAGGGGTGGAATCTGGCGGGGCTGAAGGCGGCTGTGGCGATTGCGGGACCTGCGTCGGGGGTGGATCTGGCGCGGATGCCGGAGGAGGTCGGGCACGGGCCGAGCCATCTGGGCGTGATCGCGCACGTCGCGGCGCTGCGTGAGGGTGGGGAGTGGCTGGACGCCCTCCTCGCCGGCCTCGATGAGAACCGGGCGCTGCTGGGGCGGCTGCTGGCCGAGCACTTGCCGGGAGTCGAATGGCGGCCGGGGGCGGGGACGTATTTGCAGTGGCTGGACTGTCGGGCCCTGGAGCTGGGCGACGATCCGGCGCAGGTCTTCCTCGACCGCGGGCGGGTGGCGGTGAACTCGGGCATTCCGTTCGGGACGGGTGGTGCGGGGCGTGTGCGGATCAATATCGCGACGTCGCCGGCGATCTTGACGGAGGCGGTGGAGAGGATGGCGGTCGCGGCGGGGTGAGGGGGAGAGAACGCTGAGTGGGAGAGCGGGGAGAAGAGAAGAAGGGGAGACGCGGGGCGGGGGAGAAGAGAAGGAGCGGGGAAGCGGGGGAGGGCGAAGGCCGGGGGACTCGGGGCCGAGTTGGTTGGTGTCTACCTCGCGCCGTTGATGCCGGGAACAGGGCAAGCGAAGCGGTCATTGCTGGGCTGCTTGCTCGAAGATCTCGTAGGCGCTGGCGTCGAAGAGTACGAAGCGGACTTCTTCGACGTCGGTGGCCGCGGCGCGAACCGTGGCGATCGCGATTCGCGCGGCGTCGGCCAGGGGCCAGCCGAAGATGCCTGTGGAGATGGCGGGGAAGGCGACGGTCTTCGCACTGAGGGCGTCGGCGACGTGCAAGGAGTTCGTGTGGCAGGCGGCCAGGAGCGCTGAGCGGTCCTCGTCGCGGGAGTAGACCGGGCCGACGGTGTGGATGACCCAGCGAGCGGGGAGGCGGCCGGCGGTGGTGGCGACGGCTTTGCCGGTCGGGAGGCCGCGGCCGTAGTGCGACGCGCGTAGTGCGCGGCAGGCGTCGAGGATTTGCGGGCCGCCTGCGCGGTGGATGGCCCCGTCTACTCCGCCGCCGCCGAGGAGGGAGGAGTTGGCCGCGTTGACGATCGCGTCCACGCTCTGGCGGGTGATGTCGCCGCGGATCAGGGTGATGCGGGGAGGGGAGGGAGGGGACATAGCGCGATGCTGCCAAGGGGGACCGGGGGTCGCAACCGGATAGCCGGAACGGCCGCAACGACCGGACGAGCCGGACAGACCGGACGGATGCTCTACCGTCCGGCTCGCGGGAGAAGGCCGGTGATTGGCGGACTCACGGCTGCCCGATGAGCTGACTGGCCGGCGGGCCAACCGGCCGGCTACAGGCCAACCGGATGCGGGTCAGCTGGCTACGGGCCAACCAGCCGGTTACAGGCCAGCCGTCCTCTACAGGTCAGCCGGCTACAGGCTAACCAGCGGCTACAGGTCAGCCGGCCACTACAAGCCAACCGACTACAAACCAACCGGCTACAAGCTCAAAGAAGAAGACACCCACATGCTGGCCGGGTGCTCGTTCCGAGCCACCCACAGGAAGGGCTGCTGGTCCCGCTTCTCCGGATCGGCCCCCTCCTCCCACGGGAACCTTCCCTCGCGGTCCGGCCACACTGCCTGCAGCATCGGCCAGGGCGGGGTCTGGAAGAAGTCCAGTCCGGCGCCGAACATGGCCGGGTACCAGCTCGGGTGGACCGGGCGGGTGGCGACCTCGTAGCCCTCGATCACGCCCAGGCGGCGCTTCTCGGCGCCGAGGGCGCGGCCGTCGAGGACTTGCTGTGCGATCTTGGAGACGAGTGCCATGGCGTTCTCGACCGGCAGTCCCGTCATGCAGACGTCGTAGCCGCCGTGGGTGTGCCACATCCCGATCGAGTAGGCCCAGTCCGGCGTGTCGTAGCCGGTCACACCCATGGTGTGCCAGCCGTACTCGCGGACGTTGCGTGCTATCTCGCGGTCGCGCAGGTCCCACTGGGCCTCGTCGGCTATTGCGGGCCGGCACAGCAGGCAGCGGCATGGAGTCGGTTCTATGTCCACGTGCTGAAGGCTACCGGGTGTCAGGCCCCTTGCGGCGAGGGATCGGGACGGCCGGGCCCGAGGGTGCCGGGACCGTCGATCAGGACCTGCAGGGCACGGTCCAGGACGCCGAACATGTCCGCTTGCGGGTCGGCGATCCAGCGCTGCTGTGCCGCCATCAGTGCCCCTATGACGCTGCCGGCCAGGACCCGGACCTCCAGTTCGTCGCGGGAGCGGTTCAGTCGTTCGGCGAAGAGGCTGGCGATCATGTCCGTGGTGGTGAACATGTGGTCCAGGGTGCGGGCCCGGACTTCGGGGATGGTGTACGCCAGGCGGGCCCGTTCGAGTGCTTCCGCCTGGTCCTCGGCGGGGATCTCGAACATGGCGTCGTGCACGGCGCTGCGGAACGCCTCCAGGACCGGCAGCTCCGGCGGCTGTGCGCGGAAGGCCGCTTCGAGCAGCGGGTCGTAGTCGTCCTGGAGGATCAGGTCCTCCTTGGTCGGGAAGTAGCGGTACAGCGTGCTCGGCGAGACGTCGGCCGCGGCGGCGATCTGCTCCATGGTCGTGGCGCTGTAGCCCGCTTCGCGGAACAGGCGGAGCGCGTGCCGCTGGATGGCGGCACGCGTCCGGGCCTTCTTGCGCTCCCGCAGGCCGGTCGGGGCCGGTGCGGGTGCGGCAGGAGCGGCAGCAGCAGCGGGAGCGGCAGGAACGTCAGCCGGGGCCTGGGCTTGGTCAGTCTGCGGCATTGAGGAGATCACCCGTCGATTCTGCTGCCTCCGCCGGCTGCTGGGGGACCCGGGCCTTGCGGGGAAGCTGGGTGGCGGCCAGGACGCCGACGACCGCGAAGGCCGCGCTGACCCACATCGTCATGCTCGTGGCGTGCACCAGGGCCGAGCGCACCGACTCCAGCAGCGAGGGCGAGTGCAGCTGGGCCGCCACCGCGACGCCGCTGCCGGCGCTGCGCGTGGCCGCGGCGGCCACCGGCGCCGGCAGGTGCGCGACGGCCGGGGCCAGGTGGCTACGGTACTGGCTGTTCAGCACCGTGCCGAGGATCGCCACCGCGCACGTGCCGCCGATCTGGCGGATGGTCATCAGCAGGGCGGAGCCGACGCCGGCGCGTTCGGCGCTGAGCTCGCCCAGGGCCGCGTTCATGGTGATCGGCATCGCCAGGCCGACGCCCACGCCACCGATGGTGAGCCAGAAGGCGACGAAGCCGTAGCCGTCGTGCACGCCGGTCGAGGTGCCGATCATCAGCGCGATCGCCAGCAGGATGAACCCGGCGCCGATCAGCGGTCCGGATCCGGCCTTCTTCAGGAACGGCTGCCCGATCCGGACGCCGGCGATCAGGCCCGCGATCAGCGGCAGCAGCCGCAGGCCGGTGCCGAGCGCGTTGACGCCCTCGACCGCCTGGAAGAACTGCGGCAGCGTGAACATCAGGCCGAACAGCGCGAAGCTGACGATCGTCGACAGGATCGTGCCCCAGGTGAAGCCGCGTGCCCGGAACAGCTCCAGGTCGATGAGCGTCTGCTGCGGGCTGCGCTGGAGCTGGACGAAGCCGGCCAGCACCACCAGGCCGCCGATCAGCGGCAGCAGCGCCTGCGCCGAGCCCCAGCCGGTGTCCCCGGCCTTGATCAGGCCGTAGGTGATCGCGGCCAGGCCGACCGCGGAGGTGGCCAGGCCCGGCAGGTCGATGCGCGGCTTGCGCTCCGCGCTGGACTCCGGGACCAGCCACACCACCGCGGCCAGGGCGATCACCACGACCGGCAGGTTGATCAGGAAGACCGAGCCCCACCAGTAGTGGTCCAGCAGCCAGCCGCCCAGGATCGGGCCGAGCGGGATGCCGAGCATGTTGGCGGTCGCCCAGATGCCCATGGCGCGCGGCCGCTCCTCCGGTGTGAAGATCACGGTCAGCACGCTCATGCTCAGCGGGATCAGCATCGCCGCGCCCACGCCGAGCACCGCGCGCCAGACGATCAGCTCGCCGGCCGAGGAGGCGAAGGCGCAGAAGGCGGAGGCCACGCCGAACGCGGTCAGCGCGATCACCAGCATCCGCTTGCGGCCGAACCGGTCTCCGAGCAGGCCGCCGGGCAGCAGCGCGATGGCCATGGCCAGGTTGTAGGAGTTCGCGAACCACTGGAGCTGGCTGGTCGAGGCCTTGAGCGAGGTGGCCAGGGTCGGAAGGGCGACGTTCAGGACCGTCAGGTCCAGGCCCACGACCAGCAAGCTCAGTGCCAGGCCGCCGAGGGCCCACCACTTGCGGCGTTCGGCGGACGGCGGCGGTGGTGCCGCCGCCGGTCCCCGGGTCGACTCGATCATGATAGCCCCCTCCTCTTGAAAGTAACCTCTAAATGGAAGCTACTCTCAGAATCTGCCGGAGGCAAGGGGTGCGCGCTCAGCCGCCGAAGAACTCCAGGGCCGAGGCGAGTGGCTTGCGGGCGAGGTCGGGGACTTCACAGTCCTCAGCCGGATAGCCGACCGGGAACAGGATGTAGGGCCGCTCCGTCGAGGGGCGGTGCAGGATCTCGGTGAGGAACGCCATCGGGTTGGGCGTGTGGGTCAGTGTGGCCAGGCCCATGGTGTGCAGGGCGGCGATGAACAGGCCGCAGGCGATGCCCACGCTCTCGTTGACGTAGTAGTTCTTGCGCAGCCGGCCGTCCGGCATCGGCGTGCTCTTCTCCGCGAACGCCACGACGATCCACGGGACGATGTCCAGATAGGACTTGTCGGAGTCGGTCTCCAGCGGCCCGAGGGCTTCGCGCCAGGCTTCGGGGAGGCGGCCGCCTTCGTAGTTGATGCGCTCCTCCTGTTCGGCGGCCTCGCGGATCTGGTGCCGCAGCGCCGGATCGCCGACGGCGACGAACTTCCACGGCTGCTGGTGCGCGCCGGAGGGAGCGGTGTTCGCGGCGGCCACGGCCAGCTCGATCATTTCGGCCGGGACCGGGTCGGGGGAGAAGAAGCGGACGCTGCGCCGGGCGTGCAGATGCTCCTGGAACTGCGCGCCACGGCGTATGGCCTCGGCCTGGTCGAGGCGTTCGGGGCTGTACGGCAGGAACGGATGCGTGTGGCTCCGTGTGCTGGCTGTCATGCCGATCAGGGTAGGCGCGAGGTGTGGCTGGAATCACGTGGTCCGGCGGGCTCTGATTGAGGAACGGTGGCTCTGAGTGAGGTACAGCTGAGGTCATGAACGATGTCGAAGCCGGCGGTACCGAGCCGCCGCTGCACGTGTTCCGCACCCGGGTCTGGTTCGACGAGCTCGACAAGGTCGGAGTACTGCACAACGCGCGCTACGCAGTGCACGCCGAACGGGCCCTGAGCACCTGGTACGAGAGCGTTCCGGAGCTGATCGGCGGACCGGACATGCGGCACCTGGTGAAGGCTTACGAGGTTGAGTTCCGGGTTCCGGTCGCCGAGGTCGGCGAGCTGGACGTGGAGCTACGCGTGCTGAAGATCGGGACGACGAGCTGCGTGTACGAGTTCCGGTTCGTCGGCGACGGCGGCGTGGTGCACGCGGTCGGGCGGCGGACCATCGTGCGGACCGGGCCGGATCGGCGGCCGGTGCCGTGGTCGGACGAGTTCCGGCGGATCCACGAGCGCGGGGTCGAGTAGCGCGCAGAGTCCAGGCTCAGCCGCGATGCAGCACCCGAACGCGTGAAGGGTCGGCCGGATCTCGGTCGACGACCTGCACCGGCGGCCACGTCCACTGCCAGACGCTGATACCAGGCGTGCGGGAGAACTGGATGCGGCCGCGCGTGCCCTCGATGGAGACGTGCGGGAAGGCTTCGGCGATGCTCTTCCGGTCGGACCCGTGCGGGCGCAGGATCTCGGCGAGGACGGCGACGGTGTCGTAGCCCTCGAAGGCGACGAACGAGGGCCGTCCGGCCAGCCGCTCGCGGAGCGCGGTGTCGACGCGTGTGCCCACCGAAGTGAAGTGCTCGGGCAGGTAGCTCAGGAACGGGATCGCGGTGCCGTCGTCGCCGAGCTGCTCGGCCCACTCGGTGAACTCCGGCTGGCCTGCGGGAGCGCCGATGAGGATATCGGCCAGGCGCGGGTCGGCGCGGACTGCCTTGACGATCGGCACGGCCGGCTCCGGTGTGGCGACGAGAAGCAGGAGGGCCGTCGCGCCGCTTTCCACGAGCGCATCGCAGACTGCGCCGAAGCCGGTGGTGATGTCGGTCTCGATGAGCGTGGCGCCGCGCGGCGCCACGTGCTCGCGCAGGATGCGCGTGCCGGATTCCCAGTAGACGGTCGGCTGGGCCGCGACGGCGATGCGGGTGTGGCCGGCGGCGAGGAGGAAGTCGGCGTAGACCCGCCAGCAGTGGGACTGTGCCGGGGCGATGCGGGCGACCCAGTCGGTCGGCTGCTCGGTGAGGGTGTCGAGGACCGCCGAGGAGCAGAGGAACGGCACAGCGAGCGCGTCGGCCCGTGCGGCGGCGGAGCGTGCCACGACGCTGTGGTACTCGCCGACGATGGCGGCGACACCCAAGCCCGCCAGCTCATCGACGGCCGCCGCGGCCTTGCTCGGATCGGCGGCGGTGTCCCGGACAAGCAGTTCCATGGGGACGCTGCTGTCGCTGACGGCCAGTTCGAGTCCGGTGAGCAGGTGCTGGCCCGTCTCAACCCATCCCGGCCGGGTCAGCGGAACCAGAGCACCGATGCGGATTGGCATGTCCATGAGCTGATAATAGTGCCGCCGTCGATCCGAAGATCGGCGGCGGCACTATGGTGTAACCGTCGTAGCGCTCAGCTCAGCGAGTAAGGCGCCAACTCCGAAGGCAGCTCCGAAGCCGAAGCCCGGTCCAGCAGGAACAGGCTCCGCCCGCGTCCGCGCGCCCCGGCGGCCGGGATCTGCACCGGTCCGGCGCCGGACAGCGCCAGGTGCGTGACCTTCGCCTTCTCCGCGCCCGCCGCGACCACCCAGACCTCGGCGGCCGCCTGGATCGAGGGCAGGGTCAGCGAGACCCGCAGCGGCGGCGGCTTCGGCGAGTTGTGCACGCCGACCGTGCTGCGCTTGTCCTCGTACAGGGCCGGGTGGCCCGGGAACAGCGAGGCGATGTGGCCGTCCGGGCCCATGCCGAGCATCAGGACGTCGAACGCCGGGACGTCGTCGCCCTCGCGGGCGAAGTCGGCCAGCGTCGAGGCGTACTGCTCCGCCGACTCCTCCGGGGTGAAGCCCGCCTTGTCGGCGGCGGCCATCGCGTGGATGTTCGCCTCCGGCAGCAGGCCCTCGGCGACCAGGCCGTCCAGCAGCGCCTCGCGGGCCTGGGTCTCGTTGCGCTCCGGGTCGCCGCTGGGCAGGAACCGCTCGTCGCCCCACCACAGCTGGACCCGGGACCAGTCCACGGCGCCGCGCGCCGGGGAGGCCGCGACCGCCGCCAGGGTCTTGATGCCGACGGTGCCGCCGGTCAGGACGACGTGCGCGGCGCCGCGGAGCGCCTGCACGTCGACCAGCCGGGTGATCAGCCGCGCCGCCACAGCCTGCGCCAGGACCTCGGCGTCGCGATGGACGATGACCTCCGGAGTAGCGCTCATGGCGCGTCGTCCAGCGGCTTGTCGATCGCCAGGTCCTGCAGCTGCTCCTCGCGCTCGACCGACTCCTTGGGCAGCTCGCCCAGCGGACCCTTGTCGGGCTCGGCGGTCATCGTGATCGTCGACTTCTTCGGCGGGGCCGGCTGCATCTTGTCGATCGCCGCCGCGTCGTGCTCGGTGACGTGCCGCAGCACCTCCTCGTACGTCTCGTCGACGTCCAGGCGGCGCAGCTCCTCGGTGAGCAGGTCGGCCAGCTCGCGGCGCTTGAGCGCGACGTGCCGGTCCGGCTGGTCGGGCATGGAGAGCACGGCGAGCATCCCGTCGGGGCGGGTCAGGCTGACCTCGCCCTTGTCGGTGCCCAGGTGCACGCCGGTGATGCCGGGGCCGGTGTCCGTGGACAGCGTCACCGGCACGCCCAGGCGCCAGCCCAGCCAGACCGCCAGCAGCGTCGAGGACGCGTTGTCGACCTCGGCGGTGACCTTGACGGTCTTCACCGTGGCCGGCATCTGGTCCAGCGCCGCGGCCAGCATGGAGCGCCACGGGGTGCAGCGCGTCCAGGCCAGGTCGGTGTCGCCGGGGGAGTAGCCGCGCAGCCGGTCCGCGACCGGGATCGGCGTGTGGGTGCCGGAGGCGTCGGTGATCCGGCGCATCGCCAGCTTGCCCAGCGCCGACTCGGCCGGGTCCGTCGGCGACTCCGACGGCCACCAGGTGACCACCGGGGTGTCCGGCAGCAGCAGCGGCAGCACGACGGCGTCGGCGTGCGCGGCCAGCTCGCCGTTGAGCCGCATCACCACGGCCTCGCCCGGGCCCATCTCGTCGCCGACCCGCACCTCGGCGTCCAGCCCGGAGAAGGGCTGCTCCGGATGCGGTATCACGACCAGGATGCGCGAGGGGTGCGCGCGCGAGGCCTCGCGCGCGGCCCGCAGGGCGTAGTAGTGGTGCCGCTCGTCGGTCTCGATCACCAGGGTCAGGACCGCGCCGGTGGTGGCCGCCCCGGCCTCCTTGCGGATGTCGATCAGGGCGTTGGCGATCTTCGCCGAGGTGGTGGAATCCAGGTGCTTGATCATGGCCGCCGCCAGCTCCGTCCGTCCTTCGCGAGCATCTCGTCCGCCTTGGCCGGACCCCAGGTGCCCGAGGTGTACTGCTCCGGCTTGCCGTGTTCGGCCCAGTACGCCTCGATCGGGTCCAGGACCTCCCAGCCCAGCTCGACCTCCGCCACCCGTGGGAACAGCGGGGCGTCGCCGAGCAGGACGTCCAGGATCAGCCGCTCGTAGGCCTCCGGGGAGGACTCGGTGAACGCCTCGCCGTAGGCGAAGTCCATGTTCACGTCGCGCACCTCCATGGAGGTGCCCGGGACCTTGGAGCCGAAGCGGACCGTCACACCCTCGTCCGGCTGCACCCGGATCACCAGGGCGTTCTGCCCCAGCTCCTCGGTCTGGGTCGGGGTGAAGGGCAGGAACGGCGAGCGCTTGAACACCACCGCGATCTCGGTGACGCGGCGGCCCAGGCGCTTGCCGGTGCGCAGGTAGAACGGCACGCCGGCCCAGCGGCGGGTGTTCACCTCCAGCTTCACCGCGGCGTAGGTGTCGGTGGTGGAGTCCGGCGAGATGCCGTCCTCCTGCAGGTACCCGACCACCTTCTCGCCGCCCTGCCAGCCGGCCGCGTACTGCCCGCGGACCGTGTAGGTGTCCAGGTCGTCCGGGAGCCGGATGGCCGAGAGCACCTTGGTCTTCTCCGCGGCGATGGCGTCGGCGTCGAAGGAGACCGGCTCCTCCATCGCGGTCAGCGCCAGCAGCTGCAGCAGGTGGTTCTGGATGACGTCGCGCGCCGCGCCGATGCCGTCGTAGTACCCGGCCCGGCCGCCGATGCCGATGTCCTCGGCCATCGTGATCTGGACGTGGTCCACGTGGTCCCGGCTCCAGATCGGCTCGAACATCTCGTTGGCGAACCGCAGCGCCAGGATGTTCTGGACCGTCTCCTTGCCCAGGTAGTGGTCGATCCGGAAGACCGACTTGGGCGGGAACACCGAGTCCACGATGGCGTTCAGCTCGCGGGCCGAGGCCAGGTCGTGGCCGAACGGCTTCTCGATGATGACCCGGCGCCAGGAGCCCTCCGGGCCCTGGTCCAGGCCGACCTCGTGCAGCTGCTCGACCACGCCGGGGAAGAACTTCGGCGGGACCGACAGGTAGAACGCGTGGTTGCCGTTGGTGCCGCGCTCGGCGTCCAGCTTGTCGATGGTCGCCTTCAGCTCCAGGAAGGCCTGCTTGTCGCCGAACTCGCCGGAGACGAAGCGGAAGCCCTCGGAGAGCTGGCTCCAGACCTCTTCGCGGTACGGGGTCCGCGCGTGCTCCTTGACCGCCAGGTGGACCTCCTCGGCGAAGTCCTGGTCGGCCCAGTCCCGGCGGGCGAACCCGACCAGGGCGAAGCCCGGGGGCAGCAGCCCCCGGTTCGCCAGGTCGTAGATCGCCGGCATCAGCTTCTTGCGGGACAGGTCGCCGGTGACGCCGAACATCACCAGGCCGCAGGGCCCGGCGATGCGCGGCAGGCGGCGGTCGGCGGCGTCGCGCAGCGGGTTCGCCGTGCCGTCGCCGGCCTGCTCGTGCGACAGCAGCGCCTTCTCGGCTTGGGAGAGCTGGTAGCCCTGGTGGCTGTTGCTCTTGTCACTCACCGGAGCTTGTCCAATTCGCCCTGGACCGAGTCGAGGAGTTCCTTCCAGGAGACCTCGAACTTGTCGACGCCCTCGTCCTCCAGCAGCTGGACGACGTCGTCGTAGGAGACGCCGGCGGCGGCCAGGTCCTCAAGGACCTTGTGGGACTCGGCGTAGTGCGCGCGGATCGAGTCCTCGGACGGCTTGCCGTGGTCGGCCTCGGCGTCCAGGGTCGCCTCCGGCATGGTGTTCACCACGCCGCGGGTGATCAGGTCGTCCACGTACATGGTGTCCACGTACGCCGGGTCCTTCACGCCGGTGGAGGCCCACAGCGGACGCTGCGGCTTGGCGCCGGCGGCGGCCAGGGCCGTCCAGCGGTCCGAGGAGAAGACCTCCTCGTAGGCCTCGAAGGCCAGGCGGGCGTTCGCGACGCCGGCCTTGCCCTTGAGTTCGGTCTTTCCGAGCTTCTCCAGGCGCTTGTCGATCTCGGTGTCCACGCGGCTCACGAAGAACGACGCGACCGAGGCGATCTTGGTCAGGTCGTGGCCGTTCGCCTTCGCCTGCTCGATCCCGGCCAGGAACGCGTCCATCACCTCGCGGTAGCGCTCCAGCGAGAAGATCAGCGTCACGTTCACGCTGATGCCTGCGCCGAGCACCGCGGTGATGGCCGGCAGGCCCTCGCGGGTCGCCGGGATCTTGATGAACAGGTTCTCCCGGTCCACCAGCCACCACAGCTGCTTGGCCTCGGCCACGGTCGGCGCGCTCTGGTGCGCCAGGCGCGGGTCGACCTCGATCGAGACCCGGCCGTCCTGCAGGTCGGAGGCGTCGTAGGCGGGGCGCAGCACGTCGGCCGCCGCGCGCACGTCGGCGGTGGTGATCATGCGGATCGCCTCGTCGACGGTGACCCCGCGGACCGCGAGGTCTGTGAGCTGCTCGGTGTAGACCTCGGAGCCGACGATGGCCTTCTGGAAGATCGTCGGGTTGGTGGTCACGCCGACCACGTTCTTCTCGGCCATCAGCGAGGCCAGGTTGCCGGACTGCAGGCGCGCGCGGGACAGGTCGTCCAGCCAGATCGCGACCCCGGCTCCGGACAGCGTGTCCAGATTCTTGTTCGTCATCTCGTCTTCTCCCTCTTCACCTAAAAATCAAGCGCCTGCGGCGGCCAGGGATTCCCGGGCCGCGGCCTCGACGGCCTCGGCCGTGATGCCGAACTCGCGGTACAGGGTCTTGTAGTCCGCGGAGGCACCGAAGTGCTCCAGCGAGACGCTGCGGCCGGCGTCGCCGACGTACTGCTTCCAGCCGGCGCCGACCCCGGCCTCGACCGAGACGCGGGCCTTCACGGCCGTCGGCAGGACCGACTCCTTGTAGGCGGCGTCCTGCTCCTCGAACCACTCGGTGGAGGGCATCGAGACCACGCGGGTCGGGATGCCGTCGGCCTCCAGCGCCTCGCGGGCCTGGATCGCCAGCTGCACCTCCGAGCCGGTGCCGATGAGGATCACCTTCGGCGCGCCGCCGCTGGCCTCGGCCAGCACGTAGCCGCCCTTGGCGGTGCCCTCGATCGCGTCCAGCGAGGAGTTCAGCGCCTCGTGGTCGTAGGTCGGGATGCCCTGGCGGGTCAGCGCGATGCCGACCGGGCCGTGGTCGTCGGTGCCGGTGTGCTTCTCCATCAGGGCCTTCCAGGCGCCGACGGTCTCGTTCGCGTCGCCCGGGCGGACCACGGTCATGCCCGGGATCAGCCGCAGCGCGGCGACGTGCTCGACCGGCTGGTGGGTCGGGCCGTCCTCGCCCAGGCCGATCGAGTCGTGCGTCCAGACGTAGGTGACCGGCAGCTTCATCAGCGCGGCCAGGCGCACCGCCGGGCGCATGTAGTCGGAGAACACCAGGAAGGTGCCGCCGAACGGCAGCGTGTTGCCGTGCACCGCGATGCCGTTGAGGATCGAGCCCATCGCGTGCTCGCGGATGCCGAAGTGCAGGATGCGGCCGTAGGGGCTGGACTCGCCGAACTCGGTCTCGCCGTAGACCGCGGGCAGGAACGACTTGCCGCCCTTGATCGTGGTCAGGTTCGACTCCGCGAGGTCGGCCGAGCCGCCCCACAGCTCCGGCACCGACTCGGCGATCGCCTGGATGATGGCCTCCGACGCCTTGCGGGTCGGGACGTCCTTGCCCGGCTCGAAGGTCGGGAGCTTCTCGGCCCAGCCGGCCGGCAGCTCGCGCTTGGCGATGCGGTCGAACTCGCTGGCGCGCTCCGGGTTCTTGCCGCGCCAGGCGGCGAACTCGGTGTCCCAGGCCTTGTGCTCGGCCGCGCCGCGCTCGCCGACCTTCCGGGCGTGCGCCAGGACGTCGGCCGGGACGTCGAAGGTCTTGTCCGGGTCCATGCCCATGACCTTCTTGGTGGCCGCGACCTCGGCCTCGCCGAGCGCGGCGCCGTGCGCCTTGCCGGAGTTCTGCAGGTTCGGGGCCGGCCAGCCGATGATGGTGCGCAGCCGGATGATCGAGGGGCGGTCGGTCTCCGCCTCGGCCGCCAACAGCGCCTGGTGCAGTTCCTCGACGTTCTCGTGGTACTCGCCGCCGGCCAGCCAGTCCACGTGCTGCACGTGCCAGCCGTAGGCCTCGTAGCGGTGCAGCACGTCCTCGCCGAAGGCCACCTTGGTGTCGCCCTCGATGGAGATGTGGTTGTCGTCGTAGACCACCACGAGGTTGCCGAGCTTCTGGTGGCCGGCGATCGAGGAGGCCTCGGAGGTGACGCCCTCCTCCAGGTCGCCGTCGGAGGCGAAGACGTAGATGTTGTGGTCGAACGGCGAGTCGCCCGCCGGCGCGTCCGGGTCGAACAGACCCCGCTCGTAGCGCGCGGCCATCGCCATGCCGACCGCGTTCGACAGGCCCTGGCCCAGCGGGCCGGTGGTGACCTCGATGCCCTTGGTGTGGCCGTACTCCGGGTGGCCGGGGGTGAGCGAGCCCCACTGGCGGAAGTGCTTGAGGTCCTCCAGCTCCAGGCCGAGGCCCGAGTAGTACAGCTGGATGTACTGGGTCAGCGAGGAGTGTCCGCACGAGAGCACGAAACGATCCCGGCCGGCCCAGTGCGGGTCGGCCGGGTCGAAGCGAAGGTGCCGCTGGAAGAGCAGGTAGGCCGCCGGGGCCAGGGACATCGCGGTACCGGGGTGGCCGTTACCGGTGTTCTGGACCGCGTCCATGGCCAGGGCTCGGACGGTGTCCACAGCGCGCTTGTCCAAGTCGGTCCACTCGAACGGGGTTGCGGTGCTTGCGGTGCTCACCGGAAGCGCTCCTTCGCAGTTCACGCGCCGAGGCCCCACGCTCGGGTACAGCCGGTGGGACCCCTGCGCAACATGATTCAGATCTCGTTTCGCCAGCCTACTCGGACCTCAGAGGCATCGCGTTCCCAGTCAGCAGGTGGACGCGTACGCCCGGGCTAACCCTTAGTGAACAGCAGTGGTGGAGTCCTCATATACCTGCGCGGCGTATTTGATCTACGACGCTTGGACGACTCAATGCGCGATAAGGCGACCCGGCGCGAAAGCTGCGAGGGCGACGGTCTAAAGTTGCGTGTTGTCCGAATCAGGCATCCATGGAGGACGGGCTTTTGACCACGGTCGAGACTCCCCCGGCCACGGCTCCGTCCCGGACCGTCACTCCCTCTGTGGAGCCGGTGGGGGCAGACCGCGGCGGGCACACGATGGCGGTCGTCAAGGCCTACGTCGCCCTGACCAAGCCGCGCATCATCGAGCTGCTGCTGGTCACCACCATCCCGGTGATGTTCCTGGCGCTGCGCCACGTGCCGGCGCTGTGGCCGGTGATCGCCGTGACGATCGGCGGCTACCTGTCCGCCGGCAGCGCCAACGCGCTGAACTGCTACGTGGACCGCGACATCGACGCCGAGATGCGCCGCACCCGGCGCCGCCCGGTGCCGGCCGCGTCGGTGACGCCGAAGAACGCTCTGGTGTTCGGGCTCGTGCTCGGCGTGGTGTCCACGCTCTGGCTCGGGTTCGCGGTCAACTGGCTGTCCTCGGGCCTGGCGCTCGCGGCGAACGCCTTCTACGTGCTCGTCTACACGATGCTGCTCAAGCGGCGCACGCCGCAGAACATCGTCTGGGGCGGCGCGGCCGGCTGCTTCCCGGCGCTGATCGGCTGGACCGCGGCGACGGACCGGCTGGCGTGGGCGCCGGTGGTGCTGTTCATGGTCGTGTTCCTGTGGACGCCGCCGCACTTCTGGGCGCTGGCCATCCGTTACCGCGAGGACTACGCGGCGGCGAACGTGCCGATGCTGCCGGTGGTGGCCCCGGCCCGCGAGGTGACCAAGCAGATCGTCTGGTACTCCTACGCGACCGTGGCCTGCTCGCTGCTGCTGTGGCCGATCGGGCACACCGGCCTGGTCTACCCGATCGCGGCGGCCGTGCTCGGCGTGGTGTTCCTGGTCGAGGCGCACCGCCTGGACCTGCGGGCGCGCTCGGGCAAGGACGGCGTGGCGCTGCTGCCGATGCGGCTGTTCCACTTCTCGAACATGTATCTGGCGCTGCTGTTCGTGGCCGCGGCCGTGAGCCCGCTCGTTCACTGAGGGTTCACTGAGGCACCTGTACCCTTTCCAGGGTGTATCGGCTCACCAACACCACGCAGCACTACGCCTGGGGATCGCCCAGCGCCATCAGCGAACTGCTAGGCCGCGAGCCCTCCGGGCAGCCGGAGGCCGAGCTGTGGATGGGCGCGCACCCGACGGCGCCGTCCCGCATCGACGGCGGTGAGGCCACGCTCCTCGACTTCGTCTCCGCCGACCCGGTGGGGATGCTCGGCCCGCAGGTCGCGGCCAGGTTCAAGAACCGGCTGCCGTTCCTGCTCAAGGTGCTGTCGTCGGCGAAGGCGCTGTCCATCCAGACGCACCCCACACGCGCGCAGGCCGAGGCCGGCTACGCCGCCGAGCAGGAGCGCGGGCTGCCGGCCGGCGACCCGAACCGCAACTACGTGGACGACTGGCCCAAGCCGGAGATCCTGATGGCGCTCACCGCATTCGAGGCGCTGGCCGGCTGCCGCACCGCCGAGGACGCGGAGCGCGTGCTCGCCGAGCTCGTCGAGCTGGGCGCCGACGCGCTGGACCCGGTGCGGGCGGCGCTGGCGGACCGGCCGGAGCCGGCCACCGTGGCCGCCGCCATCGGCCGGCTGCTGGAGTGGCCCGCGGACACCCGCGAGGTCCTGGTGGCGGGCGTCGTCGAGGCCTGCCGGGTCGGGGCGGACAAGGGCGGCGAGCTCGCGGAGGATTTCGCGGCCGTGCTGCGCGTCGCCGAGGACTTCCCCGGCGACATCGGCCTGGTGGCGATGCTGCTGATGAACCGGGTCGTCCTCAAGCCCGGCGAGGCCATCTTCCTGGAGGCCGGCGGGCTGCACGCGTACCTGCACGGCACCGGGATCGAGCTGCTCGCCAACTCCGACAACGTGCTGCGCGCCGGGCTGACGCCCAAGCACATCGACGTCGCGGAGCTGCTGCGGGTGATGGACGCCTCGGTCCCGGTCCCGGTGCGCCACGGCACGGCGATCGCCACGGGCGTCGAGGAGTTCGACACCCCGGCGCCGGAGTTCCGTCTCTACCGGGCCACCCTGGACACCGGCACCACGCTGCGCGCGGAGATCCCCGGCACCGGCCCGCGGATCGTGCTGGCGCTGTCCGGCGAGGTCGAGCTACGCGGGACTCGGGGGGCGCTGACGCTTACTCAGGGTGAGTCGTGCTTCGTGCCGGCGCGCGAGGGGCGGGTCGAGGCCTCCGGGATCGCGGAGCTCGTGGTGGCGGCGCCCGGCGTGTAGGAGTCGGCCGGAAAAAGTTCCCAGCCCGAGCAACCCCGCGCTCGGGCCGACCCCTCAAGGACCGGTGACAGAAGTTTGAGTCGGTCGGAGGGGACAACCCATGGCGCGGGGAGACAAGGCGGCCGTCGAGGAGGAACTTGAGCACTTCGTCCAGGGACGGTATCTGGCGCTGCGCCGCACGGCGTACCTGCTGTGCGGGGACTGGCATCGGGCCGAGGACCTCGTCCAGGGGACGCTGGTCAAGGTGGTGGTGGCCGCGCGGCGGCGCCATGTGGAGAGCCTGGACGCCTACTCCCGGCAGGTACTGTTGCGGACTTTCCTGGAGGAGAACCGCCGGTTGTGGCGGCGGCGGGAAAAGTCGTGGGCGGAACCGCTGGAGGTCGTGGACGGTGCCGGCGGGGACAGCGATCTCAAGCTCACGGTGCTCTCGGCATTACGCGGACTCGCCCCCCGGCAGCGGGCGGCGGTGGTGCTCCGCTACTGGGAGGACCGAAGCGTCGAGGAGACCGCGGCCCTGCTCGGCGTCTCACCGGGGACGGTGAAGAGCCAGAGCGCCAGGGCTCTCGCCGCGCTGCGCGTGGCGCTCCAGGATGACCGGCTCGGACTCGGGATCGGCTCGGAAGGAGCCATGGAATGAACGAGAACGAGATCAGGGATGTGCTGGGTGCGGGGATCGGCGAGGAACCGCCTGTCGTCGGCGGGCCGACGGCGGTGTTCGCCGCCGCGCGCTCGCGGGTGGTGCGGACCCGGGCAGTCACCGGGACGCTGAGCGTGGCGGCGGTGCTGGGCGTGGCGGCCGGAGCCGTGGCGCTCAGCGGCGGGTCCGGCGGGGCATCGGAGCGGACGAATACAGCCGGCGGCGGGGCGTCGGCGGCGTCGCGGCCGGGGACCGGCGTGCCGAAGACGGATCAGTGCCCGACCAGTGGGACCGGCGACGTCCCGGCGCTGTCTGCGGGGGCGAATCCGGCGCGGGAACCCGAGGGCCAGGTGCCGCTGGACCCGCGGTCGGTGACCGAACTGCTGAAGACGGCTCTGCCCTGCGGGACGCCGACGGCGTACGTCGGGGAGGACCACGCGTCGCCGGGGCAGGACGGCGTCGACCTGTACGGCGCGGTGGAGGTGACCGACCGAGCCGGAGTGGGGTCGGTGTCGGTCTCGGTGGTGCAACACAGCCAGGACCAGAAGCGGCTGCTGGAGTGCGGGGTCCGGCGGTCCGCGGACCGTGCGACCGTGTGCGAGAACACCGTCACCCAGGACGGCACCACCATCGTGCTGGAGGAGGCGCCTGACAAGGAACGGGGCGGGCTCGTGCGCACAGCGACGCTGCTGTTCGCCGACGGCCATGAGGTGATGATCGAGGCGCAGAACAGGAACCTGAAATTCTTCCAGAAGGCCGGGACGTCGGCGACCCGTGCGGTGCCGCCGCTGACCCTGGACCAGGTCCGGGCGCTCGCGGTCGACACGGCCTGGCCGCTGACCGTGTCGCGGGACTTCGCGGAGCACGCGAAGAAGGATCTGGTCGGCTACGTCGATGGCAATACGGTCCGGCCACCGGTCGGCTGAAGCGCCCTGACCGCATAGGAATCGGATCAAGAGAGAAAGTGTCCCCGGCCCGCGAGAATCGGGCCGGGGACACTGCTGTACAGGCTATACGGGCTCCGTCAGGCCACCGCCGGGGCAGCCTTGCGCTCGCGCATCGCGAGCAGCACCCGCCAGGTCCCGGCCCAGACGATCGCCGCGCCGAACATGTGGATGCCGACCAGCAGCACCGGCAGGTGCGTGAAGTACTGGACGTAGCCGATCACGCCCTGCGCCATCAGCAGCAGGAACAGGTCGCGGACCGCGGTGAGGACGCGGGGCCCGGCGCCGGTCGCCTTCAGTCCGAACCACAGCGCCACGGTCAGGCCCACGACCAGGAAGACCAGGTCGGCGTGCAGCTGCGTGGCGTTGGCGGGGCTGAGCGGGAAGCGCTTGTTGCCCGGGTCGCCGAGCTTGGCGCCGGAGTGCGGGCCGCTGCCGGTGACGATGGTGCCGGCGATCAGCAGTGCGCCGACGCCGACGGTGAGGACGTAGCCGAGCTGGCGCAGGACGGGCTGGACGGTCGGGATGGGCTCGTTGTCGTTGGGCTCGCGGCTGCGGACCCACAGGACGTAGGACAGCGCGACCATGCCCAGCGAGACCAGCATGTGCAGGGAGACCCAGATCGGGGCCAGGTGCGTGCGCACCGAGATGCCGCCGATGACCGCCTGCACCACGACGCCGACGAAGAGCGTCCAGGACAGCTTGTTCAGCACCGCGCGGCGCGGGTGCCAGCGCATGCACGCGATGATCGCGGCGCCGACGGCCACCGACACCGCGAAGGTCAGCATGCGGTTGGTGAACTCCACGACGCCGTACGCGCCGAGCCGGCTGGTCGGCACCAGGCTGCCGTCGGTGCAGGTGGGCCAGGTCGGGCAGCCCAGGCCGGAGTCGGTGAGGCGGACCGCGCCGCCGGTGACGATGATGCCGATGTTGGCGACCAGCGCGGCGAAGCAGGTCCAGGTCAGGATCGCCGGGGTGGTGCGCCAGGCGATGATCCGGGCCAGGAGGTTGGTGGGGGCCGGGGCGGCGGGGCGCGAGGCGGTGGCCGATGGCTCGCCGGGCGCCCGGGCGGCCGTGCGTGAGGTGCTCGCTGGCTCGGCGGTCGCAGACTCGGCCGGGGCTGCGGAGCGTGAGGCGGCGGATGCGGGCGCCGGGGCCGGAGCGGCGGTGTCGGCGGCGGCGAGGTCGGCCGGGGTAGCGGTGCGCGAGGTGCTCGCCGGCTCGGCGGTCGCGGACTCGGCCGGGGCTGCGGCGGCGCTCAGAGTGCCGGTCGTGTCTGCGGGGGCGGCGGAGTCGGCGCCGGCACGCTCAGCCTGAGCCGGCACCTTCGCCTCGCCAGCCGGGGCCGTGCTGCCGGCCGGGGCGTCCCCGGCGGTCTGCGTCATCGTCCTGCTACTCCCACTTGAAGGTGCGGGCGGCCACCGCGATCGCGGCCACCGCCCACGCGGCGAGGATACCGACGTTCGCCCAGGGCAGCGTGGCGCCGTGCTGGAGCACGTCGCGCAGGCCGTTGGTGAGGGCGCTGATCGGGAGGGCGTCGAGTACGTGGCGGACGCCCGACGGGAACTTGGACAGTGGGATGATCACTCCGCCGCCGGCCAGCAGCAGCAGGAACACGAAGTTCGCCAGGCCCAGTGTGGCCTCGGCGCGCAGGGTGCCGGCCATGAGCATGGCCAGGCCGGCGAAGGTGCCGGTGGCCAGGACGATCAGGAGCGCCACCGCCAGGGGGTTGCCGTGCGGCTTCCAGCCCATGGCCAGGGCGATCGCCGACAGCAGCGCGATCTGGATCACCTCGACGCACAGCACGCACAGCGCCTTGGCCACGATCAGCCCCCAGCGCGGCAGTGGCGTGGCGCCCATGCGCTTGAGTACGCCGTAGCGGCGTTCGAAGCCGGTGGCGATGGCCAGCCCTGTGAACGCCGTGGACAGCACCGCCGCGCCGAACAGGCCCGGGGCGTAGAAGTCGATGCGCTTGCCCGGGCCGGTGGTCGCGACCAGCGACTCCCCGGAGAACAGGACCATCATCAGGGCCGGGATCACTATGGTCAGCAGCAGCTGCTCGGGGTTGCGGAGCATCAGGCGGACCTCGTGCGCGGCCTGCGCGAGGATCATGCGGGAGGCCGGGGCGGCGCCCGGCTTCGGCGTGAAGCTCAGGGCCGCGGCCCGGCGGGTGCCGTGCACGGCGCCGGTGTCGTCGGCCGTGTCGTCGGCGGAGGCGGTGGTCGTCAACGGAGGTCCCGTCCGGTGAGATCGAGGAAGACGTCTTCGAGGGTACGGCGTCCCACGCTCAGTCCCTGCGGCATCACGTCCTTGGCGGCGCACCACGCGGTCACCTTCGCCAGCACGTCGGGGGTGATGTCCCCGGCGACGGTGTAGCCGCCGGGCGGCTGCTCGACGGCGGTCAGGCCGGCCGGCAGCAGATCGAGCAGCCCGGCCAGGTCCAGGCCGGGCGGTGCGGTGAAGCGGATCGCGGTGTCCGCGGTGCCGTTCGCCGCGGCCAGGCCCGCCGGGGTGTCGTGCGCGATCACCCGGCCGGAGTCCACGATCGCCACCGTGTCGGCCAGCCGTTCGGCCTCGTCCAGCAGGTGCGTGGTGAGCACCACGGTGACGCCGTCGCGCCGCAGCTGCTCGATCAGCTCCCAGGTGGCGTGCCGGGCCTGCACGTCCAGGCCGGCCGTGGGCTCGTCCAGGAACACCAGCTCCGGCCGCCCGACCACCGCCAGCGCCAGCGAGAGCCGCTGCTGCTGGCCGCCGGACAGCCGCCGGAACGTGGTCCGGCCGGCCGAGCCCAGGCCCAGGCGCTCGATCAGCGCGTCGGTGTCCAGGGGGTTCGCGTAGAGCTTCGCGGTGTGCTTCAGCATCTCCGCGGCGCGCACGCTGGGATAGATGCCGCCGGACTGCAGCATCACGCCGATCCGCGGCCGCAGCCGCTCACCCTCGGTGACCGGGTCCAGCCCGAGCACGCGGACGGTGCCGCCGTCGGGACGGCGGTACCCCTCGCAGCACTCGATCGTCGAGGTCTTGCCGGCCCCGTTCGGGCCGAGCACGGCGGTGATGGTCCCGGTCTGCACGCGCAGGTCCAGGCCGTCCACCGCGGTCTTGGAGCCGTACCTCTTGACCAGGCCGGTCACTTCTACGGCTGGTTGTCCCATAGCGGTGATTCTACGAAGCCGACCTGTGGTCCTTCGTGCCGGGTCTTGCTGTTAAGTGCGCCACACGCTCTCAGGTCCCGGGCCGCTTGATCGGGTTGGACGTCGGCAGGTCGAGCTCCACGACCTCGAACTCCTCCAGCGCGATCAGCTGGACACCCTCCTTCATCTGCTCGAACGCCGCCTTCCGGATGGCGGCCTGCGGGCCGCGCGAGGCCGCGAGCGCGTCCATGTCCTGGAAGATCGTGCTGACGCCGGCCATGCCTCGGGCCCGGTCCAGGAGCAGAGCTGCGCCCTGGAAGCCGTCGAGGGACTGCAACCGGGGCAGGCCGATCTCCTTGAACGCCTGGACGAGCCGGTCGGCATGGTCCGGGGTGAACGCCATGCGCTGGAGCCGGAAGCCGCCGCTGGTCGCCGAGGCCGGCCGGCTGTAGGCCGCGGCTTCCAGGTTCGTGGTGGTGATCGTCGAGACGAACCGCGCCAGCATGTCCGTGCGGCGGTCGCGGAGCTGCTCGTCGCTGTCCTTGAGGGCTTGTTCGGTCTCCCACCAGGAGCCGGTGAGGATCTTGCCGAGCGTGCGGTCGGCGAAGATCCCGATGCCGTCGAACCCGGGCTGCTCGGCCATCATCCCCGGGACCGCTTTGGCGATCACGTCCAGGGCCGGGCCGACGTCCGTCGGGTCGCAGGTGATGTAGAGGCTGCGGACGAACATGATCGTCCTCCCATCCTGTTCCGATAACAGCGCAGTCCAGGCGGGGTCTGCGCGCAAGCGGGCGTGGGCTGTTCGTGGGAGCTCACCGGCTGTTACTGAACCGGTTCACCAGGTTCGCTGAACCGGTTCATGCCCTCCGCTCGGTGTAAGGGGCGCGAGTGCTCTCCCGCACCGTGAGCCGGGGCGTGGCGCTCTGCACGTCGCGCACCGAGCCCGGCTCGTCGACCGCGGCCAGCAGCATCGCCGCGACCTGCCCGCCGAGTGCGAACGTGTCCCGGTGCAGCGCGGTGATCCCCGGGTGCACGATGCGGGTGAGCAGGGAGTCCTCGAAGGAGACCACCGACAGGCCGGCCGGCACGGCCACCCCCATCTCGGCGGCCACCGCGAGCCCGGCGACCGCCATCACGTCCGAGTCGAAGATCAGGGCGCTGGGCCGGTCCGGGCTGCTCAGCAGTGCGCGGGTGGCCGAGGCACCCTGGGCGTCGCTGAAGTCGGTGGGGACCGAGACCGCGTCCACCAGGTGCAGGCGGCGGGCGGCGTCCTTCAGCGCGCGGATGCGGCGGCGGGTGTGGTGGAACGCCTCGTCGCCGGCGACGTGCGCGATACGTCGGTGGCCCAGCGCCGCGAGGTAGTCGACCAGGGACAGCATCGCCTCGCGGTCGTCGGCCCACAGGCTGGGCAGCGTGCCGTGGCCGCCGGGGCCGCCGATCACCACCGCCGGGACGCCGAGGTCTTCCAGCACCGGCACGCGCTTGTCGCGGTGCTGCAGGTCGACCAGCACGAAGCCGTCCACGTGCCGCTCGGAGGTCCAGCGCCGGTAGACCTCGATCTCGGCGGCGGTGTCCTCGACGATCATCAGGTGCAGCGCCACCGAGCGCGCCGACAGCCCGGCCTGGAGCCCGGCCAGCAGCAGGCCGAAGAACGGCTCGGCGCCGATGGTCTGCGCCGGGCGCGCGACCACCAGCCCGACCGCGTCGGCGCGGGCGCCGCCGAGCGCGCGCGCCGCCTTGTGCGGCCGCCAGTTCATCTCCGAGGCGACGCGAAGGATTCGCTCCCGCGTGGCGGGGCTTACGCCAGGGCGGTCGTTCAGCGCGAACGATACAGCGCTCTTCGACACCCCGGCGCTTCGCGCGATGTCATCGATGGTGGGCCTGGTCACGGTTCGGTATCCCTTCCCCGGTGGGGGTCGTCTCGCCCCTTGACACCCCGGATGACCAAGAGCATAGTCCCATTCCACTAGAGCGGTTTAGTAAAACTCTCGTGAACGAGAGAGCACTCCCTGAACGAAGCCAGTACCGATCCCCAACACCGATCCCTCACACGGAAAGCCGGGAGTCATGAGCATGCGCAGGACCACAGCGGTATCCGCCATAGCCGTCGCCGCGACGCTGCTGGCCGGCTGCGGCGTCGGAAGCAAGTCCTCGTCCACGGACGCGAACAAGACCGTCTCCACCACGGCCGCGCTGTCCGGCAGCATCACGTTCCAGACCTGGTCGCTGAAGAACGACAAGTTCACGCCGTACTTCACCAAGCTGATCGCCGACTTCAAGGCGGCGCACCCGGGCACCGACGTCAACTGGATCGACCAGCCCGGCGACGGCTACCCGACCAAGGTGGCCAGCCAGGTCTCCACCGGCAGCCTGCCGGACGTGATCAACCTGCCGCCGGACATCGCGCACGCCGTGGCCAAGACCGGCAACCTGCTGGACCTGAAGCAGAACGTCCCGACGCTGGCGACGGACTACGTCAAGAGCGGCCTGGCCGCCTACAACTACCAGGACATCTCCGGCGGCTCCCAGGACTTCGGCTTCCCGTGGTACCTCGGCACGGACGTCAGCTACTGGAACAAGACGATGATGGCCAAGGACGGCCTGGACGCGAGCAACCCGCCGAAAACCTTCGACGACCTGGTCGCGCAGGCGAAGACCATGCACGACAAGTCCGGTGGCAAGGACTACCTGATGTCCCGCGCGCCGGGGCTGTCCGACATCGCCAACACCGGCACCAAGCTGCTCACCGCCGACGGCACGAAGTTCGCCTTCAACACCGCGCCGGCCGAGGCGATGCTGGACAAGTACACCGCCGCCTACAAGGCCGGGTACCTCCCGTCGAACGTCCTGGACAACAGCTACGAGGGCAACTCCGCGCTGTTCAGCAAGCAGCAGGTGGCCTGGACCACCGGCGGCGGCAACCTGATCACCAGCCTGAAGCAGGACAACCCGACGCTGGCCCCGAACGTGCTCCCGTCCCCGGCGCTGGACACCGCGCCGCTGTACGTGCAGGGGCTGTCGGTCGCCAGCAAGAGCAAGAACCTCCCGCTGGCGCTGGCCTTCGCCGAGTTCGTGACGAACAACGAGAACCAGGTCGCCTTCATCAAGCTGGCCCCGGGCTTCCTGCCGGGCTCGGCCGCCTCGGCGAACGACCCGCAGTACAGCAAGAGCGACGGCACGCCGCAGGGCGACGCCGCGGTGATCGCGTACAAGGACATGCAGACCGCGGTGAACTTCACGCCGCCGATCTGGACCGACGCGATGAACACGATCCTGAACCAGGAGATCGCCAAGGCGATGACCGGCAAGGAGAGCTCGAAGCAGGCCCTGGACAACACGGTGAACCAGGCGAACGCGCTGCTCACGCAGTGACGTGTGTCCCGTAGGCCTGAGATAGGAAGCAGCGAGGAAACCGATGAGGTCCCACCGGTTCTACACCCCATGGCTGTTGATGCTGCCGGCGCTGGTATGGCTCGCGCTGTTCAGCGTGTGGCCGGCGATCAACACCGTCACGTTGTCGTTCACCAACGTGCACCAGCTCACCGGTGGGCACTTCATCGGTCTCAAGAACTACTGGCTGCTGTGGCACGACCCGCACATCCGGGACGCGGTGATCAACACCATCGTCTTCATGGTGATCTGCGTCCCGCTGCTCACCCTGCTTCCGCTGCTGCTGGCCATGCTGGTGCAGCGGAACATCCGCGGCATCGCCTTCTTCCGGACCGCGTTCTACTTCCCGGTCATCGCCTCGGCCGTGACCGTGGCGCTGATCTGGAAGTGGATGCTGGACGACCGCGGCCTGTTCAACAACCTGCTGCAGACCATGGGCGTGGTCCACAAGACCGTCCCGTTCCTCACCGACCGGTGGCTGCTGCTGCTCAGCGCCATCGCGCTGACGGTGTGGAAGGGCCTGGGCTACTACATGCTCCTGTACATGTCCGCGCTGGGCAGCGTGCGGCGGGAGCTGCACGAGGCCGCCGCCGTGGACGGCGCCGGGTCGGTGCGCCGGTTCTGGAGCGTCACCGTCCCCGGGGTGCGCGGCACCATGATCCTGATCGCGGTGCTGATCGCGGTGAACGCCATGCGGGTGTTCAGCGAGCTCTACATCCTCGGCGGCGCCACCGGCGGCGTCGGGGGCCAGGACGTGTCGATCGTGATGCTGGTGCAGCAGGCCGCCTCCGGCAGCGACGGCCGGCTCGGCTACGCCAGCGCGATCAGCGTGTTCCTGTTCTTCCTCACCGCCATCCCGCTGTTGTTCCTGACCCGCCTGAACAAGAACAGCCAGGAGGAGTCGTGACCGCGACCACCGCCGAGGACAGCCGCGAGCGCGAGACGCGCGGGAAGCGGCCGGCGCGCCGTGGCACCGCGGTCCGGCATCCGGACCGCAAGGGGCGCTCGCCCATCTTCGACGCGCCGACGCCGCACGGGCTGGTCCTGCGCTACACCGCGCTGGTCATCGTGCTGCTGATCTCGATCGGCCCGATGCTGTGGGAGCTGTCGACCTCGCTGAAGAGCAAGGCCGAGGACGTCTACACGCAGAACATCCAGCTGCTGCCGCACCACCCGACGCTCGGCAACTACGGCGAGGTGCAGAACACCATCCCGGTGTGGCACTTCGCGGTGAACTCGCTGACCGTGGCCGTCATCAACGTCACCGGCAACGTCATCGGCGCCACGCTGGCCGGCTACGTGCTGGCCCGGCTCAAGTTCAAGGGCCGCAAGCTGCTGCTCGGGGTGTTCGTCGCGACGCTGATCCTGCCGGCCGAGGTGACGATCATCTCCAAGTTCCAGATGATCACCAGCATGGGCCTGGGCGACTCGATCCTCGGGGTCTGCCTGCCGGACATGATCGCCATGACCAACGTGCTGCTCATGCGCAACGCGTTCATGGCGCTGCCCAAGGAGGTCGAGGAGGCCGCGATCATCGACGGCGCCACCGTCCTGCAGCGGATGCGCTACGTCGGCCTGCCGTCGGTCAAGGGCACGCTGAGCGTGATCTCGATCTTCGCCTTCATCGGCGCCTGGGACGACTTCCTGTGGCCGCTGCTGGTGTTGCAGAGCCCGAACAAGCTCACCCTCACCGTCGGCCTGTCCTACCTGAACGGCCAGTGGTCGCACGACCCGCGCACCATCGCCGCCGGAACCATGATGGCGCTGCTGCCGATCCTCGCGCTGTTCCTGATCTTGCAACGGTACTTCTTCCGAGGCGTCGCGGAGGGCGCCATCAAGGGGTGACGCCCTCCTGGTCCGAAGACATCTGACTTGCCACCGCACGCCCCGCACACACGAGGACCCGCTCCGGCCATGACCGTAGTTCCGCCCCGTCCGCCGTCCCCGCAGCTCCCGACAACGCACACCGAGCCGACGCACCCACAGTCGGCGCACTCCCAGTCAGCGCACTCCCAGCCGGCGCCCCGCTTCGGCGTCAACTACACCCCCAGCGTTGGCTGGTTCCACCACTGGCTCGACTTCGACCTGGACGAGGTGCGCGCCGACCTGGACTCGATCGCCGGGCTGGGCCTGGACCACGTGCGGGTCTTCCCGTTGTGGCCGGTGTTCCAGCCCAACCGGACGCTGATCCGCCCGCGCGCCGTCGAGCAGTTGGTGGCGCTCGCCGACGCCGCCGGCGAGCGCGGGCTGGACGTCAACGTCGACGGTCTGCAGGGCCACCTGTCCAGCTTCGACTTCCAGCCGGCCTGGGTCAGCACCTGGCACCGCCGGAACATGTTCACGGACCCCGACGTGGTCGCCGGCGAGGCCGAGTACCTGCGCACGCTGGCCTCCGCGCTGGCCGACCGCCCGAACTTCATCGGCATGACGCTCGGCAACGAGACCAACCAGTTCTCCGGCGACCCGCATCCGGATCCGGACCGCATCACCCCCGCGCAGGCCGCCGCCTGGCTGGACCGGCTGCTCGCGGCCTGTGAAGAAGGCGCGCCGGGCAAGCTGCACCTGCACTGCTCCTACGACGCCGCCTGGTACCTCGACGACCACCCCTTCACCCCGGGGCACGCCGCGCGCCAGGGCGCCGCGACCGCGATCCACTCCTGGGTCTTCAACGGCACGCAGCAGCGCTACGGCACGGACTCCACAGCCGTGGCGCACCACGCCGAGTACATGATCGAGCTGTCCAAGGCCTGGGCCACCGAGGCGCACCGGCCGGTGTGGCTGCAGGAGGTCGGCGCTCCGCAGCCGCACATACCGGCTGACAAAGCCGCCGATTTCACCCGGGCGACGGTAGCGAACGCGCTTGACTGCCCGGACCTGTGGGGCGTCACGTGGTGGTGCTCGCACGACGTGAGCAAGGACCTGGCCGACTTCCCCGAGCTCGAATACCGCCTCGGGCTGCTCACCAATTCCCGCGAGCCCAAGCCGGCCGGACTGGAGCTGGCGAAGATCGTCGGCGAGGTCCGGGAGCACTGGGCGCCGCCCGCGCCGCGGGCCGTCGGCCTGGTCGTGGACCTGCCGGAGGAGGTCACGGCACGGGCCACATGCGGTCCCGGCGGACGCTACTACGAAGCCTTCATGCATTTATTAGCAGAAGGTGCGCGGCCCACAGCTGTACTGGCCGGGCTCGCGGGGGATAAGAATCACTTGACTGCGCGCGGCATCACCGAGGTGCTGGCCGTCGAGGACGTTTGGAGCTAAAGCGATGCACGATAACCGGTCCTTGGTGGAACACCGCCTGAAGCGCGTCCTGGAGGAGCGCATCACCCCGGCGATCTACCCGGAGTCGGTGCCGTTGACGGGGTCGATCTGGGTGGCGCCCGGCGAACCGGTGCCGGTGGCCGAAGGCCTCGCCGCGCCGCGCGAGCCGGTCGCGGTCGGCGACCGCTGGGGCGCGCCGTGGGGGACGAGCTGGCTGACGGTCGCCGGGACGGTGCCCGCGGAGTGGGCGGGCAAGACCGTCGAGGCGATCATCGACCTCGGATTCGACAAGAACATGCCCGGCTTCCAGTGCGAGGGGCTGGTCTACCGGCCCGACGGCTCGCCGGTGAAGGGCCTGAACCCGCGCAACCAGTGGGTGCGCGTGGCGGACCGGGCGGCCGGCGGCGAGGACGTGCTGCTGCACGTCGAGGCGGCCTCGAACCCGGTGATCCTGGACTACCACCCCTTCCTGCCGACGCTGCTCGGCGAGAAGGAGACGGCCGGCGACGAGCCGCAGTACCGGCTGGAGAAGCTGGAGCTGGCGGTCTTCGACGAGACGGTCTGGAACCTGGTCGCCGACCTGGAGGTGCTCGGCGAGCTGATGGCCGAGCTGCCGGAGGACTCGGCGCGGCGCTACGAGATCGTGCGGGCCGTGGAGCGCGCGCTGGACGCCGTCGACCTGCAGAACGTGAACGCCACCGCGGCCGCCGCGCGCGAGCGGCTGGCCGAGGTGCTGGCCAAGCCGGCCGTGCCCTCGGCCCACCAGATCTCCGCGGTGGGCCACGCGCACATCGACTCCGCGTGGCTGTGGCCGCTGCGGGAGACGGTCCGCAAGGTCGCGCGCACCACCGCGAACATGACCAACCTGCTGGACTCCGAGCCCGAGTTCATCTACACGATGTCCCAGGCCGCGCAGTACGACTTCATCAAGACCCACCGCCCCGAGGTCTACGAGAAGGTCAAGAAGGCGGTCGCGGACGGCCGCTTCGTGCCGGCCGGCGGCATGTGGGTGGAGTCGGACACGAACATGCCCGGCTCGGAGGCGATGGCCCGGCAGTTCGTGCACGGCAAGCGCTTCTTCCTGGACGAGTTCGGCGTCGAGAACGACGAGGCCTGGCTGCCGGACACCTTCGGCTTCGCCGGCGGCCTGCCGCAGATCATCAAGGCGGCGGGCTCGAAGTGGCTGCTGACCCAGAAGATCTCCTGGAGCCAGGTCAACAAGTTCCCGCACCACACCTTCCTGTGGGAGGGCATCGACGGCACCCGGATCTTCACGCACTTCCCGCCGATCGACACCTACAACTGCTCGATGAAGGGCAGCGAGATCGCGCACGCCGCGCGCAACTTCAAGGACAAGGGCCGCGCCTCGGTGTCGCTGGCCCCGACCGGCTGGGGCGACGGCGGCGGCGGGACCACGCGCGAGATGGTCGCCAAGGCCAGGCGGATGAAGGACCTGGAGGGGTCGGCGAAGGTCGCGTGGGAGAAGCCCGCCGACTTCTTCGCGAAGGCGGAGGCCGAGTACAAGAACCCGCCGGTGTGGGTGGGGGAGCTGTACCTGGAGCTGCACCGGGCCACGCTGACCAGCCAGGCCGGGACCAAGCAGGGGAACCGGCGCAGCGAGCAGCTGCTGCGGGAGGCCGAGCTGTGGGCCGCGACCGCGGCGGTGCGGAACGCCTTCGAGTACCCCTACGCCGCGCTGGACCGGATCTGGAAGACGGTGCTGCTGCACCAGTTCCACGACATCCTGCCGGGGTCGTCGATCGCGTGGGTGCACCGCGAGGCGGAGAAGACCTATGCGGCGGTGGCGGACGAGCTCGACAAGGTCATCCGGGACGCGCTGGCCGCGCTGGCCGGCGAGGGCGACCGCGAGGTCGTGTTCAACTCCGCGCCGCACGGGCGGTGGGCGACTCCCGCCGGCGGTGCAAGAATCGCCGCCGAGCCCGACGCCCGCGTGGCGCCGACGGCCCGCGAGGGCGGCGGGTTCGTCCTGGACAACGGCGTGGTGCGGGCCGAGATCGACGGGCGCGGCCTGCTGGTGTCGGTGGTCGACATCGAGAACGGCCGCGAGACCGTCGCCCCCGGTTCCCCGGCCAACCTGCTGCAGATCCACCCCGATTTCCCCAACATGTGGGACGCCTGGGACGTCGACGAGTTCTACCGCAACACGGTCACTGATCTGACTGAGGTCGACGAGCTCAAGGCTCTGTCCGGTGGAGTGCAGGTCAGCAGGAGTTTCGGAGCTTCGCGCGTGGTTCAGCAGCTGTCGCTGGCCCCGGGTTCGAGGCGGCTGGACATCAGCACCGAGGTCGACTGGCACGAGACCGAGAAATTCCTCAAGCTGGCCTTCCCACTGGACGTCCACGCCGATCGCTACGCCTCGGAGACCCAGTTCGGCCACATCTTCCGTCCGACCCACACCAACACCTCGTGGGAGGCCGCGAAGTTCGAGGCCTGCAACCACAAGTTCGTGCACTTCGAGGAGCCGGGCTGGGGTGTGGCGCTGGTCAGCGCCTCGACCTACGGCCACGACGTGACGCGCACGGTCCGTGCGGACGGCGGTACCACCACGACCGCGCGGATCTCGCTGCTGCGCGCGCCGCGGTTCCCCGACCCCGAGACCGACCAGGGCAAGCACTACTTCCACCACTCGCTCGTGCCGGGCGCGTCGATCGGCGACGCGGTGCGTGAGGGCTATGCGCTCCCCACGAACCGCCGTGCGGTGGAGGGCGGCGAGCGCGACGTCACCCCCCTGTTCACCATCGACGACGACGCCGTCGTGGCCTCCGCGATCAAGCTCGCGGACGACCGCAGCGGCGACGTGATCCTGCGCGTCTACGAATCGCACGGTGGCCGGGCCTCGGCGCGCGTCACGCCGGGCTTCGGTTTCTCGGGCTTTGAGATCTGCGATTTGCTTGAGCGGCCGATCACCCGAGAGGGTGTGAGCGTGGCCACAGACAACGATGGACTCCGTCTGGATCTGCGGCCGTTCCAGCTCGTCACGCTCCGCTTCGCCCGCACGACCGGTTCGGAGGCCTGAACCATGAACGTCCTTCCCACGTACGCCGCCGACCCGGAGCGCTACGACGACCGGATGCCCTATCGGCGCAGCGGGGCCAGCGGGCTGAAGCTGCCGCTGGTCTCGCTCGGGCTGTGGCACAACTTCGGGGACGGCAAGCCGATCGAGGACCAGCGCGCGGTGCTGCGGCGGGCCTTCGACCTCGGCGTGACGCACTTCGACCTGGCGAACAACTACGGGCCGCCCTACGGCTCGGCCGAGACCAACTTCGGGCACGTGTTCGCGCAGGACTTCCGGCCGTACCGGGACGAGCTGGTGATCTCCACCAAGGCCGGGTACGACATGTGGCCCGGGCCGTACGGCGAGTGGGGCTCGCGCAAGTACCTGCTGGCCTCCCTCGACCAGTCGCTGACCCGAATGGGCCTGGACTACGTCGACATCTTCTACTCGCACCGCTTCGACCCGGAGACTCCGCTGGAGGAGACGATGGGCGCGCTGGCCTCGGCGGTGCAGCAGGGGAAGGCGCTGTACGTCGGCATCTCCTCCTACAACTCCGAGCAGACCCGCGAGGCCGCGGCGCTGCTGCGCGGCATGGGGGTGCGGGCGCTGATCCATCAGCCCTCGTACTCGATCCTGAACCGCTGGATCGAGGAGGACTCGCTGCTCGACGCGACCGCCGAGACCGGGATGGGCTGCATCGCGTTCAGCCCGCTGCAGCAGGGGCTGCTGACCTCGCGGTACCTGGACGGGACCATCCCGGCCGGCTCGCGGGCGTCGATCGGCCGCTTCCTGTCCAAGGACAACCTGACGCCGGAGGTCCTGACCAAGCTGCGCGGCCTCAACGAGCTGGCCGGCAAGCGCGGGCAGAGCTTGGCGCAGATGGCCACGCAGTGGGTGGTCCGCGACCCGCGGATGACCTCGGCGCTGATCGGCGCCTCGTCGGTGGCGCAGCTGGAGGAGAACGTGGCCGCGGTGTCGGGGCCGGAGTTCACCGCCGAGGAACTCGCCGCGATCGACGAGCTGGCGCTGAGCTAGCAGTCGGCCGCCGAGACCTCAGCGGTTTTGCAAGCCGCCGCCGAGCCGGGGATCCTGAGCCCCCGGCTCGGCGGTTCGTCCGTCCAGCAGGCCGATCCGTGCAGCTGGCCAAAACGTTTTCCGACCCACCGGAGGAAGTGTGTACGCGGCCATCGACATCGGCGGCACCAAGATCGCGGCAGGGCTGGTCGACGCCGCGGGCGAGCTGCTGGCCCGGCACGAGCGGCCGACTCCCGCCACCGAGCCGATGACGGCGGTCGACGACCTCCTGGCGGCCCTGACGGCCGAGCCCGCCTGGGCCGAGGCCGTGGCCGTGGGCATCGGCAGCGCCGGACCCATCGACGCCGCCAAGGGCACCGTCAGCCCCCTGAACATCCACGCCTGGCGGGACTTCCCGCTGGCGGCACGGGTCGCGGACCGCACCGGCCTGCCGGTCACCCTGGCCGGCGACGGCGTCGCCATGGCCGCCGGCGAGCACTGGCGCGGCGCCGCGAAAGGCCGCGAGAACGTGCTGTGCATGGTGGTCTCGACCGGCGTCGGCGGCGGCCTGATCCTCGGTGGTCGACTGCGCCCCGGCCCGAGCGGCAACGCCGGCCACGTCGGCCACATGTGCGTGGAGCTGGACGGCCCGCCGTGCCCGTGCGGCGCCCGCGGCTGCGTGGAGGTCATCGCCAGCGGCACCGCGATCGCGGCGCGCGCGGTCAGCGAGGGCTGGCAGCGCCCCGGCGGCGGCCCCGCGTCGGAGGCCACGGCCGCCGAGGTGGCGGACTCCGCCCGGGCCGGCGACCCGATCGCCCTGGCCTCGTTCGACCGCTCGGCCAAGGCCCTCGCCGCCGCCATCGCCGGCACCGCCGCGCTGGTGGACATGGAGGCCGCTGTGATCGGCGGCGGCGTGGCGAAGTCGGGGGAGCTGCTGTTCGGGCCGCTGCGCGAGCACCTGAAGGAGTACGCGCGGCTGTCGTTCACCCGCGACGTGACGGTGCACCCGGCCGCGCTCGGCGGGGACGCGGGACTGATCGGTGCGGCGGCTTTGGTGCGGGACGTGGAGGTCTAGGGGATTCAGCGCCGTTCGACTGCGCAACGGGGATCGACAAGCGGGTCGGCTGCTGCTTAGGATTCAGCGCTCATCATCGCCTTTCGACCTGCGGAGACAAGAGAATCGTGAACTGCCCGGCTTGTGAGCTTGCTGCCCCCGCGGGCGCGGTCGAATGCTCCCGTTGCGGAGGTCGGCTGGTGCCGTCCCCCGCCGAGTTCGCGACTCCGCATCCCGGGTATGGCCTGAATCCCGGGTATGGCCTGAATCCCGGGTACGGCGCGCCCTACCAGCAGGCGCCGTCCCCGGTGAGCGGTCTGGGGAGGGTCCTGACAGGGTTGCTTTTCATCTCGGCCATCGGTCAGGCGGCGCTGGTCGCCCTCACCGGGACCAGCGGCGCCAGGCAATTGGTGACGGTTCTCAACCTGCTTCTCTTCACAGGGATAGCAGTGGTGTTCCTCGTTTGGTTCTACCGTGTCCGTAAGAACGCGGGCATGTGGGGGCCACAGAGCCGCTCGCAGGGCTGGACGATAGGTGCCTGGTTCACCCCGGTGGTCGGCCTGTGGTTCCCGGTGCAGATCATGCGGGACGTCTGGCGCGCCTCCAGCGTCGCACCGGGCGACGGCGTCGCCGTGTCCCGGCTCGCCGCCGGCTGGTGGGCGTGCTGGATACTGGCCTGGCCGACCGGCTACCACACCTACACTCTCCACAGCACGGGAGCGGACGGCTCCGAAACGGTCACCCACCAGGTGAGCTTCTTCCTGGACAGCACCTTCGCCAGCGCGCTGTGCCTGGGCGTCGGGGCGATCCTGATGGAGCGGATGATCACGAAGATCACCGCGATGCAGACCGCGCGCGGGGTCGCGTGAATTTGGTCACATCCCCGTGACTTATTAGGTCTCCCTTACTTGGTACCGGGGAACGAATAAAGGCACACTGGTGTTGTGGAAAGCGTGCAGAACCCGAGCGTGAGTGCGTCGTCGTCCGCCGACGACGCTTCTGACGTGCACGTCGGCACGCGTAACCGGGTCGCCCGCAGCATCCTGGCCAACGGGCCCTCGACCGCGGTGGATCTCGGCAAGCGGCTCAAGATGACGCCCGCCGGTGTGCGGCGTCACCTGGATGCGCTGTTGGCCGAGAATCTTGTCGAGGCGCGGCAGCAGCGGACGTACGGGCAGCGGGGACGCGGCCGGCCGGCCAAGGTCTTCGCGCTCACCGATCGCGGCCGGGGTGTCTTCTACCAGGCGTACGACCAGCTGGCCGTCGACGCGCTGAAGTTCCTCGCCGACAGTGCGGGGTCCGCGGCGGTCGAGGCGTTCGCGCGCAAGCGCGTGGCGGAGTTGGCCGACCGGTTCCGGGAGCGGATGGAATCCGTGCCCGCCGAGGAGCGGCCGGCCCTGCTGGCGAAGCTTCTCACCGAGGACGGCTACGCCGCGGGCCTGCGGGAGACCGGCATGGCGCCCGCCGCCGGCGAGCAGCTGTGCCAGCACCACTGCCCGGTGGCGCACGTCGCCGAGCAGTTCCCCCAGCTGTGCGAGGCGGAGACCGAGGTCTTCGCCGAACTGCTGGGCACGCATGTCCAACGACTCGCGACCATCGCCCACGGCGACGGCGTGTGCACGACCTTCATCCCGATGACCGTCTCAGCCACCGGGACCAGCAAGAGCATTGAGGTTTCCGGAGGGAACGCGCTATGACCACCACCTCGCACGAGCAGCTCGAAGGCCTCGGTACCTACGAGTACGGCTGGGCCGACTCCGACGTCGCCGGGTCCACCGCGCGCCGCGGCCTGAACGAGGACGTCGTCCGCGACATCTCCGCGAAGAAGAACGAGCCGGAGTGGATGCTTGAGATGCGGCTGCGCGGTCTGCGGCTGTTCGAGAAGAAGCCCATGCCGGTGTGGGGCGCGGACCTCGGCGGGATCGACTTCGACAACATCAAGTACTTCGTGCGCTCCACCGAGAAGCAGGCGGAGTCCTGGGACGACCTGCCGGCGGACATCAAGAACACCTACGACAAGCTGGGCATCCCGGAGGCCGAGAAGCAGCGGCTGATCTCCGGTGTGGCGGCGCAGTACGAGTCCGAGGTCGTCTACCACCAGATCAACAAGGAGCTGGAGGAGCAGGGCGTCATCTTCCTGGACACGGACACCGCCCTGAAGGAGTACCCGGAGCTGTTCCGCGAGCACTTCGCGACCGTGATCCCCACCGGTGACAACAAGTTCTCCGCGCTGAACACCGCGGTGTGGTCCGGCGGGTCCTTCATCTACGTCCCCAAGGGCGTGCACGTCCAGATCCCGCTGCAGGCCTACTTCCGCATCAACACCGAGAACATGGGCCAGTTCGAGCGGACGCTGATCATCGCCGACGAGGACTCCTACGTCCACTACGTCGAGGGCTGCACCGCGCCGATCTACTCCTCGGACTCGCTGCACTCGGCGGTCGTGGAGATCGTGGTGAAGAAGAACGCCCGCGTGCGCTACACCACCATCCAGAACTGGTCGAACAACGTCTACAACCTGGTCACCAAGCGCGCAGCCGCGCAGGCCGGCGCCACCATGGAATGGATCGACGGCAACATCGGCTCCAAGGTCACCATGAAGTACCCGGCCGTCTGGCTGCTCGGCGAGCACGCCAAGGGCGAGACGCTGTCCGTCGCCTTCGCCGGCGAGGGCCAGCACCAGGACGCCGGCGCCAAGATGGTGCACGCCGCCCCGCACACCTCCTCGACCATCATCTCCAAGTCGGTGGCCCGCGGCGGCGGCCGCACCTCCTACCGCGGCCTGGTCCAGGTGCAGGAGGGCGCGCACCACAGCAAGTCCACCGTGAAGTGCGACGCGCTGCTGGTCGACACCATCTCCCGCTCGGACACCTACCCCTACGTGGACGTCCGCGAGGACGACGTGGCCATGGGCCACGAGGCGACCGTGTCCAAGGTCAGCGAGGACCAGCTGTTCTACCTGATGAGCCGCGGGATGACCGAGGACGAGGCGATGGCGATGATCGTGCGCGGCTTCGTCGAGCCGATCGCCCGCGAGCTGCCGATGGAGTACGCGCTGGAGCTCAACCGGCTGATCGAGCTGCAGATGGAGGGCGCGGTCGGCTGACGCCGGCGGCCGCCCAGATCCTTCTTCAGCACAGACCTTTCACGAATCACTAGCCACGAGTACGGGACATCGATGTCTGATCCGCAGAATTTGATGGGCGCACAGAACCAGGTCGGCTCCAAGACCGCCGCAGCAGTGACGGTGAACGAGCCCGGCGCCGGCAACCGCCTCGCCGGCCCGGGCACCGGCCGCGCCGTGAGCCAGCCGACCGACGCGCGCGTGGAGCGCCACACGTCCTTCGACCCCGCGGACTTCCCGGCCCTGACCGGCCGCGAGGAGGACTGGCGCTTCACCCCGCTGAAACGGCTGCGCGGGCTGCACGAGTCCCCGACCGCCGACGGCAAGGTCGCGGTCGACGTGGTGGCGAGCGAGCCGGTCGTGGTGGAGACCGTGGGCCGGGACGACGCCCGGCTCGGCAAGGCCGGCCTCCCGGTGGACCGCACCTCGGCGCTGGCGTGGGCCGGGTTCACCGAAGCGACCGTCATCACCGTCCCGCAGGAGGCCGAGGTCGCCGAGCCGGTGCGCGTGACGTTCACCGGCACCGGCGGCACCGTGTTCGGCAACGTGCTGGTGGACGTGAAGCCGTTCGCCAAGGCCGTCGTGGTCCTGGACTACCAGGGCAGCGCGACCTACTCGGAGAACGTGCAGATCCTGGTCGGCGACAGCGCCGACCTGACCGTCATCGCGCTCCAGGACTGGGCCGACGACGCCGTGCACCTGTCACAGCAGCAGGCCCGGCTGGGCCGGGACGCGCGCCTGCAGTCCATCAACGTCAGCTTCGGCGGCGACCTGGTGCGGCTCACCCCGCGGGTGGCGTACACCGCGCCCGGCGGCGACGCCGAACTGCTCGGCGTGTACTTCGCCGACGCCGGCCAGCACCTGGAGGCCCGGCTGCTGGTCGACCACAGCGCCACGCACTGCAAGTCCCGCGTGACCTACAAGGGCGCCCTGCAGGGCAAGGACGCGCACACGGTCTGGGTCGGCGACGTCCTGATCCGCGCGGAGGCCGAGCAGACCGACACCTACGAGCTGAACCGCAACCTGGTCCTGACCGACGGGGCGCGCGCCGACTCGGTGCCGAACCTGGAGATCGAGACCGGCGAGATCGTCGGCGCCGGGCACGCCAGCGCGACCGGCCGCTTCGACGACGAGCAGCTGTTCTACCTGCAGGCCCGCGGCATCCGCGAGGACGAGGCCCGCCGCCTGGTGGTCCGCGGCTTCTTCGCCGACGTGATCGGCCGGATCGGCATCCCGGACGTCCAGGAGCGGCTGATGGCGAAGGTGGAGACGGAGCTCGCCGGAGCCGTCGCATGAGCCAGACCGAGACCTGGACGCGCGTGTGCGGCGTCTCGGAGGTGACCCCGGACCAGCCCAAGGCGGTCGTGGCCGGCGACGTCCCGGTGGCCGTGGTGCTGCACGACGGCGAGTTCTACGCGATCCACGACGTGTGCTCGCACGCCAACGTGGCCCTGTCCGAGGGCGAGGTCGTGGACTGCGAGATCGAGTGCTGGCTGCACGGCTCGATGTTCGACCTGAAGACCGGCAAGCCCTCCAGCCTGCCGGCCACCGAGCCGGTGCCGGTGTACCCCGTGAAGATCGAAGGCGATGACCTGTACGTCGCCGTCAAGGAGGCGTAGAGAAGTCATGGCGACTTTGGAAATCAAGGACCTGCACGTCACTGTCGAAGGCGAGAACGGCCCGCGCGAGATCCTGCGCGGCGTCAACCTGACGGTCAAGGAGGGTGAGACGCACGCCATCATGGGCCCCAACGGCTCCGGCAAGTCCACCCTGGCCTACTCGATCGCCGGCCACCCGAAGTACACCATCACCTCCGGCACCGTCACCCTGGACGGCGAGGACGTCCTGGCGATGACCGTGGACGAGCGGGCCCGCGCCGGCATGTTCCTGGCCATGCAGTACCCGGTGGAGATCCCCGGCGTCACGGTCTCGAACTTCCTGCGCACCGCGGCCACCGCGATCCGCGGCGAGGCCCCGAAGCTGCGCACCTGGGTCAAGGAAGTCAACGGCGCCATGGAAGCCATCCAGATGGACAAGGCCATGGCCGAGCGCAACGTCAACGAGGGCTTCTCGGGCGGTGAGAAGAAGCGCCACGAGATCCTGCAGATGGAGCTCCTGAAGCCGAAGATCGCGATCCTCGACGAGACCGACTCCGGTCTGGACGTGGACGCGCTGAAGACCGTCTCCGAGGGTGTGAACCGGGTCCGCGAGTCCGGCGAGGTCGGCACGCTGCTGATCACGCACTACACGCGGATCCTGCGCTACATCAAGCCGGACTACGTCCACGTCTTCTCCGACGGCCGCATCGTGGAATCGGGTGGTCCGGAACTGGCTGACAAGCTGGAATCTGAGGGCTACGAAAGCTACGCCAAGGCTGGAGCCTGATCCTCATGGGCATTGACGCTCAGTTCCTCGACACGGACGCGATCCGCAAGGACTTCCCGATCCTGCAGCGCCTGGTGCACGGCGACAAGCCGCTCGTGTACCTGGACAACGCGGCGACCTCGCAGTCGCCGCAGCAGGTGATCGACACCATCGTCGAGTACTACTCGCTGCACAACGCCAACGTGCACCGCGGCATCCACGTGCTGGCCGAGGAGGCCACGGCGCTGTACGAGGGCGCCCGCGACAAGGTGGCGGCCTTCATCAACGCCCCGCGCGAGGAGGTCGTCTTCACGAAGAACTCCTCCGAGGCGCTGAACCTCGTGGCCAACGTGCTCGGCTGGGCCGGCGAGCCCTACGGCATCCGCCCCGGCGACGAGATCGTCATCTCGGAGATGGAGCACCACTCCAACATCGTGCCGTGGCAGCTCACCGCCGAGCGCGTCGGCGCGAAGCTGCGCTGGTTCGGGATCACCGACGAGGGCCGCCTGGACCTGTCGAACCTGAACGAGCTGATCACCGAGCGCACCAAGGTGGTCTCGCTGGTCCACATCTCCAACATCCTGGGCACGGTCAACCCGGTCGAGACCATCGTCAAGCGCGCGCACGAGGTCGGCGCGCTGGTGGTCCTGGACGCCTCGCAGTCCGCACCGCACCTGCCGCTGGACGTGCAGGCGCTCGGCGCCGACTTCGTCGCCTTCACCGGCCACAAGATGCTCGGCCCGACCGGCGTCGGCGTGCTGTGGGGCCGCCGGGACCTGCTGGAGGAGCTGCCGCCCTTCCTCGGCGGCGGCGAGATGATCCAGACGGTCACCATGGAGAAGTCCACGTACGCGGGCCTGCCGCACAAGTACGAGGCCGGCACCCCGCCGATCGCCGAGGTGATCGCGCTGGGCACCGCCGTGGACTACCTCAACGGCATCGGCATGGACAAGGTCGCCGCGCACGAGCACGCCATCACGGAGTACGCGCTCAAGCGCCTCCAGGAGGTCGAGGGTCTGCGGATCATCGGCCCGGCCACGAACGAGGACCGCGGCGCGGCCATCTCGTTCACGCTCGGCGACATCCACCCGCACGACGTGGGCCAGGTGCTCGACGAGCACGGCATCGCGGTGCGCGTCGGCCACCACTGCGCGCGGCCGGTCTGCGTGCGGTTCGGAATTCCTGCGACCACGCGGGCGTCGTTCTATCTGTACTCCACGCCGGCCGAGGTCGACGCCCTCGTCGAGGGCCTGGACCAGGTGAAGCGGTTCTTCGGAGTCTGAAGGCGTAAGGGAGCAGGAGATGCAGCTGGAATCGATGTACCAGGAGATCATCCTGGACCACTACCGCCACCCGCACCACAAGGGTCTGCGCGAGCCGTTCGCGACCCAGGTGCACCACGTCAACCCGACGTGCGGTGACGAGGTGACCATGCGCGTCGACCTCGACGGCGACGTGATCAGCGACATCTCCTACGAGTCCCAGGGCTGCTCGATCAGTCAGGCCTCGGCGTCGCTGATGGCGGACCTGCTCATCGGCAAGTCCGTCGAGCAGGCGCGCGAGGTGCAGGAGACCTTCCTGCGGCTGATGCAGTCCAAGCTGGACGGCCCGGAGTTCGCCGAGGAGCACGAGGAGGTGCTGGAGGACGCGGTGGCGTTCGCCGGCGTCGCCAAGTACCCGGGGCGCGTGAAGTGCGCGCTGCTGTCGTGGATGGCGTGGAAAGACGCGACCGCGCAGGCATTGGACGACACAGAGAGTGGTGTGAAGGCATGAGCACGACCGAACTGGCGCCGGTCGAGGACGTCACCGAGGCGCTGCGCGACGTGGTGGACCCCGAGCTCGGGATCAACGTCGTCGATCTGGGCCTGGTCTACGGGCTCACGGTCGACGACGCCAACATCGCCGTCGTCGACATGACGCTCACCTCGGCGGCCTGCCCGCTGCAGGACGTCATCGAGGACCAGATGCGCATGGCCCTGGACGGCCTGGTCGCGGACTTCCGGGTGAACTGGGTGTGGATGCCGCCGTGGGGTCCGGACAAGATCACCGACGACGGCCGCGAGCAGCTGCGGGCCCTCGGCTTCAACGTCTGATATCAGCGGGCTGCGTTAACGGCGCGTAAAAACTGGCCGCCCGATTCTTCTGGAATCGGGCGGCTTTTTCCGTGTATCGCAGGCCTTTCCTCTGCTGCCTTCTGCGGATGCATGTGCATTCGCAGGCGCGGAAGTCTTGCGTAAACGACGGTACGTGTGGGTAGGTTGGTACCTGTTACAAGTAACGGGATGGTCAAGACCCGCGTACTAAGGGGGAGCCTGTGTCCGGGATCCGGAAGGCGACTGACAAGGGCCGTGAGTCGTGCCTGCTCGCCGTGCACCTCATTCTTCAGCGGCCCGACGACGAGCGCGTGCTCCTGGGGCTGCGCAAGGGTGCCGTGTGGGGTTCCGGCCGCTGGCACGTGCCCGCCGGCCACGTCGAGCCCGGCGAGGACGCCGTGCAGGCCCTGGTGCGCGAGGCGCGCGAGGAACTCGGCGTCCGCATCGACCCCGGCGACCTGGAGCACGCGGTGACGGTCCACCACCGCGAGGCCGACGGCGAGCCGCGCATGCAGCTCTTCTTCGCGGCCAGCCGCTGGTCCGGCGGCCCGGTGAACGCCGAGCCCACCAAGTGCGAGAAGCTCGGCTGGTTCACGGTCGACGACCTGCCCTCGGCCACGGTCGGCTACACGCGCACGGCGCTGAGCTCCTGGCACGCGGGCCGCTCCTTCGCGGTCTGCTGGCGCGACAGCAAGCGCGTGGACCGCGGTTTGGGCTCGCGCCTGATCGCGGGCCTGCAGGCGATCTGACCCACTTCACCGGTTCCATAAGCGATCCGGGTCACAGCGCACAAAAACGCGTTCATAGACAGTGCTCCCCGCACCGTAAAATGGTGCGTTGTGATCACCGCAACCGACGTCGAGCTCCGGGCCGGCAGCCGCATCCTGATCGAGAAGGCCTCCTTCCGAGTGGGTCCCGGCGACCGCATCGGCCTGGTAGGCCGCAACGGCGCCGGCAAGACCACGCTCACCAAGACCCTGGCCGGTGAGACCATCCCGGCCGCCGGCACCATCAGCCGCTCCGGTCCCGTCGGCTACCTCCCCCAGGACCCCCGCACCGGCGACCTCGACGTGATCGCCCGCGACCGCATCCTCTCCGCCCGCGGCCTGGACGACATCCTCCGCCGCATGCGCGAGAACGAGAAGCGCATGGCCTCCGTCGACCCGGCCACCCACGAAAAGGCGATGCGCCGCTACGCCCGCCTGGAGGACGAGTTCATCGCTGCCGGCGGCTACGCCGCCGAATCCGAGGCCGCGACCATCGCCTCCGCCCTGGGCCTCCCGGACCGCGTGATGAACCAGCCCCTGCACACCCTCTCCGGCGGCCAGCGCCGCCGCGTCGAACTGTCCCGAATCCTCTTCGGCGACAACGAGGTCCTCCTCCTCGACGAGCCGACCAACCACCTCGACGCCGACTCGATCGTCTGGCTGCGCGAGTTCCTGAAGACCTACAAGGGCGGCTTCATCGTCATCTCCCACGACGTGAACCTGGTCGAATCCTGCGTGAACAAGGTCTTCCACCTAGACGCCAACCGCGCCGCCATCGACTACTACAACATGGGCTGGAAGCTCTACCTCAAGCAGCGCGAGGACGACGAACGCCGCCGCAAGCGCGAACGCGCCAACGTCGAGAAGAAGGCCGCAGTCCTGAACGCGCAGGCCGACAAGATGCGCGCCTCGGCGACCAAGACCGTCGCAGCCCAGAACATGGCCCGCCGCGCCAACCGCATGCTGGCCGGCCTGGAGGAGGTCCGCCAGTCAGACAAGGTGGCCAAGCTCCGCTTCCCCACCCCAGCCCCGTGCGGCAAGACCCCCCTGTTCGCCACCGGCCTGTCGAAGTCCTACGGCTCACTGGAGGTCTTCACCGACGTCGACCTAGCCGTCGACCGCGGCTCCAAGGTCGTCATCCTCGGCCTGAACGGCGCCGGCAAGACCACCCTCCTGCGCCTACTCGGCGGCGTCGAGAAGCCGGACACCGGCCAGGTCGAGGAGGGGCACGGCCTCAAACTCGGCTACTACGCCCAGGAGCACGAGACCCTGGACCCAGAGCGCACGGTCCTGGAGAACATGCGCAGCGCGGCACCGGACCTGGACCTGATCGCCGTCCGCAAGACGCTGGGCTCATTCCTGTTCTCCGGCGACGACGTCGACAAGCCAGCCGGCGTACTGTCCGGCGGCGAGAAGACCCGACTGGCGCTGGCCACCCTGGTGGTCTCGACGGCGAACGTCCTCCTCCTCGATGAGCCCACCAACAACCTGGACCCAGCCTCCCGCGCGGAGATCCTCGGCGCCCTCGGGACATACGAGGGCGCCGTGATCATGGTGACCCACGACGAGGGCGCGGTACAGGCACTGAACCCGGAGCGGGTGATCCTGCTACCGGACGGCGACGAGGACCTCTGGAGCGAGCAGTACCTGGACCTGGTGTCGCTGGCCTAGCACACGGCGACGGACCCACCACACAACGCGACCGGCAGGCGCCAGCCGAGCACGTCCTTCGTCGTGTCCGACCGGACCACGCGGGGTGTTGGTTCTGGGTCCCTCGCCGCGTCGGCGGGCGAAGCCAACCTGGCCGGTTTGGCGGTGTCCAGCCGGACGGAGCCGGACCACAGCAGGTGTGATCCGGCTTGACGCCGCCGAACCGGGCTGGTTCCGTAAGGCGACGACGTGGCGAGGGGCACAGAACCCTGGTGACCACAAGCAGCGACCGCCAGCAGTCAGCGCGGCGCAGGCAACAGCGGACAAGAAGCCGACCAGTCGCGGGCCGCCGCCGAAGTGCCGGACGCTCGGGTCGCCCCCTCGCTGTAGAGCGCCCGCCGGAGGCCTCAAGGTGCCCACCACGCCCGACGATTGCCGCCTACGACATGCGCAGTGACTCGGACCGACGCGCGGTCGTGAACACGAAAACCGGCAGCCGCCAGCGCAACATGCGGGGCACCACCGAACTGCGCCACCCCGCGAGGCCATCAAACCCTGTGCGAAGCCGTAAAAAGCCTCTAAAACCACAAACCAAACCGCCGCCGTCCCCCATCACCGCCAGTGCCTCCAACGCCGCCGCCCCCACTACCGCCGCCGCCCCAGCACCCCGCCTCCCACCCCCAACCCTCCCCACCCAGGCCCACCACCCCCACCCAACCCCCCCACCCCCCCACCCCGGGACCTTTCATCGTGGGCTGATTCATCCCGAGATCCGAATCCCCCGATAACCCCACAAACCACCATGATCTACTAGTCACATCGAGCGACGTGACATTGATGTTATGGGCAACATCGCCGAATCGGTGGCCAAGAGCGCTGCGAGGGGTGATCATGTGTACCTAGAGCGCACATCCACTCCAGGAGGCACGTGTGGCCGAGACTCTCAAGAAGGGCAGCCGGGTGACCGGCGACGCGCGGTCGCAGCTCGCGACCGACCTCAAGGCGAAGTACGAGGCGGGCGAGTCCATTCGCGCCCTCGCCCAGTCCACCGGGCGTTCGTACGGGTTCGTGCACCGGATGCTCAGCGAATCCGGTGTGACGCTTCGGGGCCGGGGCGGCGCGACGCGCGGCAAGGCGAAGACCGCCTGACCAGGTCGTATTGGCCGGGCGGAGGTCGGGCAGCCGACCGGTGACGAAGGGGCGGGGTGCGTGATGGGCACCCCGCCCTCTTCTGTGTCCGCGCCGTCCTTCTTCCTCGCTCCAGGCCGAGTCCGGACGCGGCGGACACCTCTATTGTCGGGTACTCCGCTGGCGCAACAAGTTACCCGCGAGTAGTCTCGCTCTTCGGCACCGTTCGCACGGATTCGGGAGAGCGCATGAGCTGGGAAGACACCGCACGTCAGGCCGCCGAGGCGGGCATCGACGTGCTGCTGGAGGGCGAGGCCGCGACGGTCGCCCTGAACCGGCCGGACAAGCGCAACTCGCAGACCCCTGAGTTCTGGGCCGCGCTGGCCGCGATCGGCGCCGCTCTGCCGGGCACCGTGCGCGTCGTGGTGCTGCGTTCCGAGGGCAAGTCCTTCTCCGCAGGCCTGGACCGCTCGATGTTCGAGAACTTCGCCACCTTCGCCGCGGCCTCCGACGAGGAGGTGGACCGCACCATCGAGGGGTATCAGGAGGCGTTCACCTGGTGGCGTCGCACCGACCTGGTCACCGTCGCCGCGGTCCAGGGGCACGCCATCGGCGCCGGCTTCCAGCTCGCGCTGGCCTGCGACATCCGCGTCGTCGCCGACGACGTCCTGTTCTCCATGAAGGAGCCGGCCCTCGGCCTGGTGCCGGACCTGGCCGGGACGCAGCCGCTGGTCGACGCCGTCGGCTACTCGCGCGCCCTGGAGATCGTGGCCACCGCGCGCTACGTCGACGCCGAGGAGTCCCTGCGCATCGGCCTGGCCAACCACGTCGTCCCGCGCGGCGAACTGCACGCCGCCGCGGCGAAGCTCGCCGCCGACCTGCTGGCCAACCCGCGCGGCGCGGTCACGGAGTCGAAGGCTCTGCTGCGGTCAGCGGCGGGGCGTCCGTATGACGAGCAGCGGGCTGCGGAGCGGGCGGCTCAGACCCGGCGCTTCCGGGACCTGGCCGGGACGGGAGAGTCCTGACCACCCACTGCCGCGACCGCCAGAAGTCCGCGACCAGCATCAACGCCATCGGGTACATCGGCACGAAGTAGCGCAGCGAGGTGCGCCCGGTGGCGTCCAGGATGCTCAGGAACGCGCAGGCCAGCGCCGAGCCGACGACCATGGCCGCGTAGACGTTCCGGAACCGCCACACGATGCCGGCCGCGGTCAGCAGCCACAGCACCTGCAGACCGTGGTCGCCGGCGAACGCGCCCCGGAACTCCCGCGCGAACATGTCCACGACCAGGCCCGGGACCTTGCCCAGGGTCTGGCTCAGGTGCGCCTGGACGTAGGCGGTGTTCCCGAGGTGGTTCACCTCGGAGTAGTGCCGCAGCTCGTTGAACGGGAACAGCGCGGTCACCAGGCCCACGGCGACCACCCCGACGCCGCCGGCGACCAGCGCCGGCCGGCTCCAGACGTTCGCCTTCCCCCAGCTCTTGGTACCGATCGCGGTCCACAGATACGCGAACACGATGGCCGCGGCCGGCACCGGCACGCTCTGCCGGGTGAAGGCCAGCACCAGCAGCAGGACCCCGATCCAGATCAGGTCGCTGCGCGAGGTCTGCCGCTCCAGCGGGAGCCGGGTGACGATCAGGACGATGAGAAGCGCGGCCAGAGACTCGGTGTAGATGCCGGTCTGGAAGAACCAGAAGGCGTACGCGATCTGGTACAGCACCAGCATCGCCAGCGCGAGCTGCGCCCCGAACAGCCGGGTCAGCAGCCGCATCGTGACGAACAGGAACGCCGCCGCGCACAGCCACGACATCACCCAGATGCCCTTCGCGCCGAACATCCAGACGAACGGCACCGCCAGCGCCGAGTAGAAGAAGCGCGGCGCCTCCAGGTCGTACTCCCCGGCGCCCGGCTGCCCGGCGACGCCGGTGAGCGTGCCGCGGATCCGCCCGACGGTGCCCTCCTGGTGGAAGAACACGCCGGTGAGCCGCAGCGCGTCGTCGGTGGAGTGCCCGGCGAACTTCAGCGCGGCGGCGACGTAGTAGAGCGCGTCGCCGTCCCACAGCGTCACCCGGCTGTGCCACCACCAGTACTCGGTGACGAACACCGCCAGCAGGATCAGCCACGCGGCGGTGGGGACGTCGCCGCGGGCCCGCAGGCCGAGCCGCCGGAGCGTGGCTGTGTCCATGGGAGGGGCCTGCCAGTCGGTCGCGGTGGGGAGCGGACCGGGCCATCTTTGTGGACGGCGCGGGTCCGGCACAACTCCGTGGCCTGAGTCGGCCGGTCCGGCAGAACTCCGTGCCCTGAGCCGCACCGCCTACGCCTGCGAGCCCTCCACCACCAGCGTCGGCTCGGGCCGCTTGGCCGTCCGGCCGTCCCCCGAGGACTTCCCGGTGATCCGGCGCCCGATCCACGGCAGCAGGTAGATCCGTATCCACCGCAGGTCCTGGCGCCGGGCCTGGAGCCACGGCTTGGGCCGGGCCGGCGGAAGCGCCGCGCGCCAGTCGAAGCTCGGCTCCGCGCCCAGCGCCTGCAGCACGGCCTCGGCGACCCGCCGGTGGCCCTCGGGGGAGAAGTGCAGCCGGTCCTCGGCCCACATCCGCGGGTCGTCGAAGACCCGGGCCGTGAACAGGTCCACGACCACCGCGCCGTGCGACTCGCCGAACGCGTCGACCAGCTCGATCAGCCGGTTGACGGCGGGCATCAGGCGCTGCGAGCCGCGCATCCGGCGGCGCGGGTCGGTCGGGCGGAACAGGACGATCGTGGCCTTGGTGGTGGCGAGCTGCGCGAAGCAGGACCGGACGCTGGCCTCGACCGCCGCCATGTCGCAGCGCGGCCGCAGCACGTCGTTCAGCCCGCCGGCCAGCGTGATGAGGTCGGCGTTCATCGTCGCCGCGACCGGGATCTGGTCCCGCTCGATCTGCCCGATCAGCTTGCCGCGGACCGCGAGGTTCGCGTACCGCAGATGCGGGTCGTCGGCGGCCAGCCGCTCGGCCACCCGGTCGGCCCAGCCCCGGAACGAGCCGTCCGGGAGCGTGTCGTCGCACATGCCCTCGGTGAAGGAGTCCCCGACCGAGACCATGACCTTGCCCTGGTGGGCGCTCAGTGTCGTGAAGTCCATGGTGGCTAGATCCTAGCGGCGGTAGTTTCCAGTCCGGCGAGGGTGTCCACCGGGGTGGAAGGCAGCCCCGCCACCTGCACCTCCGAGCTGTTCGCCGACAGCGCACGCAGCTCGTCTTCAGAAAACGAGTCCGGAGGGTTCACCATGGCTGAAGGCTATGGGAATGGCCGTGCCGCCTCACGGCATTTATGCCTGACGGGGATTCACGACTTTAGGGAGCTGCACGCGTGTCGATGGGTGGTGGGATGGGCTCGCCGGGCATGATGATGATGCGCGGGGCCCGTGGCCGGAACGACAAAGAGATCCTGAACCACAAGCTCGCGCCGGGGACCATCAAGCGGATCTTCAAGATCGCCCGGCCGTACCGGGTGCTGATCAGTGTCTTCCTGGCGATCACGATCGTCGACGCGGTGCTGGTGGTGCTGCCGCCGCTGCTGGCGCAGAAGTTGGTCGACAGCGGTGTGCTCAAGGGCGACCGGGCCGTGGTCACGAAGCTGGCGCTGATCATCGCCGTGGTCGCGGTGGGGGACGCGGTGGCCTCGCTGGTGAACCGGTTCCTGTCCTCGCGCATCGGCGAGGGGCTCATCTACGACCTGCGGACCCGGGTGTTCGCGCACGTCCAGCGCATGCCGATCGCCTTCTTCACCCGCACCCAGACCGGCGCGCTGATCTCCCGGCTGAACAGCGACGTCATCGGCGCGCAGCAGGCCTTCACCTCGGTGCTGTCCAGCGTGCTGTCGAACGTCATCAGCCTGGTCCTGGTCGCCGGGACCATGTTCTACCTGTCCTGGCAGATCACCGTGCTCTCGCTGGCCCTGCTGCCGGTCTTCCTGATCCCGGCCCGCCGCGTCGGCAAGCGGATGCAGGGCCAGGTCCGGCGCCAGATGCAGCTGAACGCCGACATGTCGGCGATGATGACCGAGCGCTTCAACGTCTCCGGCGCGCTGCTGGCCAAGCTGTTCGGCCGGCCCGCCGAGGAGGACGCGGAGTTCGCCGAGAAGGCCGCCGGGGTGCGCAACGCCGGCGTCAGCATCGCGCTGACCGGCGCGTTCTTCAGCACGGCGCTGAGCCTGGTCGCCGCCCTGGCCACCGCGCTGACCTACCTGATCGGCGGCCACCTCGCGATCAGCCACTCCATCACGCTGGGCACGCTGATCGCCCTGGCCGCGCTGCTCGGCCGGCTCTACGGCCCGCTGACCGCGCTGACCAACGTCCGCATCACGGTGATGTCCACGCTGGTGTCCTTCGACCGGGTCTTCGAGGTCCTGGACCTGGAGCCGATGATCAAGGAGAAGCCGGACGCCGGCGTGCTGCCGACCGGGCCGGTCGCGGTCGAGTTCGACGACGTCGCCTTCCGCTACCCGACCGCCGAGGAGGTCTCCCTGGCCTCCCTGGAGTCGGTGGCCCGCCTGGACCAGGCGCCCTCGGCGCAGGTGCTGGCCGGCGTGACCTTCACCGCGGCGGCGGGGGAGATGGTGGCCCTGGTCGGCCCCAGCGGCGCCGGCAAGACCACGATCACCTCCCTGGCGAACCGCCTCTACGACCCGCAGTCGGGCGCGGTCCGCATCGGCGGCACGGACATCCGCGACGTCACGCTGGAGTCGCTGCACGCCACGGTCGGCACGGTGACGCAGGACGCGCACATGTTCCACACCACGATCCGCGCCAACCTCCTCTACGCCCGCCCCACCGCCACCGACGAGGAACTGACCGACGCCCTGCGCGACGCCCAGATCCTGGACCTGGTCCACAGCCTGCCCGACGGCCTGGACACCGTGGTCGGCGACCGCGGCTACCGCCTGTCCGGCGGCGAGAAGCAGCGCCTGGCGATCGCCCGCCTGCTGCTGAAGGCACCGAGCGTCGTCGTCCTCGACGAAGCCACCGCGCACCTGGACAGCGAGAACGAGGCCGCGGTCCAGCGCGCGCTGGCGCGGGCGCTGCGGGGCCGGACGTCGCTGGTGATCGCGCACCGGCTGTCGACCGTGCGCGACGCCGACCAGATTCTGGTGGTGGACGGCGGGCGGATCGTCGAGCAGGGGCGGCACGAGGAGCTGCTGGCTGCGGATGGGCTGTATGCGGAGTTGTACCGGGTGCAGTTCCAGGGGCAGGAGGGCATGCGGGGTGGGGAGGCGGAGGCTGATGCTGAGGCCGAGCCCGCGCCGGAGGTGGCTGCGGCTGCGGGGTGATGGTGGCGGCGGCTTGACCGCGGGCTTCGGCGCGGCGGTGGCGCCGCGTGAAACGAGCCCACCCCCTACCGGCTCTTCCTCAGCGCCGTGAACCCGAACTCCATCGCCACCGGCGAGGGCTGCCGGATCAGCGTCGTCGACCGCGGCCGTCGCGCGACTCGCGTCTCGCCCTCTGCGGCGCCGGGGCCGCCGTTGGTGATCACTCGGTCGAAGTCGATGCGGCGCGCTTCGGGGATCTCCTCGCGGAGGACCTGGGCGATGTCCGTCCAGATGCCCGCTCGCTGCCAGTCGCGTAGGCGGCGCCAGCATGTCATTCCGCTGCCGTACTCCAGTTCCTGGGGTAGCTTCTCGAAGCCGATGCGGCGGCCGAGGACCACCAGGATGCCGTTCAGGACCGCGCGGTCGTCCAGGGGTTTGCGGCCCGGGTTTCGGCGGCGGCGGGGGCGCTCGGGGAGTAGGGCGCTGATGCGCTCCCACGCGCGGTCGGTGACCATCGGGTCTTCGGGGGCGGTGCGGCGCAGGCGTGTCAGCGTGTTGTTGCCGCCGGGGGCGGTGGCGGGGTCGCGGCGTGGGGCCGGAACCCCCAGGAGCACCGCGCTGTGGACATCCGGCGGTTCAGTGCGCGGCGCGTTGTGGGGCACGTATCGCCCAACGCGGTCGAAACAGCAGACGTCACGCTTTCGGGTCGCTTGTCACCCATTGGAGGCAGACGGAAGCGCCCCGTGGCGTTACCCTGTCCGATGGTCCACTCGATGAGAGACCTGAAGGGATACCTGGCGCTTATACGCCGAAAGGACTAGGTGGGGACTAGATCGGTACGGTTCGGCAACCGAAGAGCCCGGGCTTTCGTCAAAATATTGAGTGCGGGGAGCGATCGCGGGTAGCCGGGGGCTGCTTCGCAATCCGGTACGACGACTCTCTCTTGGGGGGATCCGCAGGTGGGAACGAACGGACGCCACGCCGCCGAGGCTCGTAGGAGCTGGCCGGAAGGGGACCCGGTGGCGGTGGCGATGGTCGGCCTGCTCGACGTGGAGCTGCGCCGTCGCGGCTGCGCGTGGTCGATCGTGGAGGAGGGGCTGATCGAGGTCTACGGCCCGCACCGCGGCCGCTGGCCGCTGGCCGCCCTCAAGCGCCGGATGGAGGTGGCCGAGAAGGCCGACTGGCCGGAGATGGTCGAGGAACTGGTGCTGACCCGCGTGGACCCCTCAGGGTTCTACGCCAGTTCGGTGTCCCTCACCGGCGACCACGACTCGGAGTGGGCCTCGGTCCGCGGCCGGATCCGGGCCCGGCTGTTCGGCGGCGACGACGCCGACTCCGCGGCGCTGGCCGGGATAGAGCACCGGTTCTGCGCCGACGGCCTGGTGGAGGTCCTGGAGCTGGTCCCGCCCTCGCCGCTGCGCGACCCGCTGGGCGCCGGCGTGCGCTGGTACCGGCCCGAGGAGGGCCCGGTCGCGTACGGGGATCTGGCGCGCTGGAAAGTGACCGCGCGCGAGGCGTACCGGACGGCGCGGGAGAACGTGCGCCGCGAGGGCCTGCTGGAGACCCGGCTGCTGGAGGCGGAGGGCGTCAGCATCACGGTGGTGCGCGGCGGCTCCGGCTACGCGCCGACGCACTCCTTCTGGCTCCCCGACTACGTGTCCGTCGACAGCAACGGCGCGCTGGTGGTGATACCGAACCGCGGACTGTTCGCGGCGCACCCGGTGCGCGGACCGGAGGCGGTGGCCGCCGCCGAGGGCATGCTGCGCCTGGCGCGGCGGCAGTACGAGACCGGGCCGGGCCCGGTGAGCGATCAGCTGTTCTGGTGGCGGGACGGAGTGCTGTACCGGCAGGGCTCGCGCCGGGCCGAGGACGGGATCCGGTTCGAGCCGACGCAGGAGCTGGCGGACGTCCTCAGGGCGCTGGCGCGGTAGCGGGGGCGGCGGGCGCGTCGGCGTCTTCCGCCTCCTCGTCTTCTTCCTCGGCGTCCCCGGCGTCCTCGTCGTAGTCGTCGTAGTCGTCCTCTTCAGCCGCCTCGGCGGCCTCCCGGTCCCGGTGCTGGGCCTCGCGCCGGATGATCGTCACCCAGCCTCCGGCCGCGATCACACAGAACAGCCACCACTGGAACCAGTAGGACAAATACGGGCCCTCGTCCAGCGACGGTGCGTCCACCGGCGTGATCTGTACCCCTGCGGAATTCGTCGCGGAGTCAGCCGGCTTGGAGGTGATCACCTCGGCGTACCCGCCGCGCAGCTGGAGCCCGGTCTTGGCGGCCAGCGCGTCGGTGTTGATCAGGCTGATCTGCCCGGCCGGCAGGCCCGAGGTGACGTCCCGGATGCCGGTGTTGCCCTTGGTCTCGGACTGCTGCAGCCGTCCGGTGACGGTGACCGTGCCGGCCGGCGGCGCCGGGATCGCCGGCGACTGCTGCTCATCGGAGTCGACGGTCGGGATCCAGCCCCGGTTGACCAGGACGGACGTGCCGTCCGCGAGCGTCATCGGGGTGATCACCCAGAAGCCCGGGTTGCCGTTCTCCTGGTGGTTGCGGGCCAGGAACTGGTGCGCGGTGTCGAAGGTCCCGACCAGCGTGAGCTGCTTCCAGCGGGCCTTCTGCGGCACCGGGGCGCCCACCGCGTCGGTGTCCTCGATCGGCACCGGCGGGGCGTTCATCGCGGTCCTGATGACGGCGTTCTCCGCGGTGCGCTCGTGGTAGCGGCTTCGCTGCCACATCCCCAGGCCGATGAAGGAGGGGATGAGGATCAGCCAGATCAGGACATGAAGGCGGATCCAGCGCCAGGAGAAGACGAAACGGTACCGAGACACAGCCTGACGCTACCCGACGTCCCCAAGCGTGCCGGAGGCAGGTCGCACTCACCTTCCGGCCTCAACTCTTCGCCAATCCGACGACGATCCCCGCCACCACGACCGCCACCCCCGCCAGCTGCGCGATCCCCGGCGTCCCCACGCCGAGCGCGGCGCTGGCGGCGCAGGCCGCGACCGGCACCGTGCCGATCAGCAGGCCGGCGCGCTGCGGCCCGAGGCCGTTGAGCGAGCGGTACCAGAGCAGGAACGCGCCGACGGTCAGCGGGAGCGCGAGGTACAGCAGCGCGGCGGTCTCGGTGAGCGTGGGCACCCGCAGCATCGCGGTGCCGTCGGTGGCCAGACTCGCGACCAGCAGCGTCGGGACGGCGATGACGGTGACGTAGGCCGAGACCCGCAGCTCGCCGAACTTCGGCAGCAGCGGCACCGCCAGCAGCGAGAACAGCGCCTCGCAGGCCAGCGTCAGGACGGCGAACACGATCCCGGCCGCGCTGCCCGGCCCGAAGCCCTGGACCATCGCGCTCCCGGCGACCACCAGCCCCGCCGCGCCGATCGCCGGCCCCTTGCGCAGCCGGTGGCCGTGGCCGCCCTTGGTGACCAGCGGCCCGGCGAGCGCCAGCACCAGCGGCGAGCACGCCACGACGCTGCCGAGCGTGGCGGCGTCGGTGTGCTGGAGCGCGGCCAGGACGAACACGTTGAACAGGACCAGGCCGGTCGCCGACAGCAGGGTCAGCTGAAGCCACTCGCGGGCGGTCGGCCGCGGGCGGGGCGGGCCGCCGCGGCGCACGATGACGGCGAAGACCGCGGCGGCGAGGGTGTAGCGCAGGGCCTGGCCGCCGAGGACCGGGTAGCGGGTGAGGTGGGCGCTGACCGCGGTGGAGGCTCCGAGGACTGACATGGCCAGGGCGCCTTGGAGGACGTGGCGGGTGGCGGGGCGGGGGCGCCGCGCCGGGGATTGAGTGCTGCCGGTGGTGGCGGTGGCGGGGCGCGCCGGGGCCGGAGCTTGGGCTTGGGCGCCGGTGCCGCTCCCCGCACCCACCTCACCTGTGATCGTGGACATGCTGCGAGGCTAGGATCGGATTGGTCTGCGAGTAAGAACCAATCGGCGGCGCGAAAAGGGGACCAATCCGGTGGCCGAGATCCTGGTGACCGTCGACCGCACCGCCGGCCGCCTGGTCGAGCAGCTGGTCGTCGGCCTGCGCGACGGCATCCGCGCGGGCCGCATCGCCGGCGGCACGGTCCTGCCGCCGAGTCGGCAGCTGGCGGCGGAGCTGCGGTTGTCGCGCGGGCTGGTGGTCGAGGCGTACCAGCAGCTGGTCGCGGAGGGGTACCTGCTCAGCCGCACCGGCGCCGGGACGTGGGTCGCGGCCGGGCACGCGGTGGGGGAGCGGGCCGCGGCGCCGCAGGACGCGGCCGAGGCGGAGCCGGAGTTCGACCTGACGCCGGGGCGGCCGGACCTCGGGGCGTTCCCACGCACGGCGTGGGTCGCGGCGCAGCGCCGGGTGCTCAGCGACCTGCCGCACGCCGGCCTCGGCTACGGCGATCCCGGCGGCGTGCTGCGCTTCCGCGAGGAGATCGCGGCCTACCTGCGGCGGGTGCGCGCCGCCGATGCCACGCCCGAGCGCGTGGTCGCCATCAACGGCTCGGCCCAGGGTCTCGCGCTCGGCCTCCAGGCCCTGCACGAGCTCGGACACCGGGTGCTGGCGGTCGAGGACCCGTCGGCGGACCGTCCGCGCCGGCTGCTGGCCGCCTCGGGGATGACGCTGGTCGGAGTCCCGGTGGACGAGGCGGGCCTGGTCGTCGCGGAGCTGCGGCGGACCTCCGCGACGGTCGTCTTCGCCGGCCCGGCGCACCAGTACCCGACCGGCGTGGTCCTGGCCCCGGCCCGCCGCGCGGAGCTGATCGCCTGGGCCCGCGCCGCCGACGGCCTGGTCATCGAGGACGACTACGACGCCGAGTTCCGCTACGACCGCGACCCGGTCGGCTGCCTGCAGGGCATGGCCCCGGACCGCGTGCTGTACCTGGGGACGACGAGCAAGTCCCTGGCCCCCGCGCTCCGCCTCGGCTGGGCCGTGGCCCCGCAGCCGCTGGCGGACCGGATCCGAGACATCCGCCTGCACAGCGACCTCGGCGGCTCGGTCCTGGACCACCTGGCGATGGCGCACCTGATCGCCACCGGCGCCTACGACCGCCACCTGCGCACCGTCCGCCGCCGCTACCGGACCCGCCGCGACGCGCTGGTGACGTCCCTGGCCGCGGAACTGCCGGAGTGGAAGGTGCGCGGCGTGGCAGCGGGCCTGCACGTGCTGGTGGACCTGCCGCCGGGCAGCGACGAGGACGCGCTCGCCGCAGCGGCGGACGCGCAGGGCGTGCGCGTCCAGCCGCTGGCGCCGATGCGGTTCGCGCCGGGGCCGCCCGGGCTGGTGCTCGGCTACGCCGGGCTGACGCCGGGGCGGCTGGCGGAGGCGGGACGGCGGCTGGGGGTGGCGGCGCGGCGGGTCTAGCCGGGCCCGGTGCGCTGTTTGCGTGGCGTGGCGTGGCGTTCGGCGTTCGCGCCTATTGCGCCGCGGGGACCTTGTTCAGGCCCATGACTCCCGCCAGCAGCCGATCCCGCGTCCGCAGCGGCAGCCGCGCCAGTAGCCCGAGCATGCGCGTGTCGGGTCCGACGGTGTAGCGCGGCTTGGGCTTGCGCGCGGTCAGTGCCCTGATCACGGCATCGGCCACGATCGTCGGCGAGGCGGCCTTGGACTTGGCCAGCGCACCGTCCACGGCCTGAAGCTGCGCCTCGTAGAGGGCCCGTTCGGCAGGTGTCAGGGCGGCCTTCGCCTTCGCCGTGGCCTGCGCCGCCTTGGTGAAGATCGTGGTGTCTATGAAGCCCGGCTCGACCACGACCACTGGCAGGCCCCAGTGCGCGAGCTCCAGGCGCTGGGCGTCGGACAGCGACTGCAGCGCCGCCTTGCTCGCCGAAATCGGCCCGAAGAAGGGCCCTGCGACCCGCGCCGTGGCGGCGGTGATGTTGACCAGCCGTCCGCGGCCGGCGCGCAGCAGTGGCAGGAACGCCTGGGTGACCGCGACAGCGCCGAAGACGTTGACGTCGAACTGATGCCGCAGGTCCTGCGCGGTGACCAGTTCCAGCGGGCCCTGCACGATGATGCCGGCGTTGTTGACGATGCCGTGCAGCGCGGTGCAGCCGTCGGCCCGGACGTGGGTCACGGCGTCGGCCACGCTGGCGGGATCGGTGACGTCCAGCCGGAAGGTCCGGACATCAGGGTGCTCCAGAAACTCCCCGCCCGATTCGCGCACCGTCGCGTAGACGCGGAACCCGCGCTCGACCAGCGCCTGTGTCGCAGCACGTCCCACGCCGCCGCCTGCGCCGGTCAACAACACCGCGCGCTTCTGCTCGCCGTCCATGACAGTCCTCCCCATACGTCTTACTCAACATGTCTGCCTGTACATGTCATCGTCTACATGTCCGCGCCGATGTGTCAAGATGGACAGTCAGCCGCCGACTGCCACCGATCCGCCAGGAGGACCCCGCCGATGTCGCTGCGCCACGGCCTGCTCGGCCTGCTCGCCGAAGGCCCGGCCAGCGGCTACGACCTCGCCCGCCGCTTCTCCGAGGCCCTCGGCTCGGTGTGGCCGGCGCAGCACCCGCAGATCTACTCGGAGCTGGCACGCCTGGAGACCGCGGGCCTGATCGAGGTGGAGAGCACCGGCCCGCGCCGGCGCAAGGCGTACCGCATCACCGACGAGGGCCTGGCCGAGGTGCGCCGCTGGCTCGCCGAGGTGGAGGTGGACCACACGTTCCGGATGGAGACGCTGTTCCGCGCGTACTTCTTCTGGCTGATGGACCCCGAGGACCTGAAGACGCATCTGGCATCCGAGCAGGCGTTCTTCGCCGAGACCGCGGCGGCCCTACGCGGCTACGCCGAGACCAAGGACCGCGGCGACTGGGGCACGAGCGCGCAGACGCGGGCGATGCGGATCGCGCTGGAGGCGGGGATCCGGATAAACGAAGCGTTGGCGGGCTGGGCCCAGTGGGCGCACGAGACGGATCTCATGACCGCCGAGGACTTCGGCACGGCGAAGCCGAAGGAAGGCGCTGACTCACTCGACGCCGGCTCACCCGACGCCAACGCCAACGCCGACGCCGACGAGCGCTGACCGGCTCCCCGGCGTCAAAATCGGCCCGCGCTAGGCGCGGTCACGCACCCCCGCCGGCGGCGATCAGGTGCCCGGGGTGCGACGCGTGGTCGACGTGGTCGGCGATCCCGTTCGCCCCGGCCGACTTCGCGCAGTGCGCACAGCAGTAGAACTTGCCGTCCGCCTCCACCCCGTGCCCGACGATCCGGCACCGGCAGTGCTCACACGTCGGCGCCATCCGGTGAATCGCGCACTCGAACGAGTCGAAGGTGTGCTTCACGCCGGCGGCGACGACGTCGAACGACATGTAGTAGTCGTTGCCACAAACCTCACACACGGCCATTTCCGACTCCCGGGTCACGGTGACAGGACGTGGCGGCCTCTCCCGCCGAGAGCGGCCTACCCGGGGTCGTCGGGCGGTAGTCGGTCGCTAGGCCATGCGGGCGGGTGCCTACTTCGGCTTGCTGGGGCGCAGGCTGTCGATCACCTTGTTGGTGATGTCGAGGTTCGTCTTGAACTCCGGGTCGACGACCACGAGGAGTTTGACGACGATGTAGCCGAAGCTCAGCGACACGATGGCGCCCGAGTACGGCTGCTTGACCGGAAGGTAGTGCTCCGTGCACACGACCATGGCGGCAACCGCGATCAGGACCGACACCGCCTGACGGACCGTCCTCCACAGCCACGCGGGGACGGCCGCGCGGCGCGTGTGCCCCTTGATCATCAGGTCGCTCCAGGGGCCGTCGACGAATGTGCCGGCGGCCTTGGCGAACTTCCGGTACCCGTCGTCCGCTGTGATATCGCCCATTGCGATACATTTCTGTATTCGCAACAGTTCCGCTGAGACCCCGCTGCCGAGGAAGGCGGCGTCCCGGCGGGTGCCCTGATGACTGTTCCTGATGGATCGGGTCCACGCGGTGCGCGCGAATTTGGCGAGGACGCACAGGTAGCGGGAAATGGCTGTTCGTTTCCTCGTGCGGATGTCGGCGACCTTCAGCTCGCGCAGCGGCCGGCCGGCGCGGGTCGTCTCCCGAGGCTGGTCCCGCTCGCGCCGGAAGGTGACCGCGATGTCGACCAGCCCGAGCAGGAACAGGCTCGACGCCTCGTCTTCCCGCGACGCGCCCAAGCCGTGTTTTCTGTGCATCATCATGAGTAGCGTGCGCGGCGTGACGACGGCCAGCAGCCACAGCGAGACCAGTTGGACCAGTCCGGTCGCGCTGTGAGCCACGTGGTACCAGTTGACGACTTCCGTCGCCTTCCCGTCGGCCCACGCTGGGAGCCGGATGTCCGCCGACGTCAGGTCCGAGGATAACGAGATGTGCCGCAGCACAGTCAGCCCGCCGATGACGGTCGCGAACAGCGCGGGGTGGTGCATCGTCCGAACCCGGAATCTGAGCTGATTGAGACCCCTGACCAGAAGCGCCGCGAGGATGATCTCGAATCCCGCGGTGCTGAAGCGGTCGTGGCGCATGTCGGCGAACGGCGTGGTGAAGCCGATGACGGCCAGACCGGCCGTCGCGGCGTACTGCAGGGCGATCAGGAGCGGGCTCGCCTGGACCAGGCTGTGGATGCTGTCGCGGGCCGATTCCTCGGCGAAGATGTTGAGCGTGCCGGCCTCTACCGCGTCCTGCACCTTCTTCGTTTGTTCCGCAGACAGCACATCAGCGAAGTCGGCGGCCTTGGCCTGCCGGTGGATCTCGGCTTCGAGGTCCTTGATGCTGGTGCCGGGAAGCTCCAGGACGCGCGACGTCCTGCGGCGGAGAAAGGCCACCGTCCTCGTGGCTGTACGTCTCGCCGCCGCCGGGATCGACGGCTTCGCACTGCCATGCCAGCCACTGCCTGCCATCACGGTAGGTCAGGTTAGCGGTGTATCAGACTCCTGTATTAGGAATCGGAAACTGCGGGGATGTCCCTGAGTGCTGCGACTCCCTTCCCGCCGCCGCGGAGCCGGGTGCCGTGCGGACCAACGTCGCAGAAGCCTGATCCGCCTGCTCCGGCTCCGGCTGCCGCCTATGGCTCCCGGGGCAGTATGTGCACGACCTCGATCTGCTCCATGACGATCTGCGCCGTCAGCACCTGCGGCTCGCTCTCCTCGTCGTCGAAGGCGCCGTCGGCGAACTTCTCCCGGGCCTCCTGTTCGGCGTCGGCGTGCTGCTGTTCCTCGGACTCCGGCGGAGTCGGCACGCCCAGCACCGGCTCCTCGGGGCCGCCCTCGAACGAGACGGTCGTCGGCGTCGGCGCGCCTCCAACGCCGCCGCCGGCTGCGGGCTTGCTGAAGGCGTCGAAGCCCTCGACGGCGTCCGCAGCCTCGCCGGGAGCCGCAGCCTCAGCCGGAACGCCGGACGCAGCTTCAGCCGCCCCGGCATCTCCCGCCGCACCAGCGGCCCCAGCAGCGTGCGCCCCGCCGCGGCCGCCGCCGCGCCACTCGGGCATGGTGATGGCGTACATCGCCCGGTCCTGCCAATGGCCGGCGACCAGGAAGCGGTCCAGCAGCACGCCTTCCGGCCGCATCTTCACGTGCTCCGCCACCCGCATCCCCGCGGTGTTGCGCGGGTCCACGGTGGTCTGCACGCGGTGCAGTTCCAGGCGGGAGAACGCCAGCTCCAGCAGGAGGCGCGAGGCCTCCGTTCCCAGGCCCTCGGCCCAGCGGTCGGGGCGGAGGTAGACGCCGATCTCGCCCTGGCGGTGCGGGAAGCTGAGGATGTCCAGCGTCGCCGAGCCGATCAGGTCCCCGTACTGCTCGACCGCCAGGTAGAAGCTACGGCGGGGCTGGAGCTGCGCCATGCGCGCGGTCTCGGACAGCCACGCGCCGGTGGTGTCCGGGGTCGCCAGGGCAGGCCACGGGGTGTGCGCGGCGACCCGTGGATCGCCGGCTATGCGCTGCCAGGCCAGAAGGTCGTCGGGGCGGAACTCGCGCAGGGACAGGCGAGGGCCCCTCGGGTACTCAAGGAGCGGTGAAGACACGGCAGAACGTTATGCGATCGCCGGGCTCGCGTCAGCCCGAAAGCGACAATGCTTTGAGGGCATCAGTGCTCGGTCAAGGCCTGTACTACCCGGGAACACCCAGTGTGAGCATGGCGAATCCGAAGTAATCGCGGTGTCCGCGCAGCCAGATGCTCCGCTTGCTGTCTAGTTCGTCACGAACCGCCGCGGCGTCTGGATGGTCCGGATTGGCCAGCAGCCACTCCTCGGCGTCCATCGTCTCCAGCGATTCGTAGTCGTCCCACTCCGCGCGGGTCGAAGACTCGATGCGCAGCGGACGGAACCCGGCCGCGACGGCGTGGTCGGCCAGATCCGCCAGCAGCTCATAGCTTCCGGCGGTGGTCCCGGGCCACATCTCGGCCAGCCGCTCCGGCGGCGGCACCGTCTCCCAGTGCTCGACGCCGAAGAACAGCCGTCCGCCGGGATTCACCAACGGACGCAAGGTTTCCAGCGCCCGCGTCACGTTCCTGCCGAGCGCCTGCCACGCCCCGCTGCTGATCACCACGTCCGCCGGCCGCGCGTTCTCCCGCGCCGGTCCCTCGACGAACTCCACCCGGTCCCCGAGCCCGCGCGCCGCGGCGTTGGCGCGAGCGCGCGCGAGTTCCCGCCCGGACAGGTCCACGCCGTAGCCCCGCGCCGCCGGCGCCAGCGCCAGGACCCGCAGCAGCAGCTCACCCCAGCCGCACGCGTAGTCGGCGACCGTCGCCGGCTCGGTGGCTGCCAGGTCCGCGGCGATGCGGTTCGCGCGCTCCTCGCTCATCGGCGAGTAGAACACCATGCGTGTGGCCGGACCGACGATCTCCTCGACTGTCATGCCGACCAAGGTAGGCGGGACGCCGATCGCAGGCTACTGACCCGCGAGCAGCTACTGATCCGTGAGCGGCTGATCCGTAAGCGCCTGATCCGCGAGCAGCGACCGCACCAGCGCCTTGGTCGCCACCGCGAACAGCCGGTCGGCGTCCACCGGCGTGGCCAGCGCACCGGCCAGGTCCGCGTCCGGGGCCGGCTCCGCCTGCCACAGCTCCTCGGCCGACGGACGCTGCTCCGGCGAGCGGTCGGTGTGCCGTTCGACGAGGATGAACCCGATCACGTGGTACTGCACGGCGCGCACCGCCTCGGCGGCCCGCGCGCCACGCAGCCCGGCGGCCGAGATCTCGGCGATCAGGGCCCGCTGCGAGGGCAGGAACATCGCCGGAGTCAGCCCGCGCTCGTTGACCAGCCCGATCAGGTGCGGATGGTCCCGCAGCACCCGGCGCAGCTCCACCGCGAGCGACAGCACGCGCGCCGTCGGCGTCGTGCCGTGCGCCGGCAGCGTGTCCAGGCCGTGCACCATCTCCTGCACCAGTTCGTCGAGCAGCGCCTCGCGGTTGCCGACGTGCCAGTAGATCGACGTGACCGCGACCCCCAGCTCGGCCGCGAGCTTGCGCATCGATAGCCCAGCCACGCCCTGCTGCTCGACCAGGCGCGTCGCGGCGTCCAGCACGGCACGCCGGGTCACCGCCGGCGCGCGGCTCGGCTTCGCCGTCCCCTGGCTTCGACCGGTCACGGTGCCATCCTCTCGCCACCGATGGCTCTTTACCCTTCACGCGCACGGGTGTAACGGTGTTACAGAAGGCTTATGACGAGGAGTCAGATATGCCCAGAGTGCGCTACGGCCCCCGCGACCTCGAAGCCGTCGCCGCGGCCCGCGAATCCGCCTCGAAACTGCCCGACCTGTGGTCCACCGGAGTGCACGCCGTCTGGGAGACCGACCCCGACGCCCTGGCGCAGGTGCTGCCCCCGCCCCTGAAGCCGACCGCCAAACCGTACGTGCGCGCCACGATCAACCAGGTCGACATCTTCGGAACGCCGCTCGGTGCCGCGGCCATCTCCGTGGCCTGCGCGCACGGCGACGAAGAAGGCTGGTACAGCCTGGTCATGCCGATGACCACCGAGCGCTCGCTGATCGGCGGCCGCGAGGTGTTCGGCGAACCGAAGAAGCTGGCCGAGGTCGTGGTGGACCGGGACGGCGAGCAGGTGGCCGGCACGGTCACCCGGCACAGCGTCACCTTCGCCGAGATCCGTGGCCGGATCACCGGCGCCCTGGAACCCCCGGCGCCCTACGTCAAGGTCGACTGGTATCTCAAGTTCCTGCCGGCGGTGGACGGCTCCGGCTTCGACGCCGACCCGCTGCTCGTGCGCTGCGTCCGGAACGAGAAGACCCGAGCCCTGAACGCGGTCGAGGGGGAGGTCATCCTCCGCGAGTCCGCACTCGACCCGATCGCCGACCTCCCGGTGCTCCGGCTGGTCGAGATCACCTTCGGCGAGAAGACCTCCGACCAGCGCGGCGAGGTCGTGGCGCGGCTGGATCCGAAGGAGATCCTGCCCTACGTGCACCAGCGCTACGACGACCCGGCGCAGATCCATGACTCCGTGGAGGCTCCCGATGCTGGCTGACCTGCCCGGCAAGACCGCGGTCGTCACCGGCGCGGCCAGCGGCATCGGCCTGGCGATGGCCCGGCTGTTCGCGGCCGAAGGCATGAACGTGGTGCTCGCCGACGTCGAGGAGCCCGCGCTCGACAAGGCCGTCGCCGAGGTGGGTCAGCAAGCGGCCCAGGGCGCGCGGGCACTCGGCGTGGTCACCGACGTCTCGCTGCCGGAATCGGTGGAAGCGTTGGCCGACAAGGCTTTCGCCACCTTCCCCAGCGTCGACGTCCTCTGCAACAACGCCGGTGTCGGCTCCGGCGCCGAGGGCCCGATGTGGCAGCACGAGCGCACCGACTGGCAGTGGGCCTTCGCGGTCAACGTCTGGGGCGTCTTCCACGGGATCCAGGCCTTCCTACCGCGCATGATCGCCCAGGACAGCCCCGGCCACGTCGTCAACACCAGCTCCCCGGACGGCGGCATCGCCCCGCTGCCCACGGCCAGCGTCTACGCGGTGACGAAAGCCTCGATCGTCACCATGACCGAGGCCCTCTACGCGCAGCTGAAGCAGGCTGACGCCAAGATCGGCGCCTCGGTGCTCTTCCCCGGCCCGCACATGGTGCGCACCGGCCTCTGGGAGAGCTACCGCAACCGTCCCGAGCGCTACGCGAAGTCCAAGCCGCGGCAGAGCCCGTATCCCACCCTCGAAGGCTGGGAGCAGGCGATGAAGGACGCCGGGCTGGAAGCGAAGATGACGGAGCCCGAAGAGGTCGCGGCACACGCGCTGGAGGGGATCCGGACCGGGAGCTTCTGGATCCTGCCGAAGGGCGGCAGTTCCGACGACATGATCCGGCGGCGCTCGCAATCGATGCTGGAGCGCGCGAACCCGGGATACCTCGAAGAGTTCATCCTGGACTGAGGAGAAAGCCATGCCAGAGCTCGACAACAGCCCCTACGTCGTCATCTCCTCCGACTGCCACGCCGGCCTGCCGACCGAGGAGTACCGCACCTACATCGAGGCCAAGTACCACCCGGCCTTCGACGACTTCCTCGCCGAACAGGCCGCCCGCGTCGAGGCCGCGACCAAGCTCGGCGTCCGCAACCCCGAGTTCGCCCGGAACTGGTTCGAGGAACACGAAGAAGGTCTGCGCGGCGGCTGGGACTCCGCGCAGCGCGACAAGGAGCTCGACGCCGACGGCGTGACCGCCGAAGTGATTTTTCCCGACGCCGATGCTGTCGAGTCCACCACCGCCGCACCCTTCGGCGTCGGCCTGACCTTCTCCGGCGGCCTGGACCAGGAGCTGGCGCTGGTCGGCGCCCGCGCGCACAACCGCTGGCTGGCCGAGCTGTGCGCGCACTCGCCGGAGCGGCGCCGCGGCGTGGCGCTGGTGCCGATCACCGGCGACGTGGACGCCGCGGTCGCCGAGATCCGCCGGGCCAAGGACTCCGGGCTCGGGGCGGTGATGATCCCGGCGATGTGGGAGGACAAGGCGCCGTACCACGACCGCCGCTACGACCCGGTCTGGGCGGCCTGCGAAGAGCTCCAGATGCCGGTCGCGACCCACTCCGGCGTGGCGCCGCGCGACGAGTACGGCGACCACCTGGGCATCTACGTCTCCGAAGTGACCTGGTGGCCGGCCCGGCCGATCTGGTTCCTGATCTGGTCCGGGGTGTTCGAGCGCTTCCCGCATCTGCTGTTCAGCGTCACCGAGGCCGGCTGCTGGTGGGCGCCGAACCTGCTCTGGTTCATGGACCGGCTCTTCCTCGGCGCGCACGCCGCCGCCAAGCTCACGCCGTTCGAGGAGGTGAAGCGGCCGCCGAGCGAGTACTTCGACCGCAACTGCTTCATCGGCGCCTCGAACACCAAGCGCCGCGAGCTCGCGCACCGGTACGAGATCGGCGTCGACAACATGCTGTGGGGCAACGACTTCCCGCATCCGGAGGGGACCTGGCCGAACACTCGCAAGTGGCTCAGGACCACGTTCCACGACATCCCGGTCGACGAGACCCGGCGGATGATCGGCCTGGCCGCCGCCGAGGTGTACGGGTTCGACGTCGACAAGCTGGCGCCGGTCGCCGAGCGGATCAACCTGCGGCCCAGCGATCTCGGTCAGAGCGGCGGGGAGGCGGCCGGCTGGGCGGCGGCGCGCGAGGTCGGCCGGCACTGGCTGACCGGGCACGACTTCCCGGTCATCGGCTACGGCGCCACCCTCGGCGGGCACCACACCGACGGCGTCGGACCGGAGGTGTCGTGATGACCGGGAACACCGATGGCGCAGCGCGGTACACCGTCATCTCCGCCGACGGCCACGCCGGCGCCGACCTGCTGGACTACCGGCCGTATCTGGAGTCGAGGTACCACGACGAGTTCGACGCGTGGGCCGCGACGTACGTGAACCCCTACGAAGACCTCCTGCACGGTGACGCAGAGCGCAACTGGGACTCCGCGCGCCGCCAGGCCGACCTGGAGCGCGACGGCATCGTCGCCGAGGTGCTGTTCCCCAACACCATCCCGCCCTTCTACCCGAGCATGTCGCTCGGCGCGCAGCAGCCGAGCGCCGAAGAGTACGAACTCCGCTGGGCCGGCCTGCGCGCCCACAACCGCTGGATGGCCGACTTCTGCTCCCGGACCCCCGGCCGCCGCGCCGGCACCTGCCAGGTCCTGCTCGGCGACATGGACGACGCGGTCGCCGAGGTCCGCTGGGCCCGCGAGCACGGCCTGTTCGGCGGCGTCCTGCTGCCCGGCACCCCGCCGGGGACGTCGGTCCCGCAGCTGTACTCGGACGTGTACGAACCGCTGTGGGCGGTCTGCGAAGAGCTCGACATGCCGATCAACCACCACGCCGGCTCGGCGTCCCCGGAGATCGGCCAGGAGCCGGCGGCGCGCGCGGTGTTCATGATGGAGATCACCTGGTTCGCGCACCGCGCGCTGTGGCACCTGATCTACGGCGGCGCCTTCAAACGGCACCCGCGCCTGAAGTTCGTGCTCACCGAACAGGGCTCCGGCTGGGTGCCGGGCGTCCTGGAGATGCTCGACTACTACCACCGGGCGCTGGTGCGCCGCATGAGCTCGGCGATGGACGACGCCGGCGCGGTCACCGCCGAGAGCCGGTTCGGCGCCGGGATCGCCGAGGCGGTAGGCCTGGCGCCGAGCGAGTACTGGAAGCGGAACTTCTACCTCGGCGCCTCCTTCATGCGGCCCGACGAGGTGCCGCTGCGGCACGCCATCGGTCTGGAGAAGCTGATGTGGGGCGGCGACTACCCGCACGACGAGGGCACTTTCCCGTACTCGCGCGAGGCGCTGCGCAACTCCTTCGCCGGCCTGCCGCACGCGGAGATCACCGCGATCCTCGGCGGCAACGCGGCGCGGGTCTACGGGTTCGACCTCGCCGGGCTCGACCCGATCGCCGCTGTGGTGGGCCCGACCACCGCGGAGATCGACGAGCCGCTGAAGCAGGCGCCCTCGGACGCCACCTCGCCGACCTTCGGCACCGACAGCGTGATCCGGGTGTGGTGAGGCTGCGGGTGGCTGACCTGACCGGTACCTGCACGACGTCTCCGCTTAAGGAGGAAGTCGCTGGGCATACGTGATCTCGTGGAACACGGCACACGGCACACGGCGATCCGCCACCGTCACTCGGTCGGCGGATCGCTTCACGTTCGGCGCAGTCCGGGCAGTCCTTCATCACTTGCTCAGGTGCTGGAGGTTCATTGGTCGGACCGGAGCTGGGACGCGGCGACCGCTGCGCTTTCATGGTGATCTATATCTGTGGCTTACACGCCGGGCGGCAGAGTGACACCGGAACGGCCGCTCGGCCGGCGGACGGGTCGGAGGTGAGCGGAGGGTGACGCCGATGGAGGTTCCCGACCGGCTGTCGCGGGTCGCGCGCATGCGCCGGCGCGCCCAGGCCCGCAAGCGTGCCCGAGCCCGCCGCGCGGCCCTGGCCGCCGGAGCGGCCGGGATCGTGGTGATCGCTGGGATGCTCGGCACCGCGTTCAGCACGCCGGAGTCGGCCGGGGCGGCGACCGCCGAAGGGGCCGTGGAGTCCGCGCCTTCGCCGGCGGCCGCGACCAGCAGTCCCTCGACCTCGACGACCACCGACGCCGGTGCCGCCGCGGCCGCGGCCGTGCCACCGGCGGCAGCGGCGGTGACCAGCGTGACCAGCACGGCCCAGCCCGGCAGCGTCACCCCCGAGCCGACCACCGGCACCTCGACGACCAAGGCCGCGGCGGCCGCGGCCGCCGGGCCCGGCTCCACGGTCGACAGCACGGACGAGTCGTCGAGCTCGCCGAGCGGGAAGCCGTTCGGCGGCACCGCGGTGGCAGGGGTCCTGTACCAGCCGAGTTCCGGCGTTTCCAGCCACTTCTGCAGCGCCTCCGTGGTGCACAGCTCCGCCGGGAACCTGGTCATCACCGCAGCGCACTGCGTGTACAGCGACGGTCCCAAATCGGACATCGCGTTCGCGCCCGGCTTCCACGACGGCCAGCTGCCCTACGGCTCCTGGACCGTCACCAAGGTCGTGGTCTCCCAGAACTGGCAGAGCTCCAACGACCCGGACGAGGACGTGGCGTTCCTGCAGGTGGCGCCGAACTCCAGCGGCGCCTCGCTGGAGTCGGTGACCGGGGCCGACCAGATCGCCTTCGACCAGGGCTTCGGGATGCCGGTCACGGTCCCGGCCTACCCGCAGGGCTCGGACACCCCGATCACGTGCGTGGCGCCGGCGAAGAAGTACAGCGCGACGCAGACCGAGTGGGACTGCCGCGGCTATCCGGACGGCACCTCCGGCGCGCCGTTCCTGACGAAGGTGGACTCCAGCGGGGAGAAGGGGACTGTCATCGGCGTGATAGGCGGCTACCAGCAGGGTGGCGACACTCCGGACATCTCCTACAGCGCCTACTTCGGCTCGGCCGTGCAGGCGCTGTATCAGAGCGCGTCGTCATAATCGGTCAGTTTCGCCGGATTCAATCCTGTCGGGTCAGATAACATGTGACTCATCCGTACCAGCCCCTTGATCGCGTTCGGTACGCTTTAGCCTCCCCCCGAAGCGGCGGCCCCGTCGTGCGGCCGCCGACCCCCCCTCGTGGAAGGCTCCCGATCTTGTTCTCCGGCTTCAAGAAGTTCCTGATGCGTGGCAACGTCGTCGACCTCGCGGTCGCCGTGGTCATGGGCGGTGCGTTCAGCGCCATCGTCAACTCGCTGGTCAAGGACATCATCATGCCGTTGATCACGGCGATCTTCGGCAAGCAGGACTACACGAAGCTGAAGGTGACGATCAACAAGTCGGAGTTCGCGTACGGCGACCTGCTGACCAACGTCATCACCTTCGTGAGCGTCGCCGCCGCGGTGTACTTCCTCATCGTCATGCCGATCAACCGCATCAACGAGCGGCGCAAGGCCCGCCTGGGGATCCCGGAGCAGGCCACGGCGACCGAGAAGGAGCTGCTGGCGGAGATCCGCGACCTGCTCGCGGCGCAGCGGAACGGTCGCTGACTCCTCGCCGGCGCCGCTCCCCGTACGCCCTGCTCACGGGACTCTCACGGACCCGGCCGACCGAGTTGGTAAAGAGTTCCAAGGTCAGCGACAAATCTGTGACTTCGCTCTGCGACACTCGCTCGCATGACCGCACAAGCCCAGCTGAAGTCCTCCATGAAGTCCGCCGTGAAGCACATAGCGCCGGGGAGCTGGCGCCGGCACCCCGGCGTCCGCACCGGCGATCAGCTCACCCGGGGCGAGCGTGCCGCGGACAAGATGCGCAACGGCATGGGCTCGTGGATGTTCGTCTTCGTCTCGTTGGTGTTCCTGGCCGTCTGGATGACGCTCAACATCGTCCTGGACAAGTCGACCGGACACACCTTCGACGCGTACCCGTTCATCCTGCTCAACCTGGTGCTCTCCTGCGTGGCGGCGCTGCAGGGCGCGATCCTGCTGATCGCCGCCAAGCGCTCGGACCAGGTGTCCAGTGAGCTGGCGGAGCACGACTACGAGGCGGACTGTCAGTCGCGCGAGATGCTGCACGTGCTGACCGAGGAATTCGCGGCGCTGCGCAGCCAGCACGCGGAACAGAGCCGGCAGCTGGCCGAGCTGATCTCCCGGCTGCCTCAGGCGGAGTAGCGGCTCTGCTACGGATGCGGCAGCAGCGACGGGCACCCCTGCGTCTTGTACCGGGGCTGGTACTCGAAGTGCCACGTCTCGTCCTGGTACCGGCGGCACAGCCCGTACTTCCCGGCCGTCGACTCCAGCCAGGCGGCGGCGGACGGCGGGGCGATGTCCATCGCGTAGCCCTGCACGTGGGCCGACTCGCTCGGCGGGAGCGCGTACTGGCGGGCGGCCTGCGGGGAGCCCAGCTGCTTGACCCAGCAGTCGAAGATGCGTTGCTGGTAGGCAGCGGAGCGATAGCCGGAGTTGAGCGTGAAGGTCAGGCCGGTGGCCTGCGCGGCCTTCTGCGCGGTCAGGAACGCCTGCTGCGTGCCGCGGGTCATGCCGGTGAACTTCGTCGCATCGTCGGCGGCGGTGTCGTGGCTTGTGGTCTCGCAGTCGCCGTTCTCGCCGTTCGCCGGCGGGGCGGCGCTCTTGCTCGGCGACGTCGGCGAGGTCGGTGAGGTCGGCGAGGTCTTCGGGGACGACGACGGGGTCTTGGCGTCGGATGTCGGCGGCAGGGTGCTGGTGCCCGTTGCGGAGCCGCTCGTCGTGCCGTCGGTGCTCGGGGTGTCCGGCGCGGAGGTCTGCCCGGGCGTCGGGCCGGGCGTGGAGCTCGACGCGGCGGCGTTCAGCGCGGTGTCGTGCGAGGTGGAGTGCGAGCCGCCGGTGAGGGCCGCGGTGGTGCCGGCCACGGCCAGCGCCGCGATCGCTACGCCGCCGACAATGAACCAGCGCTTCGGCCGGCGTCCGGTCGGTTCGCCGGAGGCGGGACCGCTCTCGTATTCGCCGGCCCGGGCCGCCGCCTCCGCCGCGGCGCGGCCGATGTCCTCACCCGGCTCCGGCGGCGTGTGATCGCGCTGTTCCATGACTGGAAAGACGTGCGAAGGGCGCTTTTCGTTGCTGCCCGCGGTGTCTCGGTTGAGTCACGACCGCCGAGTCACGACCGCCAGCGGGTGGCGGCCTGCACGCGGCACCGGACGCCGAGCTTCACGTACGCGTGCTCCAGATGCTTGTCGACGGTCCGCGGGCTGATCCCCAACCGCGTGGCGATCTGCCGGTCGGTCAGCCCCCGGCACAGCAGGTCCAGCACGTCCGCCTCGCGCGGCGACACCTTCTCCCGCCGCGGGCCCGGACCGCCGAACGGGGCCAGCGCGCGGCCGATGCGCGGCCGGACCGCCTCGGCGACGGCCACGTCGTGCGGTGTGAAGTCGGGCGCGGCGCGGTTGAAGAGCACGACCACCCGCCGCTGCTCGTCCGGCCGTACCGCCATCACCAGCTGGCGCCGCGCGCCCAGCGGAGCGAACAGTGCGGAGAACACCGGGAGCCGGTGGAACTCCGGGTCGGTCTGCAGGTCCGAGCGCCGGGTCGCGGTGCCGGGGCCGTGCCAGGCCGCCGCCAGCAGCGGGTCGTCGGTGTGCGCGGCCAGCAGCGCGGCCTGCTCGGCGCTGACCGACCCGGCCGGCTCGGCGCGCCAGGTCGCCGGATGCCGCCGGTCGGAGGCCAGCCACAGCACGGTGTCGGCCGGGACCGCGCGCCGCAGCACCGGCAACAGCCGGTCCACCAGCTCGACCTCGTCGACCGCGCCGAGCAGGACGTCCGCGACGGCCAGGATCCGGCACAACCCGACCTCGCCGGGAGTCGGGATGCGGGCCGGCGAAGCCGGCCGCGGCGTGGGGGCGAGCTGGGGTGGAGACGTGAGCTGAACCGGCATGCGGATCACCTGCGATCGCGACGTGTGCGGCGGCTGCGGTATCGGGCGGACCTTGGTGGCTCTGCGTGGCGGGATTCTGCCTGAGGGTGGAACACCATGCAGCCTAGCGAGCCTCAGCAACCTCGGATATGCCCTTGCGCATCGAGTCTTCGCACTGTGGACGGGAACAACGGGGGGTTCTGAGAAGCTGGGAAGGTAAAGCGGGATCTTCGGCGAGGCTTGGCGGAAAGAGGGGCACGATGCTGGTCGACACGTTCGGCAGAACGGCGACGGACTTGCGGGTGTCCCTGACCGACCGCTGCAACCTGCGGTGCACCTACTGCATGCCCGCCGAGGGGCTGCCCTGGCTGCCCAAGGCGGAGCTGCTCACGGACGCGGAGATCCTGCGCCTGATCAGCATCGCGGTCCACCTGCTCGGCGTGGACCAGGTGCGCTTCACCGGCGGCGAACCGCTGGTCCGGCCGGGCCTGGCCACCCTGGTGGCGCAGGTGGCGGAGCTGCGCCCGCGCCCCCGCATCTCGCTGACCACCAACGCCCTCGGCCTGGCCCGCCTGGCCCCGACGCTGAAGGACGCCGGCCTGGACCGGGTGAACGTCTCGCTGGACACGCTGGACCCGGCGGTCTTCCGCGAGCTGACCCGCCGCGACCGCTTCGCCGACGTGGTGGCCGGCCTGGAGGCGGCGGCCGAGGCCGGGCTGACCCCGGTGAAGGTGAACAGCGTCCTGATGCGCGGCGTCAACGACGCCGAGGCCCCGGCCCTGCTCAGGTGGTGCCTGGAGCGCGGCTACGAGCTGCGCTTCATCGAGCAGATGCCGCTGGACGCCCAGCACGGCTGGGACCGCGCGCAGATGGTCACGGCCGACGAGATCCTGGCGGCCCTGGAGACCGAGTTCAAGCTGACCCCCGAGGGCGCGGCGGTCCGCGGCGCGGCCCCGGCGGAGACCTGGCTGGTGGACGGCGGCCCGGGCCGGGTCGGCGTGATCGCCAGCGTGACCCGCCCGTTCTGCGGCGCCTGCGACCGGGTCCGCCTGACCGCCGACGGCCAGGTCCGCACCTGCCTGTTCGCCCGCGAGGAGTCGGACCTGCGCGGCGCGCTGCGCGACGGCGCGAGCGACGAGGAACTGGCCCAGCGCTGGCGCGTGGCGATGCTCGGGAAGAAGCGGGCGGCGGGGATCGGGGAGCCGGGGTTCGTGCAGCCTGAGCGGCCGATGTCGGCTATCGGGGGCTGAGCGGGCGGTCGGCCTGACGCTCGGCACAACGCTCGACTTTCGGCGCGGCCGACCGCACGCCGCCCCGACGGATTCACCTCCCGCCGAATCAGATGCGACCGTGGGCGCGGTCTGATTCGCTGTCGGCATGACATCTCAGCACGACAAGGCCACCCGGTTCCACGCCCTCCACGTCCCCGGCACCCCGCTCGCCCTCGCCAACGCGTGGGACGGTGCCAGCGCCCGCATCGTTGCCTCCACCGGCGCGCCCGCGGTGGCGACCACCAGTGCCGGCGTCGCGTGGGGGCTCGGCTCGGCCGACGGCGGCCACCTCGACCGGGACCGCGCGGTGGCGCTGATCCGGCGGGTCGTGGACACCGTCGAGGTGCCGGTCACCGCCGACGTCGAGGACGGCTTCGGGCCGGACGCGGACGCGGTGGCCGAGACCGTCGCGCAGGTGATCGGGGCCGGTGCGGTGGGGGTCAACATCGAGGACGGGCCGCGCGATCCGGCCGAGCTCGCCGCGCGGATCACCGCGGCGCGCCGGGCTGCGGACAACGCAGGCATCCCGCTGTTCATCAACGCCCGGATCGACGTGTTCCTGTTCGGGCTCGGCGCCGCCGAGGACCGCCTCGGCGAGACGCTGACGCGGGCCGAGCGCTACCTGGCCGCCGGGGCCAGCGGGATCTTCGTACCCGGGGTGGCCGCCCCGGAGACCATCGCTGAGCTGGTCAAGGGCATCGAAGCGCCGCTGAACGTGATGGTCGGCCCCGGGGCGCCGACGGTCGCGGAGCTCGCCGCGCTCGGGGTGGCGCGGGTCAGCCTGGGCGCCGCCGTGGCCGAGGCGGCCTATGGGCTGGTCCGCCGCGCCGCCGAGGAACTGGCCAAAAGCGGCACCTACACGACGGTCGAGGGCGGGCTGCCGTATCCGGAACTCAATAGTCTGATGAGCTGATCGCTCCGTGCTGAGGAACTTGAGGCATCCGCTGTTTTCCGCCAAGAGCGGCGGGTGCTTTCTCAGTCCTGCGGCGCGCCGGGCGTGAAGGGCTCCACCTCGATGAGGAAGCCCCGGAGGTCCAGGAAGTCCGCCAGGTGCTGCCGGTGCTCCTCGCAGGCCAGCCACACTTTCCGCCGCTCCGGGGTGTGCAGCTTGGGGTTGTTCCACACCACGCTCCAGACCGCTCGCGTGCGGCAGCCTTTTGCCGAGCAGACGGCGGTCGTGGAGGAGTCTTCCGAGGTCACAAAGCCACTGTAGAACAGCTTCGCCGGGAAGAGAGACGCGGCGTCGAACGGCCACGGGGGGAGCCGCTCGACGCCGCAAGTGGCGCCCCGACGGGGGTTCAGGGCGCAGGTAAGAAGTATGACATGCGTAGACCCGCTAAGGGAATGGGCCCCTTACTTTTCGCCAACCGGGGCGGGCACGCCGCTCGACCAGCGGCGGGCTCAGTCGTCGTCGCCGACGATCCGCCCGACGATGGGCTCCTCCGGTGCCGAGCCATCGTTGTCTCGGGGGTCTCCGGGGCGGTCCGACGCCGCGTTCCGACCGCTTTGTCCGGGCAGTAGCGCCTGCCGCTCGGCGTGCGTGAACGGGGAGTCCGCACCCGGCTCCGGCTCGCGTCCGCCGTTGGCGTACACCACCGCGACGTACGGCAGCACCAGCGCCAGCACCGCCAGCCCGATCTTCCACGGCCAGGCGATCGGCAGGATCACGATCAGCAGGAACGCCGCGATCCTTATCCCCATCGCCATCAAGTACTTCGACTCCCGGGACCGGATGTCCTGGCTGAGCGGCTTGGGGGCGTCGGTGATCCCGTGTACGACGTCCTGCCGATGTCCGCTCTTGTCCCGCCCGATCCGCATACTCCCAGGCTACGCCCGCCGTCCCGGCCCATGACAGGACCCCGCCGACATCGTTTCGGCGGGGTCCTGATAGTGCGGCCGGGCTGTGCGGCGCGGACTACGAGGCCGGGCTCACCGAGGACATGTTGAAGTCCGGGATCCGCAGCGCCGGCATCGCGGTCCGGTTGAAGTACTCGCCCCACTCCCGGGAGAACGTCCGCTCGGTCCGCCCGGCCTCGGCGATCCGCGAGAGCAGCGATACCGGCGACTCGTTGAACCGGAAGTTGTTCACCTCGCCGACCACCTCGCCGCCCTCGACCTTGTAGACGCCGTCCCGGGTCAGCCCGGTCAGCAGCAGCGTCTGCGGGTCCACCTCGCGGATGTACCACATGCTGGTCAGTAGCAGGCCGTCGCCGGTGGCCCCGGTCATGGCGCCCAGCGTCGGACCGGTCCCGCCGGGCGCCGCGTCCAGGATCAGGTTGTCGATGAACGGAGTCGTCGGCAGCTGCGCCGCCGCCGCGGTCTGCCGCGTGCTGACCAGCGAGGAGAGGCGGCCGTCCTTGATCCACGAGGTCGGGCCGAGGGGGAGGCCGTTGTCGAACACCGACTCCGAGGCGTTGGAGGAGTACGCCGCCGCGTAAGGAGCGCACTCCAGCCCCGGCGCGTTCGGGTCGCTGCGTAGCGTCGCCTTGATCGCCGAGGAGCCCGCCACGCTCTCTCCGAGCCTGGACCCGCCGCCGCTCTTGCTGTACACCGAGCGGCCGTCGAGGGCGTCGCGCAGCGCGCCGGCCCAGTAGGCGTAGATCATCAGGTCGGCGACCGAGCTCGGCGGCAGGATCGTCTCGTAGCGGCCGGCCGGCAGGTCGATCCTGCGCTTGGCCCATTCCAGACGCTGCGCCAAATCCCGACCGACGGCCACGACGTCCACGTCGGAGAAGTCCGCGGTCGGCACGCCGGCCCAAGCCGAGCGGGACCGGTCGCCGGACTTGGCGTTCAGCTGCACCGAGCCGGTCGGCTGCGCGTGCCGCAGCCGCAGGCCGGTCGAAGAACCCAGATACTGCGTGCTCATGCTGTGCTCGGCGTAGCCGAACAGCAGGTTGCCCTCGGCGCGTGCGGCCGCGAGGGTGTCGCCGAGCGCCGGGGCGAACGCGGAGAACACCGAGATGTCGGTCCGGGCCGGCGCCTCGTCCCAGTCCGCCGACACCCGGCCGGGGACCAGCTCGGCGGCGTCGTCGGCGGGCCCGGACTCCTCGGCGGCCTTCTCGCTGGCCCGGACCAGGTCCTCGACGGTGGACAGGTCCACGCCCGAGCGGCCGACCACGCCGACCGCGGCCGAGGCCGCGCCGGTCCCGCCGTTCTTCGTCGAGATGACCGTGACCTGCTGGCCGGCCGTGACACCGTTGGTGGTCAGGGTGTTGTTGGCCCAGCGCAGGTTGGCGTCGGTCGCGGTGTCCACGAGCACCAGGGCGCCGTCCGCGCGGGAGAGCTCCAGGGCCTTCTCGACCAGCTGCTGCGGAGTGGCTTGCCTCGACTGAGAGAACACAGTGCTCACTGACCGGCCTCCTGGACCGTGTTGAGGATGCGGATGCCGCGGAACAGCGCGGTCGGCGCGCCGTGGCTGACCGGCGCGACCTGCCCGGGCTGCCCCTTGCCGCACTGGAACGAGCCGCCGACGACGTAGGTCTGCGGGCCGCCGACCGCCTCCATGGCGCCCCAGAAGTCGGTGGTCGTGGCCTGATAGGCGAAGTCCTTCACCTGGCCCTTGAGCTCGCCGTCCTCGATCAGGAAGGCGCGCTGCCCGGTGAATTGAAAATTGTACCTTTGCATATCAATAGACCATGATTTGTCACCGATGATGTACAGCCCGCGCCGTACGCGCGAGATCAGCTCCTGGGCGGTGGGGCCGTCCGGGGCGGGCTGGAGCGAGACGTTGGCCATGCGCTGGATCGGGACGTGCGCGGCGGAGTCGGCGAAGGCGCAGCCGTTGGAGCGGCCGCCGTTCAGGCCCTTGAGCTGCGCGATGCGCCGGTCGAGCTGGTAGCCGGCCAGGACGCCGTCCTTGACGATGTCCCACTGCTGCGTCCGCACGCCCTCGTCGTCGAACCCGACGGTGCCCAGGCCGTGCTCGGACACCCGGTCGCCGGTGACGTTCATCACGGGGGAGCCGTATCTCAGGGTGCCGAGTTTGTCGAGCGTGGCGAAGGAGGTGCCGGCGTAGGCGGCCTCGTAGCCGAGCGCGCGGTCCAGCTCGGTGGCGTGGCCGATGGACTCGTGGATGGTCAGCCACAGGTTCGAGGGGTCGATGACGAGGTCGTACTCGCCGGGCTCCACCGACGGCGCGGCGAGCTTGTCCCGCAGCAGGCCCGGGAGCGCGTCGAGCTCGGCGTCCCAGTCGTGGACCTCGTTGCCGGTGAAGAACTCCCAGCCGCGCCCGACCGGCGGGGCGACGGTGCGCATGGTCTCGAACGCGCCGGTCTCCTCGTCGACGGCGACCGCGGTCAGCGCGCCCTCGGTCCGGACCCGCTGCTGGGTGAGGCGGTTGCCGGCCAGGTCGGCGAAGTACTTGCACTCCTGGACGGCCTGGAACTCGGCGTCCACGTGCGCCACGCCGTCCGCTGCGAGCAGCCGCTCGGACCAGCGCTGGAAGTGGCCGATCTTCTCGGTGTCCGGGACGTCGAAGGGGTTGACCTCGTAGCTGGAGACCCAGACCTGCTCGCCGTGCGGCGGCTCCGGCGCCAGCACCACCGGCTCGGAGTTCACCGGCTTGGACACCCTGGCCACCTCGACGGCCTGCTCGGCCAGCGCCGCGGCGGTTTCAGCGGTCAGCGCCACGCCGGCGGCGAATCCCCAGGTACCGTCGTACACGACACGCACGCTCAAGCCGCTGTCGGAGGAGTCGCTGACGCCGTCGACCTTGCCGTCGCGCAGGTTGATGTTCTGGGATCGGACGGTCTCGACGCGGAAGTCGGCGTGCTCGGCGCCCAGGTCGCGGGCCCGGGACAGGGCCGCCTCGGCGAGATCGCCCAAGGGGAGCGAGGTGAAGGACTCGTCTACGGTCATACCGCCCAACCTAACGGGAAGTCGGCGGCGAGGGCCGGTTGTGGAGGTCCTACAAAGCCAACGCCCGACGATCTATGCCCACCGTGGTTGCGGCTACCGCCGGGTAGCCCGATAGCTTGGCAGCGACGTCTTGAAGAACAAGAACAGAGGTGCTGAATTGAGCCGGTCCGTACTGGTCACGGGGGGAAACCGGGGAATTGGCCTGGCCATCGCGAAGGCCTTCGCGGCGAGCGGGGACAAGGTCGCGATCACCTACCGCTCGGGCGAGGTCCCCGAGGGGCTGTTCGGCGTGAAGTGCGACGTGACCTCGGCCGAGGACGTGGAGCGCGCGTTCGTCGAGGTCGAGGCCCAGCAGGGCCCGGTCGAGGTGCTGGTGGCCAACGCCGGCATCACCCGCGACACCCTGCTGCTCCGGATGAGCGACGAGGACTTCGGCGCGGTGCTGGAGACCAACCTGGTCGGCTCCTTCCGCGTCGCCAAGCGCGCCAGCAAGGGCATGCTGCGGCTCAAGCGCGGCCGCATCGTCCTGATCTCCTCGGTGGTCGGGCTGTCCGGCTCGGCCGGGCAGGCCAACTACGCGGCCAGCAAGGCCGGCCTGGTCGGCTTCGCGCGCTCGGTGGCCCGCGAGATCGGCTCGCGCGGCATCACGTGCAACGTGGTCGCGCCGGGGTTCGTCGAGACCGACATGACCGCGGTGCTCACCGACGACCGTAAGAAAGAGATCCTCAAGCAGGTGCCGCTGAACCGGTACGCGTCCGTCGACGAGGTCGCCGGCGTCGTGCGGTTCCTGGCCTCCGAGGACGCCGCGTACATCACTGGAGCCGTCATCCCGGTTGACGGCGGACTGGGAATGGGGCACTGAGCATGGGAATCCTCGAAGGCAAGCGCATCGTCGTCACCGGTGTGCTCACCGACGCCTCGATCGCCTTCCACGCCGCGCGCATCGCGCAGGAGGAGGGCGCGCAGGTGGTGCTCACCGCGTTCCCGCGGCCCTCGCTGACCCAGCGGATCGCCAAGAAGCTGCCCAACGGCGACGCGCCGGTGATCGAGCTCGACGTGACCAACGAGGAGCAGCTCGCCTCGCTGGCCGACAACGTGAAGCAGTACATGGACGGCGTCGACGGGATCGTGCACAGCATCGCGTTCGGCCCGCAGGACGCGCTCGGCGGCAACTTCCTGAACACCCCGTGGGAGTCGGTGGCGACCGCGGTGCACGTCTCGGCCTACTCGCTGAAGTCGGTCGCGATGGCGCTGCTGCCGCTGTTCCCGGAGACCGGCGGCTCGATCGTCGGGCTCGACTTCGACGCCCAGGTGGCCTGGCCCGGCTACGACTGGATGGGCGTGGCGAAGGCGGCGCTGGAGTCCACCTCCCGCTACCTGGCCCGCGAGCTCGGTCCGCACGGCATCCGCAGCAACCTGATCTCGGCCGGCCCGCTCAAGACCATGGCCGCCAAGTCGATCCCGGGCTTCGAGAAGTTCGACGGCGTGTGGGACGAGCGGGCGCCGATCGGCTGGGACCTGACCGACATGGACCCGGCCGCGCGCGGCATCGTCGCGCTGCTGTCGGACTGGTTCCCGCGGACGACCGGCGAGGTCATCCACGTGGACGGCGGCGTGCACGCGATGGGTGCGTGAGGCGCTCGCGGCTCCACCAGCTCAACCAGCTCAACCAGCTCCACCGGCTCTGAACCAGGCGGCCGGGTCCGGTACCGAGAGGTATCCGGGCCCGGCCGCTTCTCGATTCGTGCCGTTTCCACGGGGGCGGTCCGCACGCCGCCATATTCAGGCGAAACCTGTCAGTGGTCTCGGATAAAAAGGAGTCGTACCCACCGCGGAGGGTGGGGACACCATCAATCTGAGGTCGTCGGACCCGGCGAGATTCGCGATATAGCTTGACAGTCGCAGCACGCGCTATATCGTGTGCTGCGAGCGAATTCGACGCTGGGCCCGCGGTCGGCGCGGAGGGGAATCATGAGTGAGGCGGTGAGCGGTACCCAGGACGTGGTCGTCCCGGCTGCCGGCGCGGTGCCCGAGGACGGGGCGTCCGCGAAGAAGAAGGACAAGAGCGCCTCGGCGCTCCCCAAGGGCGCGTGGGCGGTGATGTTCACCGTGCTCGGCGCCTCGATGATGGACCTGCTGGACGCCACGGTGATGAACGTCGCGGCGCCCTCGATCCGCAACGGGCTCGGCGCGTCGAACACCGAGTACCAGTGGATCAGCACCGGTTACGTGCTGTCCTTCTCGGTGCTGCTGATCGCCGGCGGACGCCTCGGCGACATCGCCGGCCGGCGCCGGATGTTCCTGATCGGCCTGACCGGCTTCACGATCATGTCCGCGGTCTGCGCCGTCGCGCAGAACCCGGGCGAGCTGATCGCGGCCCGGCTGCTGCAGGGCAGCGCCTCGGCCATGATGATCCCGCAGGGGATCGGCATGATCCGGGAGAAGTTCGGCCGGGAGAACAGCCAGAAGGCGTTCGCGATCTTCGGGCCCTTCATGGGCCTGTCCGCCGCCCTGGGCCCGGTGCTCGGCGGCGCGCTGATCACCTACGCGTCGTGGCGCTGGGTGTTCGTGATCAACCTGCCGGTCGGCGTGATCGCGCTCTACTTCGCCGCCAAGGTGCTGCCGAAGGTGCACCACAGCGAGGGCGAGCGTCCGAAGCTGGACTACATCGGCCTGGTGCTGTGCTCGATCGCGGTCGGCCTGCTGGTCTACCCGGTCATCCAGGGCCGCGAGCACCACTGGGACGCCGGGATCTGGCTGATGCTGGCCGGGTCTGCCGTGGTGATGGTGCTGTTCGCGGTCTACGCCCGGGCCCGGCACAAGAGGAACCTGGACCCGTTCCTGGAGACCAGCCTGTTCCGCAAGCGCGCCTTCACCACCGGGACCATGACCATCTTCCTGTTCTTCGGCGCGTGCGCGGCGGCCTTCACCGTCAGCCCGCTGCTGCTGCAGGTGTCCCTCGGCTGGTCGCCGCTGCGGGCCGGGCTCACCGGCGCGTGGTGGTCGCTGGGGACGATCATCTCGATGGGCGCCGGCCAGGCCTTCGTGAAGAAGACGCCGCGCCGGGTCCTGCACGCCGGGCTGCTGACGCTGGCCGTCGGCATGGCGCTGAGCGCGTTCATCATCAAGCACTACGCGGGCACCTCCTTCACGCTGAACGCCGAGCACCAGCCGATCTGGCACAGCGGCGTGACCAGCTGGAACCTGGCGCCGGCGCTGCTGGTGTCGGGGATCGGCATGGGCCTGGTGTTCGCGCCGTTCTTCGGCCTGGTGCTGGCCGCGGTGGACGACCACGAGCTGGGCTCGGCGAACGGCGTGATCAGCTCGTTCAACCAGCTCGGGAACGCGGTCGCGGCGGCGCTGTTCAGCACGCTGTTCTTCAACCGGGTCGAGAGCGGCGGCTCGCCGTTCCCGGCGGCCGAGCTGGTGTACTGGCTGGCCGCGGGGATCCTGGTGCTGACCTGGCTGCTGGCGTTCACGGTGCCGAAGACGGCGCGGAGCGAGGACGAGATCATGGTGTGACGCCTCGCCGGCGTCTCAAGGACTGCGGGGGATCGGGGGATCCAGGGGGATCCGCGGGGACTGCGGGGGAGTTGGAGGGGAGCGGGGAATCGGGGGGACCGGCGTCCGGGATCTGGGGAGGTCCGAGGGGGATCCGGGGAAGGCGGCTCGGCGTGCGTTTCGTGCGCCGGGCCGCCTCGTCTTCTTCCTCTTCTTCCTCGCTCCGATAGCTTGACCTCGCCCTTGGGGCAGGCCTGAGGCTTGATCCCGAGCCGCCCGGCGAACCGGACGGCCGTACCGATCCGATGAGGACACCGAATCGCGATGCCCGACGACGAACTGCTGACCAGCGGCGAGTTCAGCCGCCGCGCACGGCTCTCGCCCAAGGCGCTCCGCCTGTACGAGCAGCAGGGCGTGCTGGTCCCCGACGAGGTCGACGCCGCCAACCGCTACCGCCGCTACCGCGTGAGCACCCTGGCCGACGCCCGCCTGATCGTCTGGCTCCGCCGCCTGGACATGCCGCTGCCCGACGTGGCGCGCGTCCTGGCGGCCCCGCCGGCCGAGCGCGAGGCACTGGTCGCGGCGTACTGGGACGCGGCGGAGGCGAAGTTCGCCGCCCAGCGCTGGCTGGCGGCGCGCGTCCGCGAAACGGTGTCCGGCCACGAAGGAGGCCTGACCATGACCCAGGAAATCCACACCCGCGACGTCCCGGCCCAACTGGTCCTGACGGAGCAACGCCACCTCACCCCCGAAGAACTCCCCACCTGGATCGGCCAGGCGATGATGCGCCTCCTGACCGCCGCCGGCCCCGTGGGCGGCCCCGCGGGGAACCCCTTCGTCGTCTACCACGGCGAAATCAACCACGACAGCGACGGCCCCGCAGAAGTCTGCATCCCGGTGGACCCGGCCCGCGCCGCCACCCTGACCACCCCGACCCGCGAGGAGCCGGCCCACCGCGAGGCCTACCTGCGCATCACGAAGGCCCAGGTCGCCTTCCCGCAGATCCTGTCAGCCTTCGACGCCGTAGCCCGCTGGGTCGCCACCAACGACCACACCGCCACCCTGCCCCCGCGCGAGGTCTACTTCACCGAATGGGACGCGGCGGGCCCGGACGACGAGGTGTGCGACATCGCCTACCCGATCTAGGAGCGGGGCGGCCGATCGCGGAGGGGGCGGTCGGCCGCCGACTGCTGTGCTGTGCGCGATGGGATTCGCTACCGTGCCGTCGCCAAGTTGCCGAGCCGCCGAGTTCGCACATCAGAGGGGCCGAGTCCCACGTTGTCGCGGCCCTCGCCCGAGCGAGGTTCGGCCCAGCCTGCCGCCGGCCCCGCCCCACCGCGCGCCTCATCCGCACCGCTAGTCGTCAGACCTCTCTTGCCAGCCATCCTGTCTACCCATAAACTTAGCGTGCCTAAACTATGTAAATGACAAAAGGGCGGGGCGGTATGACTGCGACACAAGCTTCCAGCGCGACTGGGAAGGCCGTGCGCGGGCCCGACCATCCGCACTACAAGTGGGTGGCGCTGTCCAACACCACGTTGGGCATGCTGATCGCGACCATCAACTCCTCCATAGTCCTGATCTCGCTGCCTGCGATCTTCAACGGCATCAAGCTTGATCCGCTGCAGCCGTCGAACGTCAGTTACCTGCTGTGGATGCTGATGGGCTACATGCTCGTCACCGCTGTGTTCGTGGTGGCGCTGGGGCGGCTCGGGGACATGTTCGGGCGGGTGAAGATCTACAACTCCGGGTTCCTGGTCTTCACCGTCTGCTCGATCGCGTTGTCGCTCGACCCGTTCCATGGTGCGGCCGGGGCGTTGTGGCTCATCGGGTGGCGGGTCTTCCAGGCCATCGGTGGGGCGATGCTGATGGCGAACTCGGCGGCGATCATCACCGACGCGTTCCCGGCGGCGCAGCGCGGCATGGCGCTGGGCATCAACATCGTCGCCGCGATCGCCGGCTCGTTCATCGGCCTGGTGCTCGGTGGTGCGCTGTCGGAGTGGAACTGGCGCACCGTGTTCTGGGTGAACGTGCCCATCGGCCTGATCGGCACCGTCTGGGCCTACAAGTCGCTGCACGACACCGGCGTCCGACAAAAGGCCCGCATCGACTGGTGGGGCAACCTCACCTTCGCCGCGGGCCTGACCTCGCTGCTCGCCGGCATCACCTACGGCATCCAGCCCTACGGCGGCCACACCCAGGGCTGGACCAACCCCTGGGTCGACGCCGGGCTGATCGGCGGCGTCGCCCTGATCGTCGTGTTCTGCGTCATCGAGGCCAAGATCTCCGATCCGATGCTGCCGATGACGTTGTTCAAGAACCGCGACTTCAGTACCGGCAACCTCGCCAACCTGCTCGGCGCCATCGCGCGCGGCGGCCTGCAGTTCATGCTGATCATCTGGCTGCAGGGCATCTGGCTGCCGCTGCACGGCTACGACTACAAGGACACGCCGCTGTGGGCGGGCATCTACATGATCCCGCTGACGCTCGGCTTCCTCGCCGCCGGGCCGATCGCCGGGCACCTGTCCGACAAGTTCGGGCCGCGGGTGTTCGCCGCCGGGGGTCTGGTGGCGATGGCGGTCTCGTTCGCCGGCCTGCTGCTGATCCCCACGGACTTCTCCTACTGGGTGTTCGCCCTGCTCATATTCCTCAACGGCATCGGCGGCGGCCTGTTCTCCGCGCCGAACACGTCGCTGATCATGTCCAGCGTGCCGACGCGGATGCGCGGGGCGGCCTCCGGGGCGCGGGCGACGTTCATGAACGCCGGCATGGTGCTGTCCATGGGCATCTTCTTCTCGCTCATGGTCGCCGGACTGTCCAGTTCGCTGCCACACACCCTGTCCAGCGGCCTGACCGCGCAGGGGGTGCCGGCCGGGACCGCGACGCAGATCTCGCACCTGCCACCGGTGGCGACCCTGTTCGCCGCGTTCCTCGGCTACAACCCCATGCAGCAACTCCTCGGCCCCTCGACGCTGCACGCCTTGCCCGCCGCCAACGCGCAGACCCTGACCGGCCGGGAGTTCTTCCCCCACCTCATCTCCGGCCCCTTCCACGACGGCCTGATGGTCGTGTTCTGGCTCGCCATCGCGATGGCGGTGATCGGGGCGGTGGCCTCGGCGCTGCCCGGGAAGGCGAAGCGGGAGGAAGAGGAAGAGGAGACGGCCGCCGGACAGAGCGCGGCGGCGACCGTCTGAGGCCGGGTCCCGCGCCGGGTCGAGTCGGGTCCCACGTGGGACCCGCGGCGTGGGACCGGCCTGGGACGCCGGGGGTCGGTAGATTGTGAGTCGGGCAATGTGTTTCACTGTGCCCCACTTCCGCCTCACCGCACCGACACCCATCCGACGTCGCCGGCTCAGTCCCGCGCTCCTGTGAAGGACCCGATGAACTCTTCGCCGACCCAGCCCGACACCGAGGTAGCCGCCCGCCTGCGGGTGGCGCTGGGGCGTCTGAACAGGCAGCTGCTGCAGCGCCAGTCCGAGGCGAGCTTCGCCCAGCTGTCCGCGCTCTTCGTGATCGAGAAGTGGGGCCCGATCCGGATCGGGGACCTGGCGCAGCGCGAGAAGGTGGCCGCGCCGTCGATGACCCGCACGCTCAGCGGCCTGGTCGCGGCCGGCTGGGTGCAGCGCGAGCCGGACCCGGAGGACGGCCGCTCCTTCATGGTCACCCTGACGCCCGGCGGCGAGGCGCTGATCACGAAGGTGCGCAAGCAGCGGACCGCGGCGCTCGTGCAGGGCATGGAGCGGCTGACCGGCGCGCAGCTGGAGGCGCTGCAGGCCGCAGTGCCGGTGCTGGAGCAGCTGGCCGACGAGGTCGAGCCGAAGCAGCGCCTGAGCTGAAGCAGCGAAGCGGGGACGAACCGCGCCACGACGGGGACCCCGCAGGCGCCGGCCCGGACAACGATGCGACACTGGGCAGCATGACGGCAGCAAGTGACGAGCCCATGGTCTCCGGTCCCGAGATCCTCGTGCCCGAGACGCCGGCTGAGGCCGAGTGGCCGCCGCGCGAGTGGCGCGAGGCCCGGCGCGGCTCCGGCGCGGCCAGCATGTACCGGCTCCTGGGCCTGATCGCTCTGATCATGGTGATCCTGGTGATCTTGTCCTTCTGGGGCCTGGCCAACGGCTGATGCGGCACACCCTCATCCTGCTCCGGCACGCCAAATCCGACTGGCCCGACGGCGTCGCCGACCACGACCGTCCGCTCACCGCGCGCGGCCGCTGCGACGCGCCGCGCACCGGCGCGTGGCTGGTGGAGCACGGCCGCGTCCCGGACCGAGCAGCGGTCTCGACCGCCCTGCGCACGCAGCAGACCTACGAGCTCGCGGCGGAGGCGTTCCCGGTCAGCCCGGAAGTGCTTCTGCGGGACGACCTCTACGCCGCCTCGGCGGGCGAGATGCTGGAAGTGATCCGCCAGACGCCCGAGGGCATCGGCACCCTGATGATCGTCTCGCACAACCCCGGGACCCAGTACCTAGCGCTGGCGCTCGCCGACGACGCGAACCCGGAGCTGGTCATGAAGGCCCACGCCGGCTACCCGACCAACACGCTGACCGTGCTGGAGTTCGACGGCGCCTGGGCCGCGCTGGACCCGGCCGGGGCGTCGATCGTGGCGGTGGAGTCCCCGCGCGGCTGAGTGCGCTCAGGCCGCCGGCTGCACCCGGGCCGACGCTGACGCCGATGCCGAGCCCGACGCCGAGCCCGACGCGGAAACCGCCTCCGAAGGCGCGGTCTCTATCGCCTCCTCCGAAGCGTCCGCGACCTCGACCTCCTCGCGGGTGATCCCCAGCAGATACAGGATCGTGTCCAGGAACGGCACGTTCACCGCCGTGTCCGCCTGCTCCCGCACCACCGGCTTGGCGTTGAACGCCACCCCGAGCCCGGCGGCGGCCAGCATGTCCAGGTCGTTGGCCCCGTCGCCGATCGCCACGGTGTCGGTCACCGGGATCCCGGCCGACGCCGCGAACTCCCGCAGCGCCGCGGCCTTGCCCGCGCGGTCCACGATCGCCCCGACCACCCGGCCGGTCAGCCGGCCGTCGGCGCCGATCTCCAGGGTGTTGGCCAGCGCGAAGTCCAGGCCGAGCTCGTCCCGCAGCGAGTCGGTGACGTGCGTGAACCCGCCGGAGACGATGCCGACCAGATAGCCCAGCCGCTTCAGCGTGCGGACCAGCGTGCGGGCGCCGGGCATCAGCCGGACCGAGGCGCGCACGTCCTCCAGCGCGCCGGCGTCGAGCCCTTCGAGCAGGGCCACGCGCTCGCGCAGCGACCCGGCGAAGTCCAGTTCCCCGCGCATCGCCCGCTGCGTGATCCCGGCGACCGCGTCCAGGCATCCGGCGCGGGCCGCCAGCTCCTCGATGACCTCGCCCTCGATGAGCGTGGAGTCGACGTCCATCACCACCAGCCGCTTGGCGCGCCGGCTCAAGCCGGCCGGCTGCACCGCGATGTCCGCGTGCTGCTCGGCGGCGACCCGAGCGAGCCGCTCGCGCAGCAGGTCGGGGTCGGCGCCGGAGACGTCCAGCTCGATCGCGGTCACCGGGTACTTGGCCAGCCGCACGATGCGGTCGATGTTGCCGCGGCACTCGGCGATCTCGTGCGCCAGCGCCTCCATCGCGGCCGCCTTCAGCGGGGCGCCCAGGACGGTCACGTGGGTGCGGCCCTCGCGGCGCTTGCGGTTGTCGCCGAGGCCGGTGACCACCTCGACGTCCAGCTTCTCCGCGGCGGCCCACTTGTGCAGGGCCAGCCGCAGCGCGGTGGGGCCGTCGGACCCCGTCGGCGCGCCGACCAGGACGGCCAGCACCAGGCGTCCGCGCACCACCACCTGTTCCACGTCCACGACCGGGACGTCGAACGGTTCCAGCGCGGCGAACAGGCTCGCGGTGACCCCGGGACGGTCGGCGCCGTACACGGTGACCAGGACGGTTGCGGCAGGCGGCGGCAGGGCGAGCGCGGTGTTCATGGTGTGATCCACGGTACCCGCCGGTGTCGGAACGGCCGAGGAGTGTCCGGGTGGTGGGCGGTCCGGTATCCCATACGGGTGATGTCTGGTCTCTCAACAGGTTCACCCCGGGGTGACAGACCTAGCATGGAATCATGGCCGCGGACGACCTGTCCTTCGTCGCCGGGTTCCTCGCCGCGTCCGGGTTGTTCTGGACCGGGGGCGGGGTGCTCTGGCTGTCCGTCTGCGCCCGCAGACTCGCGCGGCTGCGGCTCCGGCTGGTCGGGGTGCCGACCCGGGGCGAGGTGATCGGGATGGTCGTGTCCTGTGACGCCTCAGGGGCGGTGCGCAACGCGCCGCGGGTCCGCTACTTCGCGCCGACCGGGCCGCCGGTGGTCACCCGCGCCTACGGCTACCGGCCGCATCAGCGTCAGAGTATGGCGACCGGGGCGCAGGTGCGGCTCTGGTACGACCCGCTGCGGCCGGAGCGGATCCTGGTCTCGCGCTTCGACCTGAGGCTGCGCGACTGGGTGGACCTGCTCGGGGCGCTGGTGGTGCTGGCCATCGGGGTGGCGATGGAGTTCGCCGCGATGACCATGGGCTGAGCCGGCGATCAGTGGCCGCCGGGCTCCAGGATCGAGTGGTACGCCGCGAGCTGCGCCCGCCGCGTCACCCGCTCCAGGCCGACCAGCGCCGAGGCCCGCAGCCGCGACTCCAGCGCCGTGACGCTGCCGCCCTCGTCCTGCTTGGCCAGGTCCGCGATCGCCGCCAGGCGCTGCGCCTGGGTCAGGACCTTGACGGCGCGCGGCGGATAGCCCGGCGCCAGCACCGCCTCCGGCGCGCGGCCGTGGCCGCGGATCGCGGCCAGCGACTCGGCCAGCTCCGGGCGCCAGCGCGCCACGTCGAGCCGGGCCAGCTCCTCGGCCGCCTCGCGCAGTGCCGCGTTCAGCTCGCGTTCGGCCTCTGACAGCGTCGGCACCGGGGCCGCGCCGCTCTCCACCGGCGACACCGTCCAGCGCACCGCGTGCCCGCGGTCGCCGTCCGGGCCGTAGCCGGCCACCGACGGCACGATGCCCAGCGCCGGCCCGTCGGTCAGCACCGCCTCGCCGACTTCGATCGCCGCCTGGTTGAAGGCCGCCGGCCCCTTCAAGCCCAGCGGGTCGCCGGGCCGGGGCAGCGCGAGCCGCAAGCCCGTGACGCCGGCGGCGCGCAGCCGGCCCAGCGCGACGGTCCAGCTCACCTCGGCGTCCTCGCCGGGCACGCCGGCCACCCGGTGCGGCTCGTCGCCGTCCGCCCGGACCTGTTCGGCGGCCGAGTCCAGGCTGGTGTGCCCGGACAGCCACGCGTTCCCCCACGCGACGAGGCGCCCAGACCGGTGTTCGCTCAGCATGACCACCAGGGTACGTCGCGGCGCCCACGCGGTGATCCGGCGCACATGCCGCGGGCCGACCGCGGGCCCGGAGCGGACACGTCGGTGGCCTAAGCTAGGCGCGCGAAGATCGAGGCCTGCAGCGTGAGGAAACTGGTGCCGAACATGACCACCGATGCCCTGTCCGTCGACCCCGACAGCGTCCTCGACCTCGACAGTGTTCTCCAGTTGGTGGACGTATCCGTGGTCCGCGAGGGCCGCAAGCTGCTGGACGCCGTGAACTGGACCGTCGGCGAGGGCGAGCGCTGGGTGGTGCTCGGGCCGAACGGCGCCGGCAAGACCACGGTGCTGAACATCGCGGCCACCTCGATGTTCCCGACCGCCGGCACGGTGGGCGTCCTCGGTGAGCGGATGGGCGCGGTCGACGTCTTCGAGCTCCGTCCGCGCATCGGCTACTCCTCGGCCGCCGTCTCCGAGCGCCTGCCGCGCGGCGAGACGGTGCGCGACGTGGTGATGACCGCCTCCTACGGCATGGTCGGCCGCTGGCGCGAGAAGTACGACGAGGCCGACGCCCAGCGCGCCGACGACCTGCTCGCCTGGTGGGGCATGGCCGAGTTCGGCAAGCGCACCTTCGGCACGCTGTCCGAGGGCGAGCGCAAGCGCGCCCTGATCGCCCGCGCGCTGATGGCCGACCCGGAGCTGCTGCTGCTCGACGAGCCGGCCGCGGGCCTGGACCTCGGCGGCCGCGAGGACCTGGTGCGCCGGCTGTCCCGGCTGGCCGCGGACCCGTACGCGCCGGTCACGATTCTGGTCACGCACCACGTCGAGGAGATTCCGCCGGGCTTCTCGCACATCCTGCTGGTGCGCGCCGGCGCGGTGGTGGCGGCCGGGCCGATCGAGACCTCGCTCACCTCGGAGAACCTGACCACTACCTTCGGTTTGCCGCTGAGCGTGGAGCGCTACCAGACCCCCTCCGGCGACCGCTGGTACGCGCGCGCGGTCTGAACGTTCGCCACGCTCGCGCCCTCTGACAGGGGTTTGATAGCCGCTTCGGCTTCCGTAGCATGGGGTCCATGCACGCGATGGTGTGGGCGATCGTTGCGGCCGTACTGATCCTCTTGGAGCTGACCACGACCACCTTGGTGTTCGTGATGCTCGGGATCGGGGCGGCGGCCGCCGCGATCGCCGCCGGAGCCGGCGGGAACGTGGTCGTGCAGTTCGCGGCCTTCGGCGCGGTCTCCATCGCCACGCTGGTCTTCGCCCGCCCCACCGCGATGAAGCGGCTGCACGGCGGGCCCGAGCACCGCCAGGGCACCGACACGCTGATCGGCCGCGAAGCCGTCGTCGTCGAGAAGGTCGACGCGCACGACGGCCGGGTGCGGATATCCGGCGAGATCTGGAGTGCCCGCGCCTACGACGGGCAGACTGAATACGAGGTCGGAGATCGCGTCGACGTCGCGCAGATCGAAGGGGCGACCGCGCTCGTTCTCTAAGCGGCGCCTGGGATTCCGCGTACCTATACGCGGGCAGGACTGTTCTCGACGGAGCTCGACCGAACTGTGTGTGCGTCATGCCTTCCCGGGCCTAAGATCGAGCACTGTCACCGGGGGTGCTCGCCGCTCCCCGCCTGCCGGACATCGATGTTGTTATGGAGGAGGAGTCGACATGGTCGCCACGATCGTCGTCCTCGTCGTGATCGCCGCGGTCATCGCGGCGAGCTTGTTCCAGTCCGTGCGCATAGTCGGGCAGGGGACCGTCGCCGTCATCGAGCGCTTCGGCCGCTACACCCGCACGCTGACGCCCGGCCTGCGGATCCTGATGCCGGTGGTGGACCGGGTGCGCGCCATCATCGACGTGCGTGAGCAGGTCGTGCCGTTCCCCCCGCAGCCGGTGATCACCCAGGACAACCTGACGGTCTCGATCGACACCGTCATCTACTTCCAGGTCACCGACGCCCGAGCGGCGGTCTACCAGATCACCAACTACATCCAGGCGATAGAACAGCTGACGGTCACCACACTCCGCAACATCGTCGGCGGCATGGACCTGGAGCGCACCCTGACCAGCCGCGACTACATCAACAACGAGCTCCGCGGCGTCCTGGACCAGGTGACCGGCAACTGGGGCATCCGCGTCTCCCGGGTCGAGCTGAAGGCGGTCGAGCCGCCGGCCTCAATCCAGGACTCGATGGAGAAGCAGATGCGCGCCGACCGCGACCGCCGCGCCGCGATCCTGTCGGCCGAGGGCTTCAAGCAGTCGCAGATCCTCACCGCCGAAGGCGAGAAGCAGGCCGCGGTCCTCCGCGCCGAAGGCGAGGCCAAGGCCCGCGCCCTCCAGGCCGAGGGCGAGGCGGCGGCGATCCGCAAGGTCTTCGACGCCATCCACGAGGGCAACGCCGACAACCAGGTGATGGCCTACCAGTACCTCCAGCAGCTACCCAAGATCGCCTCCGGCGACAGCAACAAGCTCTGGATCATCCCCAGCGAATTCGGCAAGGCCCTGGAGAACGTCGGCGGCGCCCTAGGCCGCTTCGGCCAGGCGCAGACCATGCCCGGCATGCCGGCCGCGGAACCGGTAGCCGCCAACGGCAACGCCCTGACCCCGCCCACCGACGCGCCCCCGAAGAACCCGGCGCCGCGCCAGGACCGCCCCCCGCGCCAGCGGGGGACATCGAGCCCGGCGGACGACGTGTTCTTCAACCAGGAGGACGAGGACTGAGGTAGCTGAGAGGCGCGGGGCCGGTCTGATGACCGGCCCCGCGCTTTTCTGCGGTTCGCCGCGCGTGGCGCCCCCCCGGCGACAGGCTAGCGCGGGCCGGCCCCGTGGTTCGTCGTGTCCGACCGGACCATGCGGGGTGTTGGTTCTGTGCCCCTCGCCGCGTCGGCGGGCTCTGCCAACCTGGCCGGTCCGGTGGTGTCAAGCCGGACGAAACCGGACCACAGCAGGTGTGATCCGGCTTTACACCACCGGACCGGCCAGGTTCCGTTTACGGCGACGACGCGGCGAGGGGCACAGAACCTCGGCGACCATAAGCAACACCGCCAGCAGACAGCGCGGCGCACCACGAGCGTAAAGAAAGCCGAGCAGTCGCGGGCCGCCGCCAAACAGCAGGTCGCGCGGGTCGCCCCCTCGCTGTAGAGCGCCCGCCGGAGGCCTCAAGGTGCCCACCACGCCCAACGATTGCCGCCTACGCAACGCATGCGCAGTGACTCGGACCGGCGCGCGATCGTGCACACGAACACCGCCAGCCGCCAACGCACCGCCACAGATACCTGAACCGCCGCGTGGTCGTGTTCGCCACAACCGCCGGCCGCCAGCGCGAAACGAGTCGCACAACCGAACTGCGTCCCCCTGCGAGGCCATCAACCCCTGCGCGAAGCCGTAAAAATCGCCTTTACCACTAAAGGTCAGCCGCACATATAAGCAAGCGCGGGGCCACCTCCGCAATCTGAATCGGCAGCCCCGCACATCGCACGCCCGCCCCTAACCCGCCCCCAACCACCCGCTCGCCACCCCTAACCACCCGCCCCCGTCCGCCCCCGCCACGTCTCAGCCCCGACCGACACCCCAAGCAGCGCCGCACCAACCATCCCGATCACCGTGACCCGGTCCCCAAGCACCGCCACCGCCAGCACCGTCCCGGTCAGCGGCTCCAGCAGCGCCGTGACGGTGCCGGTGCTCGCCGCCGCCTCGCGCAGGCCGATGAAGTAGCAGCCGTAGGCGATGGCGGTCGGGACGAGGCCGAAGAGCACCAGGAGGCCGATCGCGGCGGGGCGTGGCGTGAATCCGGCGCCGGTGGTGATTTCCGCGGTGCCGAGCAGTACCAGGCCGCCGAGGGTGAAGCTGTAGCCGGTCATCGTGATCTCGTCCAGGCCCGCGACCGGGTCCTTGCCGAGCAGGCTGATCGCCGAGAACCCGCCAGCGCTGGCGATCGCGCACAACGCACCGAGGGCGAGATGCGCCGTCGTGATGCCGTGCGGCGGTTCGCCGACCAGCAGGCCGAGGCCGGCCACCGCCAGCGAGACCGTGCCTGCGACCCGGACGTCCAGCCGCCGCCGGCCGGTCGCCTGCTCGAAGGCGACGACCAGCACCGGGGCGGCGCCGATGGTGAGGAGTGTGGCCAGGCTGACGTCGGTCAGCGCGGCCGCCGCGAAGTAGCACGCCTGGAAGCCCGCGGACAGCGCGCCGAGAACGCCGACGCGGATCCAGGCCGCCCGGCCCCGGACGAGTCCGGAACGGCCGCCTCCGGAACGGCCGCCTCCGGAGCGGCCGCCTCCGGAGCGGCCGCCTCCGGAGCGGCTCGCTCCGGCACTCGGCAGCCGACGGCCTCCAGTGGCGGCCGCGAACAGCACGAGCAGCGCGCCGCCGATCGACAGCCGGTAGCCGGCCACGGCAGCGGGAGACAGGTGCGCGTGCAGCGCGAGCAGCCGGCCGGTGAGACCGCCGCTGCCCCAGAGCACGCCGGAAAAGACAAGGTAGATCAAGGGATCGCTCCTGCGACGAAGGAAAACAGGAATCAGTCGCGGGAAGCGGGGACGTGCCACTCACACCGGTCGGCTCAACACGCCGACCGGCGGTTCCTAGAGATCAGGTCGACCCCGCTTCAGGATCCCGGCGGCGGGGTGACCGGGAACAACCGGTGCACGATTAGCGATCCTAACTACTGGACGGCGCGTAGCCAACCGATCTTTCCCCGCTACGCTCGATCACCGGCCGGAGCGGGGTCGGCCGGAGCGGGTCGGCCAAGCCGGGTCGGCCAGAGAGTGTCGGCCAGGCGCGAAGGAGGCAGCGGTGGGCATCGGCGAGGTGGCGGCGCTGCTGGGCGTGGGCATGGCGGCCGGCACGATCAACACGGTCGTCGGCTCCGGCACTCTCGTGACCTTCCCAACCCTGCTCGCCTTCGGTTACACCCCGGTCGTCGCGAACGTCACCAATACCGTCGGTTTGGTGCCCGGTTCGCTGTCCGGAATCCACGGCTACCGCGCGGAGATCGCGGAGTTCCGGGCCGTCGGCGGACGCCGCCTGACGCGCCTGGTGCTCGCCTCCCTGCTCGGCGCCTCGATCGGCGCGCTGCTGCTGTTCCTGCTGCCCGCCAAAGCGTTCAAGGCGATCGTGCCCGCGCTGATCGCACTCGCGTTGGTGCTGATCATCGTGCAGCCGAGGCTGGCGAAGCGGATCGCGGCGCGTCGGGCGGCGCGGGAGAGCGCGGGCGTGGCGGAAGGCGTCCCCCAGGGCTGGGGCGTCCTGCTGGCCGTGTTCGGCAGCGGCATGTACGGCGGCTACTTCGGCGCCGCGCAGGGCGTGCTGCTGATGGCGATTCTCGGCCTGACCTACGGCGACCGCCTGCAGGTGCTCAACGGCGTGAAGAACGTCCTGGCCTGTGTGGTGAACGCGATCGCGGCGGTGGTGTTCATCACGGTCGGCGCGCTCGGTCTCGGCGGCTCCCAGCATCCGTCGGTGCGCTGGGGCGCGGCCCTGGCGATCGCGGTCGGCGCGCTGGTCGGCGGGAAGATCGGGGCGAGCGTGGGCCGGCGGCTGCCGCCGCGGGTGCTCAGGGGCCTGATCATCGTGGTGGGACTGGTCGCCATCGGATCGATGGTGCTCTGAACTGGTTCGGCACTGGTTCGGCACTGATGCATAACCACACAACAGGCCGCACTTCGACGCATAGGTGATCTTCACCGAATTGGCAGTGTATCCAGCTGATACTACCTATGCTGGAGGCGGTACCGGCGGCGTGCCGCACGTGCATGGCGTCCGTGCACCTGGGTCAGTATTCTGCCCGTGACGGGGGTCACGGGTCTGACAGTTCGGGGGCGGGACCACCGGGGATCGCGAACAGGATCGACACAAGTCTTCAAAGACCGATACAGATCTTCAAAGACCGATACAGAACGGCACCAACGGCGCGGCGGCTCGCCGCGTCACCACTCCATCCGGTGCTCCGGCGCCGGCAGGCCCGTTTCGGAGATTCGTCTTGGGCAAGGTCTCCTACCGCTACGCGCACATCGAGGATCTCGACGCGCCGACCATCTATGCCCTGCTGCGGCTGCGGCAGGAGGTCTTCATCGTCGAGTGGGGCAGCTCGCACCTGGACATCGACGGCCGGGACACCGAGCCGTCCAGCGTGCACCTGTGGGCCGAGCGCGACGGAGACGTGCTGGCCGCCCTGCGCGTGGTTCAGGAGTCCGACGACACCCTGCGGATAGAACGCCTCGCCACCCGCTTCGGCGCGCGCGGCCGCGGCATCGCCGGACGGCTGCTGGACTACGCGGTGAAGATGGCCGGCGAGCGCAGGCTGCTGATCGACGTCCCGACCGCCCTGGAGCCGTGGGCCGAGCGCTTCGGCTTCGCCAGGGCCGGCGACCCCTTCATCGCCGAGGGTGTCCAGCAGGTGACCATGGCTCACTGATGCACGTGCCTTTGCACGTGCGCCACCGGTCCCGGCGCGGGGGCCGGCGCGAGATGAGATCCGCGCCACGGCCGAACGGGGATGTTCGCTCCCCTGATTCGCCCCGATTCGCCGGATTCGCCGCCTCACTTGTGGAACAGGCGGTGTTAGTGTGCGTTGACGTTCCTACAGTCGTAATGCGGAGGACCACTCCATGGCCGATCCACGGCGCGTCCCCAGCTCCGCCGTGCCTGTTGTGTCGGCCGAGGGTCCGGCGTGACCGCCGGCCGGCACGGGGCTGCGGGGCCGGCGATAGCCCAGGCCGCGGCGGCCGTCGCGGTCGTCGGCTACGACGGATCGCTGCCGGGGCCGGTGGTCCGCCGGGTGCTGGAATCCTCCGAACTGGTCGTGGGCGTCGCGCGCCATCTCGACGGCATCGGGGTGCCCGAGCACGTGCGGCGGATCCTGCTGGGCGATGACAACCGCCTGGCCTACGCCCGCCTCACCGCGCACCTGGGCGATCCCAAGGCCGGTCCGGCCGTCGTGGTGACGGCCGGCGACCCCGGGTTCTTCGGGGTGCTGCGCGATCTGCGGGAATCAGGCTTCGAAGTCGTCGGCTACCCGGCGCCCGGCCCGGTGGCCGCGACGCTGGGCCGGCTCGGGATGCCGTGGGACGACGCGGTCGTGGTCTGCGTGACCGACGACCGCTCGCTGCGGCGCGCCGCCAACACCGCCCGCGCGCACCCGAAGGTGGCCATCGTGGCCTCCCCGGAGTTCACGCCGAACCGGGTCGCGGCGGCCCTGCGCGGGGCCGAGCGGGTCTTCATCGTGGCCCAGCACCTCGGCGAGGCCGACGAGCGCATCGAGCGGCTCTCGCCGACCGAGGCGGCCGGCCGCGTGGTCTGGGGCGCCGCCGACGCGATCCTGGTGCTGGACGAGGACCGGCTGAGCCCGGACTCGCCGCACGACCCGCGCTGGGGCGCGGGCTGGGTGTCGGCGTGGGCCGGGCCCTCGTCGGGCTGGGCGGTGCCGGACAACGCGTTCGTGGCCCGCGGCCCGCAGGTGCTCCCCGCCGAAGTAAGGGCCTTGATATTGGCGCGGCTGGCCCCGCGGCTGGGCGCGATGATCTGGGAGGTCGCGGCCGGGGCCGGGGCGCTGGCCGTGGAGTGCGCGCGGCTGGGCGCCGCGGTGATCGCGGTGGACCGCGATCCGGACGCCTGCGAGCGGATATCGCTGAACGCGGTGATGCACGGCGTGGACGTCGAGGTGGTCAGCGGACCGGCGCCGACCGCGCTGGCCACGCTGCCCCGGCCGGACGCGGTCTTCGTGGGCACCGAGCGCGCCGACATCGTGCGCGCCTGCGCCACCACCGGCGCGCGCACCGTCGTCACCGCGGTCACCGCCCTGGACCGGCTGCCGGCCATCCGGCAGGCGCTGCAGCTGGGCGATCGCCGGGTGGACGGCGTGCAGTTGCAGGCCTCGCGTCTGGCCCCCCGGCCGGGGGACGCGCTCCGCTTGGCCCCGGCGGCGCCGGTATTCGTTCTTTGGGGTGAGCTTGGGTGACGGACCGGGCTTTTTAGTCAACCCGATCAGGGGCTGCGTATGCTCTTCCGGGCCGCGCGCGGCCGTTCACAAGCAATACTTGGCAGCGCCCACGCGAACGCAAACCCCCGCTGACAAGGGGGACACGGGGAAACGGGAGCGGGATACGAACCATGGTATGGAACGACAGGATCGAGGAACCCACGGTGACCGGTGCCGACGATTTCGGCCGTGATGGCTCCGGGAGGCCGCCGTTCGAGGGCGAATTCCCTCCCGGCGCCGGGCCCTACGACGACAACGCGCCGACCACCGAGTTCAGCAGGCTGGTGTTCGACGACGACGGTGCCGGCGATTTCCCGGGGCCGCGTAACGGTTCCGCGGGACCGGGTGGGCTTAACGGGCCTGGCGGGCCCGGTGGGCCCGGGGGCCCCGGCGGCGGTCGCGGTGGCGGCCAGGGCGGGCCCGGTGGTCCGGCCGGACCCGGTGGGCCCGGTGGACCTGGTGGTCTTGGTGCGCCCGGAAGCGGCATGCGGATGCGCGACGGTCAGGAACCGCGCGGCGCGTTCGGCGGACCGGAGCAGGGTGGTCGGCGCGGGGGTGGCGGTCCTGGCGGACCCGGTGGCGTTTCCGGCGGTCCTGGCGGTACTGGCGGACCCGGTGGTCCCGGCGGACCGCAGGGTCCGGATTCGGCGAATCGTCCGACGCGTCCGATCCGTCCGCGTCCGGCCGGTGCGCCGGGCGGGCCCGCGGCGCCGCCCGGATCGGTGTTCCGCGACCAGCCGCCGGCCGGCCCGCGCGGTCCGGTCGACGGCGCGCGCGGCCAGGGCGACCCCGGCCGTCCTCAGCGTCCGATGATGCCCTCGATGCAGCCGCCGCCCGGCCGCGGCCCGCAGCCCGGCCCCCGGAATCAGGGTTCTGAGAACCGGGGCGGCTTCGGCGTGCCCCAGCAGCGCGACTCCAACGCCGACTCGGGCCCCACGCCCCGCCGCTCCCCGGGCGCCCGCGGCGCCGAGGCGCTGCGCCAGGCCCAGCAGTTCGACGTGTTCCGCCGCGACCCGGTGGTCCCGCAGCAGGCGTCCCCGGCCGACGGCAACGACTTCGACGAGGCCGCCGACCGCACCGCCCTGCCGCGCGACGACCGCGATCCGCGCGACCTGCGGGACCTGCGCGACCCCCGCGACCCCCGAGGCCAGGTCGACATCAGCGTCTTCGACGCCCCGGAGGCCCCCGAGCGCCCCGGCTTCGACCTGCGCGCCCCGCTGCGCGGCCCGGCCTCCTACGACCAGCCGACGGACATCATCCCGGCGGTCCTCGACGACCCCGGCCACGACTCCTTCGGCCAGCACCCCGGCTCCCCGAACAACCCAAACGGGCAGAACGCCGACTTCCCCGCCGACGAGGCACCCGGCGGCTTCGGCACGCCCCAGGGCTTCCCGCCAGGGCCGCAGGGATTCGCGGCACCGCAGGTCGAGGAGCAGGCATTCGGCGAGCAGGGTTTCCCGCCCGGACCGCAGGGCTTTGCCGGACCGCAGGGCTACGGCGCGCCCCAGGGCGACGAGCAGGCCTTTGGCGAGCAGGGTTTCGCGCCTGGACCGCAGGGCTACGGCGCGCCGCAGGGCGACGAGCAAGCGTTCGGCGAGCAGGGCTTCCCGCCTGCGCCGCAGGGCTTCGGCCTGCCGCAGGGTGAAGAGCAAGCGTTCGGCGAGCAGGGCTTCCCACCGGTGAACAACGCCGGATTCGGTACCCCGCAAGGCTTCCCGTCGGCCGGCGCACCCGCTTTCGGCGCCGAGGGCGAGGACGCGTTCGGTGGTCATGGCTTCGGCGCGGAGGGCGCGGAGGCCGGTTTCGGCGCGCCGCAAGGGTTCCCGCCCGCCGGTGGTACCCAGGGCTTCCCGCCGGTCGGTGGTTTCGGTGCGGACGAGGCTGTTTTCGATGGGCCGCAAGGCTTCGGTGCCGAGTCCGGGCACCCGCCCTTCCCGCCGGGCCAGCCGGTCTTCGACGCTCGCCAGGGCTTCCCGCCCGCTCCGAGCTTCGGTGAGGCCGAGGAGCCCGGTACCGAGCCCAGCTTCGGTTCGCGCCCGCAGGGCTTCCCGCCAGCCGCCGACGAACCCGTCTTCCCCCCGGCGCAGGACGCGCACTCCGCGGGCATCGACCCGCAGGCGACGTTCGGCGGCCCGCAGGCGTTCGCGCCGCAGGCCGGCAACGATCCGTCGTTCGGGGCCCGGCCGGGCGGCGAGCCGTCGTTCGGTGCGAGTCCTGTCGACGAGCCCGTGTTCGGCGCCGCCGCCGAAGCCGCAGCGTCTGCCCAGTCCGCGCCGCCGACCCCGGTCTTCGGCGCGCCGGAGGGCGGCATGCCCTCCTTCGGCGACCGTCCGCTGACCCCCAACACCGGCCCCGACTACGGTCTTGGCGCCGAGGCCCAGGCCGAGCCACCGCTCGGCGCGCACCTCGACCCGCCGCGCTTCGAGCCGGCGCCGCCGGTGTTCGACGACCCGGCCGAGGGCGTCGAGTTCGGCGGTGCGGGAGAGGAGCCCGGACCGGTGTTCGCGACCCCGACCGTGGCCATCGCGCCGGTCGAGGACGCGGCGCTGGACGAGGACGCCGACGTAGACGCCGAGCCCGAGATGCTGGTCCCGTGGGCCGCCACCGCCGGGCCGGAGTCCGCCGAGGCCGAGGCCGCCGAGTTCGAAGGCCAGGTCCAAGGCCCGGTTCCGGTCCCGGCCCCGGTCCAGGCCGTCGACGACGACCTCTACGACACCGACGGCGAGCCCTACGACGACGTCCCCCGCGTCCCCCCGTACGACGACGCCGAACTCGCCGCCGTGCACCGCGTCATCCGCGAGCGCCGCGACGTGCGCTCCACGTTCCTCGCCGACCCGATCCCGGACGAGGTCCTCACCCGGGTCCTGGAGGCCGCGCACACCGCGCCGAGCGTCGGCTTCTCCCAGCCGTGGGACTTCCTCGTGCTGCGCAGCCGTGAGACCCGGCAGGCCGTGCACGACCTGGCGGCGCGCCAGCGCGACGCCTACTCCGCCTCGCTGCCCAAGGCCCGGCAGAAGGCGTTCAAGGACCTGAAGATCGAGGCCATCCTCGACACCCCGGTCAACATCGTCGTGACCTGCGACCCGACCCGCGGCGGCCGGCACACGCTGGGCCGGCACTCGCAGCCGCAGATGGCGCCGTACAGCGCCGCGCTGGCGGTGGAGAACCTGTGGCTCGCCGCGCGGGCCGAGGGGCTGGGCGTGGGCTGGGTGTCGTTCTTCGACGAGCGCGAGCTCACCCGGACCCTGGACCTGCCGGACCACCTGTCGGTGGTGGCGTACTTGTGCGTCGGCTTCGTCCACGAGTTCCCGGGCGAGCCGGAGCTCTCCGGCGCCGGCTGGGCCAAGCGGCGGCCGCTGGCCTGGGCCGTGCACGACGAGCAGTACGGCCGGCGCGCGCTGCCCGGCAGCAGCCCGGTGTCGCTGCTGGAGGAGACCCTGGCCGCGATCGGCCCGCTGGATGAGGCCGCCCGCGACGCCGCGGTGGCCCGCCAGGAGGTGATGACCAAGCCGGCCGGGTCGCTGGGCGTCCTGGAGGACGTCTCCATCCAGCTCACCGGGCTGGCCGGGGTGTTCCCGCCGCCGATTCCGGAGCCCGCGGCGGTCGCGATCTTCGCCGCCGACCACGGCGTGCACGCGCAGGGAGTCACGCCCTGGCCGCAGGAGGTCACCGCGCAGATGGTGCTCAACTTCCTGTCCGGCGGGGCCGTGGTCAACGCCTTCGCGCACCAGATCGGCGCCGAGGTGTGCGTGGTGGACGTCGGCGTCAACGCCGACCTGCCGCAGCAGACCGGGCTGGTGCCGCGCAAGATCCGCTACGGCACCGCGGACCTGGCCGAGGGACCGGCGATGACGCGCGAGGAGGCGCTGACCGCGCTGGAGGTCGGCGTCGAGACCGCGCGGGACCTGGTCGCGGCCGGCAACAAGGTGCTGCTGACCGGCGACATGGGCATCGCTAACACCACCGCGAGCGCGGCGCTGATCGCCGCGTTCACCGGCGCCTCGCCGACCCAGGTCACCGGGTACGGCACCGGGATAGACGAGCAGACCTACGCGCACAAGGTCGACGTCGTGCGCCGGGCCCTGGACCTGCACCGGCCGGACCCGGCGGACCCGCTGGGCGTGCTGGCCGCGGTCGGCGGCCTGGAGCACGCGGCGCTGGCCGGCTTCATCCTGGGCGCGGCGAGCCTGCGGATCCCGGTGATCCTGGACGGCGTGATCGCCGGCGCCGCGGCGCTGGTGGCCCAGGCCCTGGCCCCGGACGCCACCGCGGCCATGGTCGCCGGACACCGCTCGGCGGAGTCCGGACACCAGCTCGCGCTGGAGGCCCTGGGCGTGGTCCCGCTGATCGATCTCGAATTGCGGTTGGGAGAGGGCAGCGGAGCCGTGCTGGCTCTACCGTTGGTGCAGGCGGCGGTGCGCGCGCTGCGGGACGTGGCGACCTTCGAGTCGGCCGGCGTCGCCGAGCGCGCGGACGAGGACGACGAGAACGCCGCCTAGGCGACCCGCCGACCAGCTGAGCTCCACGCGACCGACCGACACAGGAACCCCACGACACATGAGCACCATGACCGACCCCGCCTCTGTCTACCCCGCCGCGCTGCGGCTGGCCGGCCGGCCGGTGGTGGTGGTCGGTGCCGGCCCGGTGGCCCAGCGCCGGGTGCTCGGGCTGCTGGACGCCCGCGCCGACGTGCTGGTGATCGCCCCCGAGGCGACGCCGGCCGTGGAGGCGCTGGCCGACGGCGGCGAGATCGTCTGGGAGCGGCGGCCCTACCGGGACGGCGACCTCGCCGCGGCCTGGTACGTCGTGGCCGCCGCCAACGATCCGGCGGTGAACGGCGCGGTGGCGCGCGAGGCCGAGGCCGGCCGGGTGTTCTGCTCGCGGGCCGACTCGGCCGAGGACTCCACGGCGTGGACCCCGGCCGTCGGGCGGCACGACGGCGTCACCGTCGCGGTGATCGGCGGCGGCGACCCCCGGCGGGCCGTGGACGTCCGCGACGGCGTCCTGGAGGGCCTGCGCGACGGCACCCTGGCCGCCCCGCACCACCGCGGCCGCACCCCGGGGGTGGCGCTGGTCGGCGGCGGGCCCGGCGACCCGGACCTGATCACCGTGCGCGGCCGCCGGCTGCTGGCCGAGGCCGACGTGGTGGTGGCCGACCGGCTCGGGCCGCGCGGGCTGCTGGACGAGTTGGCGCCGGACGTGGAGATCATCGACGCGTCGAAGATCCCTTACGGCCGCGCGCTGGCCCAGGACGCGATCAACGAGATCCTCATCGACCGCGCGAAGGCCGGCAAGTCCGTGGTCCGGCTCAAGGGCGGCGACCCGTTCGTCTTCGGCCGCGGCTTCGAAGAGGTGCTGGCCTGCGCCGAGGCCGGCGTGCCGTGCTCGGTGGTGCCCGGCATCACCAGCTCGATCTCGGTCCCGGCGCTGGCCGGGATCCCGGTGACGCACCGCGGCGTCGCGCACGAGTTCACCGTGGTCTCCGGCCACGTCGCCCCGGACCACCCGAAGTCCCTGGTGGACTGGGCCGCGCTGGGCCGGATGACCGGCACGCTGGTGATCCTGATGGGCATCGAGCGGATAGGCGCGATCTCCGCCGCCCTGCTGGCCAACGGCCGCGACCCGCAGACGCCGGTCGCGGTGATCCAGGAGGGCACGATGCCCGGGGAGCGCCGGGTGCAGACCACGCTCGCGCTGGTCGAGTCCGCGGTCGCCGAGGCCGGGATCCGGCCGCCGGCGATCGTCGTGGTGGGGCCGGTCGTCGCGCTCACCTGAGCGGAGCGGCCCGGGTGCGTCGTCACGGCGCACCCGATGACCCGCCGCCGATGAAATCGAGCGTTTCCTTACATCGGGCTTATTGACCACCGGCTTATGCGCCCGCGGTTGTAATACCGCTATGAGCCAGGATCAGGACCCGATCGACGAGACCCGGCAGTTCGAGCCGGTGGACCCATACAACATCCCGGGTTATGAGCAGCCGCAGCAGCCCTTCGAGCAGCAGCCCTACGGCGCTCCCCAGCCGCAACGGCAGGGCTTCAAGCAGCGTCTGACCCGGCTCGGCCCGCTGAAGCTGGCCGTGCTCGGCACCGCCGGCGTGATCGTGCTCGGCGGGGCGGCCTGGGGCACCACCGCGGCGCTCCAGTCGGGCTCGTCCTCGTCGACGACCGCGGCGTCCGCGCCGGCCACGAGCCAGGACCCGAACCAGGACCCGAACCAGGCGCCCGGCGCCGGGGCCACGACCGGCGCGACCGGCCGGCACGCCAAGGCCCCGAAACTCGCCCGGATCAAGATCACCCAGCTCGGGACCGGCTCGTTCTCCGGGCTGGAGGCCAAGGGCAAGGCGGTCACCGTCGACTACGACGCCAAGACCCGGTTCGGGACCAAGGCGCACCCGCTCACCTCGTCCGACCTGCAGGTCGGCATGACCGTGACGGTGGCCGGGCCGCTCCAGGGCGACACGATCACGGCCACCGTCGTGGCGGTCCCGGCCAGGGCGGCGAAGGCCCCGGCCACGCCGGGGGACACCGCGAGCCCGACCGACCCGGCGAGTCCGGTGGGCGGCGCCGCCTGACCGAGCGCGGCCGGACACGGCTGACAACTCAATGAATGACAAAACTTGAAATCTGTCAGCTGTCAGTCGTATCGTGGAGCCATGACGACGACTGACAACCCCTTCACCGCCCGCCGGCTCGGCGCCGAGGGCCCCCAGGTCTTCCCCCTCGGCCTCGGGGCCATGGGTATGTCCGCCCTCTACGGGCCGGCCGACCGCGACGAGTCCATCGCCACCGTGCACGCCGCGCTGGACGCCGGGATCACCCTGATCGACACCGGCGACTTCTACGGCATGGGCGACAACGAGCTCCTGCTGGCCGACGCCCTGCGCGGCGTGGACCGCGACCGCTACCAGCTGAGCGTGAAGTTCGGCGCGCAGCGCGACCCGTCCGGAGCCTTCATCGGTTACGACACCAGCCCCAACGCCCTGAAGACGGCGCTGTCGTATTCGCTGCGCCGGCTCGGCGTGGACCACGTCGACGTCTACCGCCCGGCCCGGCTGGACCCGAAGGTCCCGATCGAGGAGACCGTCGGCGGGCTGGCCGAGATGGTGCAGGCCGGCTACGTCCGGTACATCGGCCTGTCCGAGGTCGGCGCGGACACGCTGCGCCGGGCCTCGGCCGTGCACCCGATCTCGGACCTGCAGATCGAGTACTCGCTGATCTCCCGCGGCATCGAGGGCACGATCCTGCCGACCGCCCGCGAGCTGGGCATCGGGATCACCGCCTATGGCGTGCTGTCCCGCGGCCTGATCAGCGGCCACTGGAGCAAGGACCGCTCGGCCGAGGGCGACTTCCGCTCGGCCTCGCCGCGGTTCCAGGGCGAGAACCTGGACCACAACCTGGCGCTGGTCGAGACGCTGCGTGCGCTCGCCGTGCAGAAGAACGCCAGCGTGGCACAGCTCGCGATCGCCTGGGTCGCGGCGCAGGGCACGGACATCGTGCCGCTGGTCGGTGCCCGCACTCGAAACCGCCTTGAGGAGTCGCTGGGCTCTCTCGGCGTCACGTTGACCGCCGACGACCTGGCCGAGATCGAGAAGGCGGTGCCCGCCGGCGCGGCGGCCGGGGACCGGTACGTCGCCGAGCAGATGGCTCACCTCGACTCGGAGAAATAGAGTGCAGCGGTGAGCACCAGTATTAGTGGACCTCTGACGCCTGAGCGCATTCTGGAGGCGGCGGAGGAGACCCTGCGCCGCTTCGGCCCGGCCAAGACCAGCGTGGTCGACGTCGCGCGGGCGCTCGGGGTCAGCCACGGCTCGGTGTACCGGCACTTCCCGACCAAGGCCGACCTGCGCGACGCCGTGGTCGATCGCTGGTTGGAACGGATGCACCCCGCGCTGGCGGAGATCGCCGACGGCGCGGGGGACACCGTCGAGCGCGTGCGGCTGCTGCTGTGGACGCTGGCGGAGACGAAATGGACCCGGGCGCAGGACGACCCGGAGTTCTTCGCGGCGTTCGCCGAACTCGCCGAAGAGGCGCGCACGCCGGTGGTCGCGCACATCGACTTCGTCGTGGAACAGCTGACGAAGGTGATCGTCGAGGGCGTGGCGCGCGGGGAGATAGCGGCGGCGGACCCGAAGACCACGGCGCTCGCGGTGTTCGACGCCATGGCCAAGTTCCACAACCCGGCGGCGCGCGCGGAGTGGGTGCGGCCGGCCATCGACGAGTCCTTCGCCAACGTCTGGGCGCTGCTGCGCGACGGTCTGCTGCCCGGCAGGAGCTCCAGATAGGGCAAGATCTAGCGGCGTGGGAACCCTGATCGAAGTCACCGACCCGTCCGACCCGCGCCTGCACGACTACTCCGGCCTCACCGACGTCGAGCTGCGCAAGGTCCGCGAACCCGCCGAGGGCTTGTTCCTGGCCGAGGGCGAGAAGGTGATCCGCCGCGCGCTGGCCGCCGGCTACCCGATGCGCTCGACGCTGCTGTCGCCGAAGTGGGTCGAGGCGATGCGGCCGCTGATCGACGACGTCGACGCCCCGGTCTACGTCGGCAGCGAACCGTTGCTGGAGGCGGTGACCGGCTTCCACGTCCACCGCGGCGCCCTGGCCTCGATGCAGCGCACACCGGTGCCGGACGCCGGGGCGGTGCTGGCGAAGGCGCGGCGCGTCGTGGTGATGGAGGACATCGTCAACCACACCAACCTCGGTGCGATCTTCCGCAGCGCGGCGGCGCTGGGGATGGACGCGGCGGTGCTGACGCCGAGCTGCGCCGACCCGCTGTACCGGCGCTCGGTCCGGGTGTCGATGGGGACGGTCTTCGCGCTGCCCTACGCCCGGCTGGACTCCTGGCCCGGCGGTCTCACGACGCTGGACGAGCACGGCTTCCGGACGATCGCGCTGACCCCGGGCCCGACCGCGATCGACCTGCGGGACCTGCGTTTCGGGCCGGAGGACAAGGTGGCGCTGCTGCTGGGGACCGAGGGCGACGGTTTGTCGGATCCGGCAATGGCGGCCGCGGAATTGCGGGTGCGGATTCCCATGGCGGCCGGCGTGGATTCGCTGAATGTGGCGGCCGCGGCGGCGGTCGCTTGTTATGCGATCGCCGTGAGCTGATTCGCGCTGATTTCTCGCTGGCGGGCGCTTGCATTTTTCAGATGTCGGCGCCGATATCCCATACCGGCGCATACTGACCTGTCGAGCTGGTGTGGGAGACGCCGGGAAAAACCCAGCGCCGGGCGGCCTCCCCGGCCCACCCGGCGCTTGGTTCGTCCAGAGGCTGCACTCTCATGTTCGGGCGAACGCTGTGCTGGTAAAACTGTGCTGTGCGGTAAAGCTGCGTTGTGCGTTAAAGCTGTGTTGTGCGTTAAAGCTGTGTTGTGCGTTAGAGCTGCGTTGTACGGTGAAGCCGCGTCGTGCGGTGAATCCCAGCGGCGCTCACGCCGCCACTTCGGTCCCCTCCCTGGCCGCCGCCTGCGCGTCGGCGAACCCCCGGTCGCGCTGCGTGCCGATCCGGATCGGCACCACCACCGGGCGCGCACCGGTCGCGGCGCCGCGGCGGCGCCGGGACTCCTCGGCCCGCTCCAACTCCGTCAGTCCGCCCCAGATGCCGAACTGTTCCGGCAGCGCCAGCGCGTGCTCCAGGCACTGCTGGCGGACCGGGCAGTCGTCGCACACCCGCTTGGCGGACGCCTCCCGCTTCTCCCGCTCCCGGATCCGCTCCGAGTCCGGGGCGAAGAACACCGTCGCGTCCCCGGACTGGCACAGTCCGCGCTCCTGCCAGCCGAGCTTGAGCTCGGCGATCGGCGGAATCCGGGCCGCCGTCCGGGCGGACGACGAGCGAACCGGTATCGGTCCGACGGCTCCTCGTACCGTGGTCTGCTGAGCCATTTTCCGGCTCACCCCCTCCATCTACGTTCCCGCGCACCTGCCAAGACCCACCCGGCTACTCGCACCGCCTCTCAGCTGGCGCCGTCAGCGGCAATGCCGGGTTACGGGTGTAACGGATCACGGGCTTCCCGTGTTCCCGCCGAACGAGGCGAAATCTTCTCAGCTCGTTTCGATGAACGGCACGGGGCGAACGCGTCACGGCACATGCACGCGCGGTTGCACGAGCATCGGCGGATTCACTCAAGAAGGCGGTCTGTGGGCCTGACGGGGTTCAGACCGCGGCCCCGGGATAAACCTTCCAGTGGCCGAGAATTCTTCGCACGATCTTATAGAGGGCTCGATAGGCCGTCTGGCCGCATGACGTCGCCGTCCGTGTCGCCACGGCCCCGGAACGGCATTTTCGCGCGGCAGGGTCGCACCGCACTGCCGCTGAGCGTGGAAGAAGGAGATTTTTTGGCGGAGCATCCTCAAGATCGCAGAGCCCTGATCGGCCTGATCGCTGTTTTCGCAGGTATTCGCCATAGTCCTTTCGGGTGGTTGTACTACCATTGGAGGCTTGTTCGGGTCTAACGTCTGAACCAGCCCTCTGCGACGGCCGGCCACCAGGTCGCCGCCGAGCCGGGCTGCGGTCGGCGCGGGGCCGGGCGCTCCAAGCGCATGGACCGAAGGGTTCAGCCATGCAGGTGGATTCAGGCTCTTCCCCGGGTAAGAAGCCGGCAGGCAACACGGCCTTGAAGGCCTTGCGGCTGTCCCGGCACTGGACGCAGGCGGAATTCGCTGCGGAGTTCGAGAAAGCCTCCCGCGCGCTTGGTAAGGTGCTGTCACTGTCCGTCCGGCAGGTCCGCCGGTGGGAGAGTGAGGATCCGCCGTGTCCGCTACCGGCGTACCAGCGGGTCCTGGAAGAGGTCTTCGGCGTCTCCGTCGCGCAGATGGGGTTCCAGGTCGGATGGTCGGTGCCGTGGGCGCCGCGACCGGAATCGTCACAGCCACCGACCGCCGCCACTGGGCGTGCTTCGGAAGTGGGGCCCGAGGACGACGGTGCAGCTGGGGGAGTCACGCAACACGGACGGATGGCAGGGCTGTGCCGCACGCGGCCCGCCGACCGATCTGGAGGGCACGACCCAGTGAAGCGCCGAGAATTCGTCACCAGCGCCGCCGCGGCGCTGACCGTCGCCGGGGCGGGTGAGACCGCGTACGGGGCCGAGGCCTCCGAACGGCTCCCGGCCGCGGCCGACCCGGCCGGCCGCGCGGTCCCGTTCGACCGGCAGATGGTGGACGGCTATGAGTTCATCACCAGCCAGCAGCGATCCCTGTACTACACCGTCCCCCCGGCCCGCATGTACTCCCCGGCCGTGGCGCACGCCCAGCTCGGGGCCGCGCTGCTGAGCGGGACCGGCCCGCAGACCCAGCGCTCCCGGCTGGCCGGCTCGCTGGCCGAGGCCTCGCTGCTGGCCGCGCGCCTGGCGTTCTTCGACCTGAAGAAGGCCGAACCGGCCCGCATGCACTACCGCAACGCCCTGGTCGCCGCCCGCGAGGCCGACGACCACCAGCTCGGCTCGGCGATCCTGGCGCACCTGGCCTTCATCCCGGCCTGGGACGGCAAGGCCGGCGAGTCCCGCGACCTGATGCGCGCCGCCTACGCCCACGCCGCGCGCGGCGTCAGCGCCGTCCAGCGCTCCTGGCTGCACGCGGTGGACGCCGAGATCGAGGCGCGCCTGGGCGACCACAAGCGCGCGGTGGACCTGATCGGCCGGGCGGAGGAGGCCCTGTCGGACGCCGACCGCTCCGCCGTCCCGGACCCCGAATGGCTGGACTACTTCGACGCCACCCGCCTCAACGGCTTCAAGGGTTTCTGCCACATCAACGGCGGCAGCCCGGAACTCGCGCAGGAAGCACTGCTGTGCTCGCTGATGGCGCTCAAGCCCAACGAGGCCAAGCAGCGCACGATCGTCCTGGCGGACATGGCTGACATCCATGTGCGCACCAAGGAGATCGAGCAGGCCTGCGTGACCCTGGAGCGGGCCCTGGTGAACCTGGACAAGCACTGGTACGGCATCGGCTGGGACCGGATCTACAACGTTCGCCGCAAGATGGACAACTTCGAGGACACCCGCTCGGTTCGCGAACTGGATATGCGGATGAACTCCTCATGGGGCGCGACGATGCGCTTGGCGACCTGAGCCCGGAGGGCCGGGGGCTCGGATCTTCTTATTACCAGGGGGTCCGCCGGACCGATGACCGTGGGGTCGTCCGGCGGGTTCCCTTGAGTTCCGGGCTGTTCTAGGCTGTGCAGTCGGCGTCCGGAGTCTGGACTGGAAGCGGTTCAGAACGCTACGTTCCAGGCGTGTCCGAGCATATTGATAAGAGTGTTGACAGTCGCGGCGTTGTCGTCGTCGGAGCCGGTCCCACCGGCCTGTTGCTGGCGGGGGACCTGGCCGAGTCCGGGGTCCCGGTGACGTTGCTGGAGCGGCGGCCTCCCGGGTTGTCCAATCTGAGCCGTGCCCTGGTGGTGCACGCGACGACTTTGGAGGCTTTCGACGCCCGCGGCATCGCGGCGCCGCTGATCGAGCGCGGCGCGCCGGTGCAGTCGTTGCGGTTGTTCGACACCGCGGTGGTGGACGTCTCGGATCTGCCGACGCCGTATCCGTACCTGCTGGTGGTGCCGCAATATGAGACCGAGGCCGTGCTGTACGAGCGCCTGGAACGGCTCGGGGTCCGGATCCGGTACGGCACCGAAGTCGTCGGGCTGCGGCAGGACGCGGACGGCGTGACCGTCACGGCGCGCGACGCCTCCGGCACCCGCGAGGAGCGCGCGGCGTATGTGGTCGGCACCGACGGCAGCCGCAGCGCGGTGCGCTCGCTGCTCGGCGTGGAGTTCCCCGGCCATACCGTCGTCGCCTCGGTGATGCTGGTGGACGCGCGGTTGTCGCAGCCGCCGCAGGCGCGCATCGCGACGAACACCGACGGCGACAAGTTCGCCTTCGTCGCCCCGTTCAAGGACGGTTACCACCGCATCATCTGCTGGGACCAGAAGCACGCGAAGGCCGAGACCGAGCCGGTCGAGCTCAGCGAGGTCCGCGAGATCCTGCGCGAGACCCTCGGCACCGACTTCGGCATGGGGGAGCCGCGCTGGTCCAGCCGCTTCCACAGCGACGAGCGGCAGGCCGAGCACTACCGCGTCGGGCGTGTGTTCCTGGCCGGCGACGCCGCGCACACCCACAGCCCGGCCGGCGGGCAGGGGATGAACACCGGGCTGCTCGACGCGGCGAACCTGTCGTGGAAGCTGGTCGCCGTGTTGCGCGGACGTGCCGACGACGCGCTGCTCGACACCTACGAGTCCGAGCGCTATCCCGTCGGCAGCGCGGTGATCAGGGGCTCGGGCCTGTTGCTGCGCGCGGCGGAGATCAAGATGACCCCGGCCCGCAAGGCCCGGAACCTGGCCATGCACTTCGCGCTGGCGCGTCCGGCGGTGAACCGCCGGATCGGTTATGCCTTGTCGGGACTGTGGATCAGCTATCCCGCGCCGCACGGCGCGCATCCGCTGACCGGGCACCGGGCGGGGGACGTCGCACTGGACGGCACCCCCTCGCGACTGCTCGAAGCACTGCGCGGCGGCGGATTCGTCCTGCTGGCCCCGGCGGACCTGCACGAAGCAGCGACGAAAGCCGGAGTGCGGGCGCCCGGAGTGCGGACGGCGGTGCCGGCCGACGGAGGGCCGGTCCGCCTGGTCCGCCCCGATGGCTACATCGCCTGGGCCGCCGACGCCCCGACCGCCGAGGACGTCGCGAAGGCGATCGCCGCCGCCACAGACCGCCGCCGTCCGGAAAGATGACAGGATGCGTCCTTTCCGGTTCCTCGCGGCCGTCGCCGACGACGAGGAGTTCGCCGACCTGATTCCTCTGGCCCGCAAGGCGGAGGCGATGGGCTATTCGAGCTTCGTGCTCTCCGACCACCTCATGAGCTACGCCCCGCTGCTGCCGTTGGCGCAGGTCGCGACGGTGACCGAGCAGCTGCGCGTCGGCACGTTCGTGCTCAACAACAACCTGCGGCACCCGGCCGTGCTGGCCCAGGAACTGGCCACGCTCGACCAGTTGTCGGGCGGCCGGCTCGACATCGGGATCGGCGCCGGCTGGAACAAGCCCGAGTACGACGCGATCGGCATCCCCTTCGAGTCGGTCGGTGTGCGGATCAAGCAGCTGACCGAGGCGATCGCGATCCTCAAGGGCTGTTTCGCCGAGGGGCCGTTCTCCTTCGCCGGCGAGCACTACACGATCACCGACTTCGACTCCCTGCCGCTGCCCGTGCAGCGGCCGCACCCGCCGTTCTTCCTCGGCGGAGGCGGCAAGCGGTTCCTGACGCTGGCCGCGCGTGAGGCCCAGGTCATCGGGCTGGCGCCGCGCCTGATCACGGTCAACGGCAAGCCGGTCTCCGACCCGCGCACCATCACCGCGGCGGCGACCGAGGAGAAGCTCGGCTGGATCCGGGAGGCCGCGGGGGACCGGTTTGCCGAGATCGAGTTCAACACCTACCCGGTCACCGGGCCGATCGTCGTCACCAACGAACCGCGGGTCGAGGCCCAGCGGCGCATCGACCGCGTCCGCGACCGGACCGGCTTCGAGCTGACGATCGACGAGCTGCTGGAGTCGCCGCACACCTACATCGGCAGCCCGAAGGACCTGATCGCCAAGTTCCTGGAGCTGCGCGAGCGGTTCGGGATCAGCTCGTTCCTGATCGACGACCTGGACGCCATGGCCCCGGTCGTGGAGGCGCTCGCCGGGCAGTAGAACGTCGAAAGAACGTCGAAAGCGATGGGGAGGCTCCCGGGTGGGAGCCTCCCCATCGCTGTTGACCAGCTGTCTTGCTGTGTCCTACCTACCGCCGCGTCACACCAGCACGCTGTCGTCCGCGGCCCGCGCGGCGTCCAGCGAACCGCCGTCGGGCTCGTCGGCCTTGGACAGCCGCGACGGCCACCACATCCGCTTGCCGATGTCCAGGGTCAGCGCGGTGACCAGGACCGAGCGCACGATCATGGTGTCCAGCAGCACGCCGAGCGAGACCGCGAAGCCGATCTCGGCGAACGGCACGATCGGCAGCGTGGCCAGGACCCCGAAGGTGGCGGCCAGGACCAGGCCGGCCCAGGTGATCACGCCGCCGGTGGCGGACAGGCCGACCAGCGCGCCGCGCCGGGTGCCGCGCCGCACCGACTCCTCCCTGATGCGGGTCATCAGGAAGATGTTGTAGTCGATGCCCAGCGCCACCAGGAAGACGAAGCCGAACAGCGGCATCCCGATGTCCACGCCGTGCCAGCCCAGGCCCTTGAACACCAGGGCGCTGATGCCCAGCGAGGCGCCGAAGGACAGGATCACCGTCAGGATCAGCAGCAGCGGAGCCATGAAGGCGCGCAGCAGCAGGCCCAGGATGATGAACACCGCCAACAGGATCAGCGGGATGATCAGCTTGCTGTCGTGGCTGGAGGCGCGGGCGATGTCCAGCGTCACCGCCGGGCCGCCGCCGACCACCGCGTTGGCCCCCGGAACCGAGTGCACCGCGGCGCGGACCCGGTCGACCGTGTTCTGCGCGGCCTTGGAGTCCGGGGCGTCGGTCAGCGCCGCCTCGACGTAGAAGTGTCCGTTGACCACCGCGCTCTTGATGGTCTTGGGGACGCCGACGCCGTTCGGGTCGACCCCCGGGACCGTCTTGAGCTTCGCCGTGACCGCGTCGACCTGCGAGGCGTCGCCGATGACGCTCAGCGGCTGCCCGGAGTTGTCCGGGAAGTACTGGGCCTGCACCTCGGCTCCGGTCACGGAGGCGGGCTTGGTGACGAACTGCTCGGCCACCGTCTGCTGGTGCGCGTTGAGCTCGGTGATCCCGCCGGCCAGCGCGATCAGGACCACGGCGGTGCCCACCCACACGGCGCGCGGACGGATCGCGATCCGCTTGCCCATGCGGGCCCAGACGCCGTGCTGCGTCGGCTCGTCGGAGCCGAAGGTCGGGCGGACCGGCCAGAACACCCAGCGGCCGAAGATCACCAGCAGCGCCGGCATCAGGGTCAGCATCGCGGCCAGCGCGATGATCACGCCGATGGCCAGGACCGGGCCCATGCCCTTGGTCGAGTTCATCTCGGCGACCAGCAGGATCAGCATGCTGACGGCCACCGTGGCGGAGCTGGCGACCAGCGCGGGCCCGGCTCGGTGCACGGCGTGCGCCATCGCCTCGTGCCGGTCCTCGTACCGCCTGAGCTCTTCTCGATATCTCGCGATGAGCAACAGTGCGTAGTCGGTGCCGGCGCCGAACACCAAGACGATCAAGATGAACGCCGCTTGGCCGTTCACCGTCAGTCCCGCGTGTTTGGCCAGCAGATAGATCACCGACTCGGCCACCGTCAGAGCGCCGCCGCCGACCGTGAGCAGCGGCAGCAGCCACAGGATCGGGCTGCGGTAGGCGATCAGCAGGATGATGATCACGGCGAACGCGGTGAAGTAGGTCAGCGAGCCGTTGATCTTCTTGAAGGCGTCGGCCTCGTCGCCGGCTTCACCCATCGGCCCGGTGACGTACGTCTGCAGGCCTGCGCTCGGTGTGCCCAGCGCGGCCTTCATGGCTTTGATGGTGTCCGGGAACTTGTTCCAGCCCGCGCTGCCGGGGTTCACCGGCACGAGGATCTGGATCGCCTTCCCGGCGTTCGGGCCCGTGGTCAGCGGGATGACCTGGACGGCGCTGTGCACCACGAGGTCCAGGTTCTTCGCCGGCGGGTCCTGTTCCATGATCGCCGCGGCGTTCTGAGCCTGCGCCTTGTCGGCGTCGGTCAGGCCGGTCGACCGGGCGTACAGCAGGATCGCCGGGTACCAGTTCGGGTGGAAGTCACCCTCGATCTTCAGTTCCTTCGTGGATTCGGCGCTCTTGGGCAGCCACGACGTGGTGTCGTTCTTCTGGGCGTCGTTCAGCTTCGTCGCGAAGCTGCCCAGGCTGAAGATCACCAGGATCCAGACGGCGAACACCACCCATTTGGACTTGCGCCCGGAGACGACCCGGGCGAAGACGCCCGGTTCCGAATCCGCGTTGGTCAACGCGTTACCACTCACGAAAGAGCCCCCTCAGGCTATCGCGACCTCCGTCCGCTGACGGTTGCCCACCCCATGTGCGGGTCCGACTCGCGGACTCGTTACCGAGCTATTGTGACACGCGATACAACGCGTTTTTGCAACGAGGGGAAGAACTTTTTTGCGCGAGCACGCCTTCACCGACGACGACGCGGCGTTGATGTACGACATCGAGAACATCTGGGACCGCGTCGACTTCCCTCCGGACCGCTTCTACTCCGACGCCGTGGCCGCTGCCGCATCAGTGCTCGACGTCGGCTGCGGCACCGGGAGCATGCTGCACGCCGCACGCGAGGAGGGCCACACCGGCCGCCTGGCCGGCGTCGATCCGGACGCCTCGATGCTGGCCCGGGCCCGGCGGCGGGACGACATCGAGTGGGTCCGCGCGAGCGCCGCCGAGATGACCTACGACGGCGAGTTCGACCTCGCGGTCATGGCCAGCAACGCCTTCCAGTGCTTCGTCACGGATACCGAACTGCGCGCCTCGCTGGCCGCGATCCGCCGGGCGCTGACCGACGGCGGCGCGTTCGTCTTCGGCACCCGCCACCTCCAGGCCCGCGCCTGGGAGGCCTGGAACCCCTCGAACGCCGGGAACCTCACGCTGCCCGACGGCCGCGAGATCCGCGGCTGGTACGAGGTGCGGAGCGTCGAGTGTCCGCTGGTGACCTTCACCGAGACCAACGCCCTCCCGGACGGCACGCCGCTGCGGGTGGCCGGCACCACGCTGCGCTTCCACACCCCCGAGGCCCTGAACCCGTTCCTGGTCGAGGCCGGTTTCCGGATCGAGTCCCAGTACGGCGACTGGCACCGGGGGCCGCTGGACGCCGGCAGCCGCGACATCATCACGGTCGCGCGCGCCCAATAAGATGCTCATAGCAGTCCCCGGAACACCCTGAAACGATCGTCGAACAGCGAAGGACCACGCATATGACCGACACCGGCGCCCCCGTCGAGCGGACGCTCGTCCTGCTCAAGCCCGACGCCGTGGCGCGCGGCACCATGGGGCGGGTCCTGACCAGGTTCGAGGACGCGCTGCTGAAGGTGGTCGGCTCCAAGATGGTGTGGATGGACGCCGACCTGACCCGCAAGCACTACTTCGACCTTGAGGAGCGCTTCGGCGCCGGCGTCTACAACGCCACCGCGGCCTTCATGCAGTCCGGCCCGGTCCTGGCCCTGGTGCTGGAGGGCATCGACGCGGTCAAGACGGTCCGCAAGCTGGTCGGCTCCACCTACCCCAACGAGGCCGCCCCGGGCACCATCCGCGGCGACTTCGCGCACCAGAACAAGGCCTACGCCACGGCCAACGGCATCGCGGTGGCCAACCTGGTGCACGCCTCGGGCAACGTCGACGAGGCGAAGCAGGAAGTCGCGCTGTGGTTCTCCGACGAAGAACTCTTCGAGTACTCCACGGTCGCCGAGAAGTTCGTGCTCTAGTCGCTGATGACCGCTGCGAAACTGCGCCGCGCGAAACAGCTGATCAGCTGCGCCTGGCGGCGCCGGACGACCAGCCACAGCCAACCAGGATGAGGCAGGCCGTCCGTCTTGCCATGCTTGCTGCTGAGCTGTTTCGCTAGTCAGCCTGTCGGGTGCGGTCAGGTTAGCGCCGCAATTTCGCAGCGGTCATCTAGGATCGCTCCTGCGAGTTAAGCAGGCTTTTCACCTGGCGGGAGTACCACGCGTGGCAGCGACAGCAGCGTCCATCCACCTGCGCATCGCCGAGGAGCTCGGCGTCACCGAACGGCAAGTCCGGGCGGCCGTCGAGCTCCTGGACGGCGGCGCGACCGTGCCGTTCGTCGCGCGGTACCGCAAGGAGGTGACCGAGGGGCTGGACGACGCGCAGCTGCGCACGCTGGAGGAGCGGCTGCGCTACCTGCGCGAGTTGGAGGAGCGCCGGGAGGCGATCCTGGAGTCCATCCGCAGCCAGGGCAAGCTCGACGAGGCCCTGGAGGCGCAGATCCTCGCCGCGGACTCCAAGTCCCGGCTGGAGGACATCTACCTGCCGTTCAAGCCCAAGCGGCGCACCAAGGCGATGATCGCGCGCGAGGCCGGGCTGGAGCCGCTGGCCGACGCGCTGCTCGGCGACGCCGCGCTGGACCCGACGGCGACTGCCGCGGACTATGTGGACGCCGACAGGGGCGTCGCGGACGCCGCCGCGGCCCTGGACGGCGCGCGCTCGATCCTGGTCGAGCGCTTCGGCGAGGACGCGGACCTGATCGGCGCGCTGCGTGAGCGCATGTGGGGCAGCGGGCGGATCACCTCCAAGGTCCGCGAGGGCAAGGAGGAGGCCGGCGCGAAGTTCTCCGACTACTTCGACTTCGCGGAGCCCTTCACCGCGCTGCCGTCGCACCGCATCCTGGCACTGCTGCGGGGCGAGAAGGAGGAGGTCCTCGACCTCACCTTCGACCCCGAGGACTCCGATCCGGACCCCGGCGCGCCGGTCACGCAGAGCGGGTACGAGGTACGGATCGCCAAGACCTTCGGCATCCCTTCGCCGACCACCCCGGGCGCCGGCGTGAAGTGGCTGAACGACACCGTCCGCTGGGCCTGGCGCACCCGGATCCTGGTCCGCCTGGCCGTGGACATCCGCATGCAGCTGTGGACGCTGGCCGAGGACGAGGCGGTCCGCGTGTTCGCCGCGAACCTGCGCGACCTGCTCCTGGCCGCCCCGGCCGGCACCCGCGCCACCATGGGCCTGGACCCCGGCTACCGCACCGGCGTGAAGGTCGCGGTCGTGGACGCCACCGGCAAGGTCGTCGCCACCGACGTGATCTACCCGCACGTCCCGCAGAACAAGTGGAACGAGGCCCTGGCGAAGCTGGCCTCCCTGGTCAAGGTGCACAAGGTCGAGCTGATCGCGTTCGGCAACGGCACCGCCTCCCGCGAGACCGACAAGCTGGCCCAGGAACTGGTCGCCAACCTGCCGGAGCTGAAGCTGACGAAGATCATGGTCTCCGAGGCCGGCGCGTCGGTGTACTCGGCGTCGGCGTTCGCCTCGCAGGAACTGCCGGACATGGACGTCTCGCTGCGCGGCGCGGTGTCGATCGCCCGGCGCCTGCAGGACCCGCTGGCCGAGCTGGTGAAGATCGACCCGAAGTCGATCGGCGTCGGCCAGTACCAGCACGACCTGGCCGAGGGCAAGCTGTCGCGCTCGCTGGACGCGGTGGTCGAGGACTGCGTGAACGCGGTCGGCGTGGACGTGAACACCGCCTCGGCCCCGCTGCTGACGCGGGTGTCGGGCATCGGCTCGTCCCTGGCGGACAACATCGTCGCGCACCGCGACGCCAACGGCCCCTTCGCCACGCGCAGCTCCATCAAGAACGTCCCCCGCCTCGGCGCGAAGGCCTTCGAGCAGTGCGCGGGCTTCCTCCGCATCCCCGGCGGCGACGACCCCCTGGACGCCTCCTCGGTCCACCCCGAGGCCTACCCGGTGGTCCGCCGCATCCTGGCCACCACCGGCACCGGCATCAAGGAACTGATCGGCGACACCAAGACGCTGCGCGCGCTGAAGCCGGCGGAGTTCGCCGACGACACCTTCGGCGTCCCGACCGTCACCGACATCCTGGCCGAACTGGAGAAGCCGGGCCGCGACCCCCGCCCCGCCTTCAAGACCGCGACCTTCAAGGAGGGCGTGGAGAAGATCGGCGACCTCCAGCCCGGCATGGTCCTGGAGGGGGTGGTCACGAACGTCGCGGCCTTCGGCGCCTTCGTCGACGTCGGCGTCCACCAGGACGGCCTGGTGCACATCTCGGCCCTGTCGAAGACCTTCGTGAAGGACCCGCGCGACGTGGTGAAGCCCGGCGACGTGGTCCGGGTGAAGGTGCTCGACGTGGACCCGGTGCGCAAGCGCATCGCGCTGACGCTCCGCCTCGACGACGAGGCGGGCTCGGGATCGGGCTCCGGTGGCCCGGGGCGCCAGCGCCAGTCCGGCGAGAACGCCGGCGGTGGCGGCGGTCGCGGGCGCGACGGCCGCGGCGGCGGCGGTGGCGGCGACCGGCGGGGCGGCGGCAACGGCGGCGGTGGTGGCGGAGGCGGCCAGGGCGGCGACCGGCGCGGTGGTGGCGGTGGTGGTGGCGGTGGCCAGGGCGGCGGCGGAGGTCGCGGCGGCGACCGCCGAGGCGGCGGCAGCAGCGAGCCGCAGGGCGCGCTGGCCGACGCGCTGCGGCGCGCCGGGCTGGCGTAGCAGCGGCCTTGGACAGAAGACAGCACTCGGCGCCCGCCCCGGACTTCGGTCCACGGCGGGCGCTTTGCCGTGCCGACGCGCGTGAGTGAGTCTCCTGATCTGTGTGCGACCCGCGACTCCTGTTGCCGTCACAGGCGCTGTCGTCCGCAGCCGATACGGTGCCACGCGTGAGCGACTCCCCTGATCTCCGCGCGACCCGAGACTCCTACGACACCGTCGCCGCCAGCTACGCCGAACTGGTCTCCCTGAACCTCGACCGCATGCCCTACGACCGCATGATGCTCGGGCGGTTCGTGGAACTCGTCCGCGGGTCCGGGCCCGTCGCCGACATCGGCTGCGGACCCGGACACCTGACGGCGTACCTGGACGCGTCAGGCGTGCCCGCGTTCGGGATCGACCTCTCGCCGGGCATGATCGAGGTCGCCCGGGCCGGGAACCCGGCGCTCCGCTTCGAGGTCGGCTCGATGACCGGGCTGGACCTGGCCGACGGCGGGCTCGGCGGCGTCGTCTCCTGGTACTCGATCGTCCACATGCCGCTGGAGATGCTCCCGACGGTGTTCGCGGAGTTCTTCCGCGTCCTCGCGCCGGCCGGACATCTGCTGCTGGCCTTCAAGGCGGGCACGAGGAAGTCCCCGCTGAACCACGCTTACGGGCACGACGTATCGCTCACGGTCTACTGGCAGTCGCCCGACCGCGTCGCCGAACTGCTGGAAGAGGCCGGGTTCACGGTCCAGGCGCGCCTGATCCGGGCGCCGGGCGAGCTGGACAAGGGACCGCAGGCGTTCGTGCTGGCGCGCAAGTGAGCGCTAGCCGTTGACGCTGCCCCAGAACTTGAACAGGTTGTACCCGTAGAAATAGCCGTTGGGCGGCGAATTCGGGTCCAGGATGTCATGCGCCCACCGCGCGATGAAGTTCCGGTCGGGCCCGAGCGCGTACAGCAGCGCGAACACGATCAGGATCCCGTACGGCGCGATCTGCGCGCCGATCCGCCGCCAGTCCGCGCTCAGGAAGGGCTCGATGATCCCGTAGCCGTCCAGGCCGGGGATCGGCAGCAGGTTCAATATCGCGCTGGCGATCTGGATGTACGCCAGGAACGTCAGCGCCGACCACAGCGCGGCGTGGTCCGGGACGGTCGGCGTGAAGATCCAGTGCGGCCCCCACGTGTTCAGCACCACGAGGAGCACGATCGAGAACACCACGTTCACCGCCGGACCGGCCGCCGACACCAGCGAGTCCTTCCACTTCCCGCGCAGCCGGTGCGACTCGATCGCCACCGCGCCGCCGGGCAGCGGCAGTCCGCCGACCAGCAGGAAGAACAGCGGCAGTACGAACGTCAGCACCGGGTGCCCGTACACCCGCGGGTCCAGGCGCAGGTACCCCTTCCGCGCCACGGTGTGGTCGCCGCCCCAGTACGCCGCGGCGGCGTGCATGAACTCGTGCAGGCACAGCGAGATCAGCCAGCCGCAGAGCACGAAGATGAACACCCCGGCGCGGTTGCTGCCATACCCCTTGTACAGCGCGAAACCGCTGGCCGCGAAGCCGGCCACGAGCGCCAGGAAGATCGGCGAGACGCCGCCGCCGCGCGCCGACTGCGACCAGTCGGGCCGGTACTCGCCGGGCTTGATCAGGCGCAGGTTCTTGCGGGCCATCGGGTCACTCACCTCGGGTTCGGCAGGGTCTTCGTCTCATCGCGGGCATCGCGGGCCGGTCGTCGTCATGGCTCGGTCGTCATCGTCGACGCGCCATCGTAGGTCCTCCAACCGACCAACGATGAAGTGTCGCCGAACGATCCCCGCGCCCCACCGACGATCCGCACCCCTACAGCTGACTCACATCCGTCACCGTCACCACCGCGGTCCCCGCCTCGTCACTGGCGGCCAGGTCCACCTCGGCGCTGATGCCCCAGTCGTGGTAGCTCTCGGGGTCGTCGAAGATCTGACGGACCAGCCAGAAGCCCGGCCGCCCCTCCGGCTGCTCGTCGACGACCAGCAGCTTCGGGCCGCGCGCGTCCGGGCCGGTGTCGAGCTCGTCGTGGGTGTCGAAGTAGTCCTCGATCGCGTAGTACCACTTCTCCGAGTCCCAGCCGGCGGCCGCGTCCAGTTCGCCGAGATCGTCGTACTTCCGCAGCGCGAACAGCTCGACGCGGTGGAACAGCTCGTTGCGCACCATGACGCGGAACGCGCGGGCGTTCGCGGTGACCGGCGGCGGGCGCTCGTCGAAGTTGTGTGGGGAGACGGCTGCGGTTTCTTCGCCCGGGTTGACCAGTTCCTCCCACTCGTCGAGCAGCGAGGAGTCGACCTGGCGCACCATCTCGCCGAGCCACTCGATGAGGTCGTCGACCTCGTCGTTGCGCATCTCCTCGGGCATCGTGTGCTTCAGCGCCTTATAGGCGTCCGCGAGGTAGCGCAGAAGGAGTCCCTCAGAGCGCGGCAGCGTATAGAAGCTCACGTACTCCGCGAACGTCATAGCGCGCTCGAACATGTCCCGCGCCACGGACTTCGGAGCGACTTCGTAGTCCGCGACCCAGGGAGAGCTGCGCTTGTAGACGTCGTAAGCCGCCTGAAGCATCTCGTCCAGAGGCTTCGGATACGTGACCCTCTCCAGGAGCTCCATCCGCTCCTCGTACTCGATCCCGTCCGCCTTCATCTCCGCGACCGCCTCGCCGCGCGCCTTGTTCTGCTGCGCGGACAGGACCTGCCGGGGGTTGTCCAGCGTCGACTCGATGACCGACAGTGCGTCCAACGCATAGGTCGGCGATTCCGGCTCCAGCAACTCCAGCGTCGCCAGAGCGAACGGCGACAGCGGCTGGTTCAGCGCGAAGTCGAACTGCAGGTCCTTGGTCAGCCGCACGGTCCGGCCCTGCTCATCCGCCTGGTCGAGCTGCTCGACGATGCCGGCGGCCAGCAGCGCGCGGTAGATGGCGATCGCCTTGCGGATCAGCTTCAGCTGCGACTTGCGGTCCTCGTGATTGTCCTCCAGCAGGTGCCGCATCGCGTCGAAGGCGTCGCCGGGCCGGCTGATGACGTTCAGCAGCATCGCGTGGCTCACCTGGAAGCTGGACGTCAGCGGCTCCGGCTCGGCCGCGACCATCCGCTCGAAGCTCGGCTTGCCCCAGGACACGAAGCCCTCCGGCGCCTTCACACGCACCACGCGCGACAGCTTCTTCTTGTCGCCGCCGGCCTTGGCCACGCGCTTGGCGTTCTCCACCTCGTGCTCGGGCGCCTGCGCCACCACGTACCCGGCGCTGTCGTAGCCGGCCCGGCCGGCCCGCCCGGCGATCTGGTGGAACTCGCGCGCCTTGAGCTGGCGGGTCCGCACGCCGTCGTACTTGGTCAGGCCGGTGAACAGCACGGTCCGGATCGGCACGTTGATCCCGACGCCGAGGGTGTCGGTCCCGCAGATCACCTTCAGCAGCCCGGCCTGCGCCAGCAGCTCCACCAGGCGCCGGTACTTCGGCAGCATGCCCGCGTGGTGCACGCCGATCCCGTGCCGGACCAGCCGGGACAGCGTCTTGCCGAAGCCCGCGGTGAACCGGAAGTTGCCGATCATGTCGGCGATCTTGGCCTTCTCCTCCTTGGTGCACACGTTGACGCTCATCAGCGCCTGCGCGCGCTCGATGGCCGCGGCCTGGGTGAAGTGCACGACGTAGATCGGCGCCTGGTTGGTCTGCAGAAGCTCTTCCAGAGTCTCGTGCAGCGGCGTCTCGGAGTAGGAGTAGTACAGCGGCACGGGTCGCTGCCCCGAGGAAACCACCGCGGTCGGTCGGCCGGTGCGCCGGGTGAGGTCCTTCTCGAAGCGCGTGACGTCACCGAGCGTCGCCGACATCAGCACGAACTGCGCCCGCGGCAGCTCCAGGATCGGCACCTGCCAGGCCCAGCCCCGGTCCGGCTCGGCGTAGAAGTGGAACTCGTCCATCACGACCTGGCCGATGTCGGCCTCGGTGCCCTCGCGCAGCGCGTGGTTGGCCAGCACCTCGGCGGTGCAGCAGATGATCGGCGCGTTCGGGTTCACGCTGGCGTCGCCGGTGAGCATCCCGACCTTGTCGGCCCCGAAGATGGCGCACAGCGAGAAGAACTTCTCGCTCACCAGCGCCTTGATCGGCGCGGTGTAGAAGGTGCGCTGCCGGGGGTCCTCGCGGTAGCGGGCCAGCGCGGCGAAGTGCGCGCCGGCGGCGACCAGCGACTTGCCGGAGCCGGTGGGTGTGGACAAGATCAGGTTGGCCCCGGTGACCACCTCCAGCAGCGCCTCCTCCTGCGCCGGATAGAGGGTGATCCCCTGCTCGCCGGCCCACGCGCTGAAGGCGTCGAACAGGGCGTCGGGGTCGTCGGTGGCGGGCAGGCGATCGGTGAGGGTCATAGTGGCTTCAACAATATGCGGTCGCCGACGGTCCTCAGGGCGCTATTCCGTCCCGAAAGCGGCACCGCCTAAGCTTCGTGTCATGACCATGCCCGATTCGCCCAGCGACCCGAACCAGGCGCCCGACCTTCGGGCGCAGGACGGCGTGGGGGAGCCGGACGGCTTCCGGCGGTTGTGGACACCGCACCGCATGGCGTACATCAAGGGCGAGAACAAGCCGACCGGTCCGGCGGCCGGGGAGGACCCGTTCTGCCGCATCCCGTCGCTGAGCGACGAGGACGGACTGATCATCGCCCGCGGCGAGCTGGTCTACGCGGTGCTGAACCTGTACCCCTACAACGGCGGGCACCTGATGGTCGTCCCGTACCGGCATGTGGCGGACTACACAGACCTGACCCTCCCGGAGACCGCCGAGCTCGCGGACTTCACGAAGCGCGCGATGACCGCGGTGCGCGCGGCCTCCGGCGCGCAGGGCTTCAACATCGGCATGAACCAGGGCGACGTCGCAGGTGCGGGCATCGCCGCGCACCTGCATCAGCACGTGGTCCCACGCTGGGGCGGGGACACGAACTTCATGCCGGTCGTCGGGCACACGAAGGTGCTGCCGCAGCTGTTAGGGGAAACCCGCAAGCTGTTGGCGGATGAGTGGCCCGTAGACTGAGGGTATGGACGAGGGCAGCTTCCCCAAGCCGGTTCTAATCTTCGACGGAGACTGTGGCTTCTGCACGCGCTCGGTCAACGTCCTCAAGCGCCTCCCGATAAAAGCGGAGGTGACGGCTTACCAGTTCACAGACCTCGCGTCATACGGGACAACCGCGGAGCGGGCCAACCACGAACTATTGTTGGTGGACCCGACAGGGCGGATCCATGGAGGCGCGCAGGCGGTTGCGCGCCTTTTGCTTACCGCCGGCGGGATCTACGCCGCGGCGGGCTGGGCGCTGCGCATGCCGCCGATCCGCTGGGTCGCGGCCGGTGTGTACCGCCTGATCGCGAACAACCGCCAGCGGATGCCCGGAGGCACGGCTGCTTGCGCGCTGCCGCCGGCGCCGCGTGAGAGCGCGTCGGTCTGAGACGCCACACAACCCTGAAGAGCCCCGCCGGGAAAGTTCCGGCGGGGCTCTTTTGTCCTCACGGAGTCGGACGACAGAGTCCTCACTCCTCCTGTTCGACCTCCGCCTTCACCTTCGTCGCCAGCTGCGGCGGCATCGGCTCGTGCCCCAGGTAGTTGCGGGTGAACGTCCCGGTCCCGTGCGACAGCGAGCGCAACTCGATCGCGTAGCGCGCGATCTCCACCTCCGGGGCGTCGGCGCGGATCACCGTCCGGCCGTTGTCGCCGGGCTCGGAGCCCGACACCCGGCCGCGCCGCGACGACAGGTCGCCCATGATCGCGCCCACGTACTCGTCGGCGACCTGGATCTCCAGGCTGTCCACCGGCTCCAGCAGCAGGATGCTGGTCTTGGCCGCGGCGTCCTTCAGGGCCAGCGCGCCGGCGGTCTGGAAGGCCATGTCGCTGGAGTCCACCGAGTGGGCCTTGCCGTCGTACAGCGTCACGCGCAGGTCGATCACCGGATAGCCGGCCGCCACGCCGCGCTCCATCTGCGCCCGCACGCCCTTCTCCACCGACGGGATGAAGTTGCGGGGGACGGCACCGCCGACCACCTTGTCCACGAACTCGAAGCCGCTGCCGGACGGGAGCGGGGTGACCTCGATGTCGCAGATGGCGTACTGGCCGTGGCCGCCGGACTGCTTGACGTGCCGGCCGTGGCCCTTGGCCGCGCCGCCGAAGGTCTCGCGCAGCGAGATGCGGTGCGAGACGGTGTCCACGGCCACGCCGAACTTGTTCTTCAGCCGGTCCAGGACCAGGTCCATGTGCGCCTCGCCCATGCACCACAGCACCAGCTGCCGGGTCTCGGGGTTCATCTCCAGGCGCAGCGTGGCGTCCTCGGCGACCAGCCGGGACAGCGACTGCGACAGCTTGTCCTCGTCGCTCTTGGCGTGCGCGCGGATCGCGATCGGCAGCAGCGGGTCCGGCATCAGCCACTGCTCGATCAGCATCGGGTCGTCCTTGCCGGACAGCGTGTCGCCGCTCTCGGCGTGCAGCAGCTTGGCCACCGCGACGATGTCCCCGGCGATCCCGGCGTCGATCCCGCGCTGCACCTTGCCCAGCGGGCTGGACAGCGCGCCGACGCGCTCGTCGACGTCGTGGTCGGCGTGGCCGCGGGCCTCCTGGCCGTGCCCGGAGACGTGCACCGGGACGTCGGGGCGCAGCGTGCCGGAGAACACCCGCACCAGGCTGATCCGCCCGACATAGGGGTCGGTCGAGGTCTTCACCACCTCGGCCACCAGCGGCCCCTCCGGGTCGCAGGCCAGCGGCCCCTTCGGCTTGCCCTCCGGCGTGGTCACCGGCGGCACCTCGTGCTCCAGCGGCGAGGGGAACGCCTTGGTCATCAGCTCCAGCAGCTCGATCGAGCCCAGCGCCGGGGGCGTGGCGACGGTCCCGGAGGCGATCGCCGAGTAGGGGAGCACCGGGTAGAACGAGCCGCGGGCCACCGCCTTCTCCAGGTCGTCGATCAGCACGTCGACGTCCAGGTCCTCGCCGCCCAGATAGCGGTCCATGAGGGTCTCGTCCTCGCTCTCGGCGATGATCCCCTCGATCAGGGCGTTGCGGGCGTTCTCCACGCCCTCGCGGTGCGCCTCCTCCGCGTCCCGCTCGGTGCGCTCGCCGTCGGCGTACTCGAAGATCCGCTGGGACAGCAGCCCGATGACGCCGCCGACGTGCTCCTCGTCGTCCAGCAGCGGCAGGTAGAGCGGCTGCACGCCGTCGCCGAAGATGCGCTGGCAGATCAGCACCATCTCGTCGAAGTCGGCGCGCGCCGAGTCCAGCTTGGTCACGACCACGGCGCGCGGCATCCCGACCGCCGCGCACTCCTCCCACAGCAGGCGCGTGGAGCCGTCGACTCCGTCGGCGGCCGACACGACGAACAGCGCGGCGTCCGCGGCCCGCAGTCCGGCGCGCAGGTCGCCGACGAAGTCGGCGTAGCCCGGGGCGTCCAGCAGGTTGATCTTGATCCCCTCGAACTCCACCGGGGCCAGCGCCAGCGCGACCGAGCGCTGCTGCCGCTGCTCGACCTCGTCGAAGTCGGTGACGGTGGTGCCCTCCTCGACCCGGCCGGGGCGGTTCACCGCGCCGGTGGCGGCCAACAGCGACTCGGCGAGGGTGGTCTTGCCGGCCCCGGTGTGGCCGACCAGGACCACGTTCCGGATCTGCTCGGGCCGGGAGGGCGTCGTCACCCTGCCGGCGGCCCCGGCGTGGCCGCCCTGTCCGCCTGATTTGTCTGCCATCGAGCGTGCTCCTTTTCCTGTGTCAGGGCGGCTCTTCTCTGAGCCGGAGCCGATCTTGTCATGACACTGGGGTAGCGGTTGTACCAGCTGTACATACTTCGTTACCCGGCTGTTCCTTGCAGCCAACTCCTATATGCGACATGCCACAAGGGGGCGGGGCCCGAGCGGTTCACGGGCTGCTCACGGCTTGCTCAGAGGACCCGGCGCAGGGGAGTCGAGGCGATCTCCTCGGAGACCACGGTCTCGGCACGGTCCGGGTTGCCCTCGGCGACCGCGGCGACCAGGGCGGCGTGCGCGGCGTGCCCGAGGTTCTCGTCGGCGCGGCCGCTGCGCCGCACCAGGTCGGCCAGTGCTTCGCGCAGGGTCGGGACGAACTGCTCGAACAGGGCGGTGAGCACCGGGTTCCCGGCCGCCGCCACGACAGCCGTGTGCAGGGCGACGTCGGCCTCGACGAACTCCTCGTCCGACCGTCGGGCGGCCCGCGTCCGGCGCTCCAGCGCGGCCTCCAGCGCGGCGGCGTCGGCCGGGGTGCGGCGTTCGGCGGCCAGGCGCGCGGCGCGCGTCTCGATCATCATCCGGACCTCGTAGAGGTCGGCCAGCGAGGCTTTGCGCAGGTGGTCGGCCAGGTCCGTCCGCGACTCGGTGGCCAGGACGAACACCCCGGCACCCTGCCGCGGCTGGAGCAGCCCCTCGCCGGCCAGCGCACGGATCGCCTCGCGGACCGTGGAGCGGCCGACGCCGAGCGAGGCGGCCAGCGTGGTCTCGCCGGGGAGTTTGGTGCCGACCGGCCAGGCCCCGCCGGTGATCTGCTCGCGCAGCTGCGCGGCGGCCTGCTCGACGAGCGGGGTGGGCTGGATCGATCGGAGGGTCACGGGGCCAGTTCTACCACCGCTGTGCCGAGACCCCGGGCTCCGCTCTGCAACTCAGGTGCTCAGCTTGTCTGAGGAGTGCTAGCCTTCCGAGGCATGACGACCCCAGCTCGGCCGACGCCGTGGAACCCGCAGCAGCCCAGCCCGATGCCCTCGCACCGCTACCGGAGCGTCTTCGAGCGGGTTGAAGTCCCGCTCACCGAACGCACGTGGCCCGACCGCCGATTCGAAGCCGCGCCGCTCTGGGTCCCGGTGGACCTGCGCGACGGCAACCAGGCGCTGGCCGAGCCGATGGACACCGAGCGCAAGACCAAGATGTTCGACCTCTTCCTGCGCATGGGCTACAAGGAGATCGAGGTCGCCTACCCCTCATCCAGTCAGACCGACTTCGATTTCGTGCGTTCGCTGGCCGCCCGGTATCAGGAGGGAGCCATCCCCGAGGACGTCACGATCTCCGTCTTCACCCCGGCCAAGCCCGAGCTGATCGAACGGACGTTCGCCTCGGTCGAGGGCCTGCCGAACGTGCTGGTCCACCTCTACACCGCGACCGCTCCCGCCTGGCGTGACCTGGTGCTGCGCGGAAGCCGCGGCGAGGTCAGGGCGCTGATCGAGGACGCCGCCGAGCTGGTCGCGAAGCTCGCGGACCAGCGTGGTCCGGCTGCCGGAAGGACGCGCTTCGAGTTCTCGCCCGAGGTGTTCAACCTGACCGAGCCCGACTACGTCATCGAGGTCTGCGACCGCGTCACCGAGATCTGGGACGCCTGCGCCGACCGTCCGGTGGTGCACAACCTGCCGGCCACGGTCGAGGTCGCCACCCCGAACGTCTACGCCGACCAGATCGAGTACATGAGCCGCCACCTGGCCCGCCGCGAGCACGTCATCCTCTCCGTGCACCCGCACAACGACCGCGGCACCGGCGTGGCCTGCGCCGAGCTGGCCGTGCTGGCCGGGGCGCAGCGCGTCGAGGGCTGCCTGCTCGGCAACGGCGAGCGCACCGGCAACGTCGACCTGGTCACGCTGGGGCTGAACCTGCACGCGCAGGGCGTGGACCCGATGGTCGACTTCTCCGACATCGACGCGATCCGGGCCGTGGTCGAGGAGTGCAACCGCCTCCCGGTCCACATCCGGCACCCCTACGTCGGCGACCTCGTCTACACCGCGTTCTCCGGCACCCACCAGGACGCCATCAGCAAGGGCATGGCGCACCACGCCGCGCAGGCCGCGGAGCTGGGGGTGCCGGAGAGCCGGGCGCCGTGGGACGTGCCCTACCTGCCGATCGACCCGGCCGACGTCGGGCGCGGCTACAAGGGCGTGATCCGGGTCAACAGCCAGTCCGGCAAGGGCGGGATGGCCTACCTGCTGCGCACGCACTACGGCGTCGACCTGCCGCGGGACTTCCGGCCGGGCTTCTCGGAGGTGGTGCAGCGGGCCACCGACGAGCACGGCCGCGAGATGTCGCCGCAGGACCTGTGGGAGCTGTTCCGGACGACATATGTGGTGCCGGGGGAGGACGGCGCGTGGAAGCTGACCGAGCCGGCGTTCGCCGAGCTCGCCGACGGCGGCCACCGGGTCGCGGCGACGGTGGTCACCGCGGACGGATCCGTGATCCCGGTGTCGGGGTCCGGGAACGGGCCGCTGTCGGCGCTGACTGTGGCGTGGGGCAAGGCGGGGATCGGCTTCGACATCCTCGACTACTCCGAACACGCGGTCTCCGAGGGCGCCGACGCGGTGGCGGCCTGCTACCTCCGCTGCCGGGTCGACGGCCGCGAGGTCTGGGGCGTCGGAATGGACACCTCGGTGCTCACGGCGATGGTGCGGGCCACTGTCTCAGCGCTCAACCAGGCCCTGGATCGGGGTGGTGAGACGGGGTCCGACCAGGGGTGATGACCTGTTGCGGGGACCCGGGTACAAAGAAACCAACCGGGCCACCGAGGGTCGGTGGGAGCGGCCGGACCCCTATGATGGCCTCGCGGTCGGCTGGCCGCGGAACAGACGCCCCACCGACCCCACGTACCCGATTTTTGGACGGTCATGCTCAACCGTTACGCGCGTGCCTTCTTCACCGCCGTCTTCACCCCGACTGCGAAGTTCTTCCTGAAGATCGGGATCAGTCCGGACGCGGTGACGCTGGTCGGCACGCTCGGCGTGATCGCCGGTGCGCTGTGCTTCTATCCGCGTGGCTCCTTCTTCGTCGGGACGGTGGTCATCACCGCCTTCGTGTTCTCGGACCTGGTCGACGGCACCATGGCGCGCATCCTGGAGCGCACCGACAAGTTCGGGGCGTTCTGGGACTCCACGCTGGACCGGCTCGGGGACGCCGCGATCTTCGGCGGCCTCGCGTACTGGTTCGCCCGGGGCGGGAACCAGCCGGTGATGTTCGGGCTCTGTCTCGCGATCATGGCGCTGGGCGCGGTGGTGTCCTACGCGCGGGCCCGCGCCGAGGGGCTCGGGGTGAACGCCAACGTCGGCTATGTCGAGCGCAGCGAGCGGCTGGTCGGGTCGCTGGTGGCGACTGGGCTGTCGGGGCTGGGCGTGCCGTACATCCAGGCGGTCACGCTCTGGGCCATCGCCATCGGGTCGTTGGTCACGCTGGTGCAGCGGGTGCTGCTGGTTCGCAAGGTACTGCTCAAGGGGGAGGCGGTCGCGTGAGCTCAGGCAGCGCGGGTAACGCGGGGAGTGTGAAGGACCGGGTCGTCAGCTGGGGCTACGGCGCGGCGTGGGCGATAGTGAAGATGCTGCCGGAGCGCACCGCGTACCGGCTGTTCGACTTCATCGCCGACCGTCTGTGGTCCCGGCAGGGCAGGCAGGTGCGGCAGCTGGAGAAGAACCTGCTGCGCGTGCTCGGCAAGGACACGCCGGAGGCGCAGCTGCGCGCGGTGTCGCGCCGGGCGGTGCGCTCGGCGTTGCGGCAGTACTGCGAACAGTTCCGCATCCCGACGTGGAGCCGTGCGCGGATCATGGACAGCGTCGACTTCCCGCCCGAGGACATAGGGCGTTTGAAGGAGGCCCTGGCCTCCGGGCGCGGCGTGATCATGGCGCTGGGGCACACCGGCAACTACGACCACGCCGGGGTGTGGCTGGTGAACTTCATGGGCGAGGGCTTCACCACCGTCGCCGAGCACCTGAAGCCGGAGTCGGTCGCGGAGAAGTTCCTGGACTACCGGCGCGGCCTGGGCATGGAGGTGCTGCCGCACGACGGCGGCCCGTCGGTGTTCGGCACGCTGGCCCGGCGGCTGCGGGCCGGCAAGGGCGTCGCGCTGGTCGCCGACCGCGACCTGAGCGCCAACGGCGCGCAGGTGACGATGTTCGGCGAGGCCACGCGGATCGCGGCGGGGCCGGCGGCGCTCGCGGTGCAGACCGGGGCGGTGCTGCTGCCGGTGCAGCTGTGGTACCCGTCGTATGGACGGATGAGCATAAGGGTGCGGCCGGAGATTCCGGTTCCGGAGGACGGGAAGCGGCCGGAGAAGGTGGCCGTCATGTGCCAGCAGCTCGCGGACAACTACGCCGAGGGGATCGCGGCGCATCCGGCGGACTGGCACATGATGCAGAAGTTCTTCCTCGCCGATCTGGACCCGGCGAAGGCGCCGAAGCCGAAGCCGGCCGAGTCGTCGGCTTCTGAGTCCTCTGAATCGACTGACTCGACCCCTGAACCGCCCTCTGAATCCTCTGCGTCCTCTTCCGAGGAGGCGTCGTGAAGATCGGCGTGGTCTGCCCCTACGCGTGGGACATCCCCGGCGGCGTGCAGAACCACGTCCGGGACCTGGCCGTGCACCTGATCCGGCTGGGCCACGAGGTCTCGGTGCTGGCCCCGGCCGACGACGAGGCCTCGCTGCCGGAGTACGTCACGCACGCCGGGCGCGCGGTGCCGGTGCCGTACAACGGCTCGGTGGCGCGCGTGAACTTCGGCTTCCTGTCCGCCGCGCGGGTGCGGCGCTGGCTGCACGACGGGGCGTTCGACGTGCTGCACGTCCACGAGCCGTCCTCGCCGAGCCTGTCGATGCTGGCGTGCTGGGCCGGGTCCGGCCCCATCGTCGCCACCTTCCACACGGCCAACCCGCGCTCGCGCGCGATGACGGTCGCGTACCCGATCCTGCAGCCGACGCTGGAGAAGATCAGCGCCCGCATCGCCGTGTCCGAATACGCGCGCCGCACCCTGGTGGAGCACCTGGGCGGCGACGCGGTGGTGATCCCGAACGGCGTGGACGTCGGCTTCTACGAGCGCGCCGAGCCCAAGGCGGAGTGGCAGACGCAGCCCGGCCAGGGCGGCACGCTGGCCTTCATCGGGCGCATCAACGAGTCCCGCAAGGGCCTGGCGACGCTGCTGGAGGCGTTCCCGGAGATCGCCGCCGCCCGCCCCGGAGTCCGCCTGCTGGTCCTCGGCGGCGGCGACATCGACGAGGTCGCGGCCTTCCTGCCGGACGCGGTCCGCGGCCAGGTGGAGTTCCTGGGCCGCCTCTCCGACGAGGACAAGGCCCGGCTGCTGTCGAGTGTGGACGTCTACGTGGCCCCCAACCTCGGCGGCGAGAGCTTCGGCATCATCCTGGTCGAGGCGATGTCCGCCGGAGCCCCGGTCCTGGCCAGCGACCTGGACGCGTTCGGGCTGGTCCTGCAGGGCGGCGCCCTGGGCCGGCTGTTCCCGACCGGCGACGCGCACGCACTGGCGAAGGACGCGATCGAACTCCTCGACGACGCCACCGAGCGCGCCCGCCTGTCGGAGGCCGCGGCGCTGGCGGTGCGCCGGTACGACTGGTCGGTGGTCGCAGCGGACCTGCTGGCGGTGTACGAGATGGTGACGACCGACGCGGCTTCGCTGGCGCGGGCCGCGGAGGCGGAGGCGGCGGTCGAGGCTTTGGGGGCGCGCGAGGTGCTGGAGCCCTGAGGGTGTCCCTCGCCGCGCGGTCGGCCGCGTACTCTGCCGTCTCGACATCCCTGGCGCGGCTCAGCGACCGGGAGTTGCAGCGGGCCTTGGACGCGGCGGCGCCGATCGGGGCGGGTATCGGCGGGAAGACGGTGCGGCTGGAGGTCGCCGGGACGCCGGTGTTCGTCAAGCGGGTGCCGCTGACCGATCTGGAACGGCGGCCCGAGAACGTCCGGTCCACGGCGAACCTGTTCGAGCTGCCGCCGTTCTGCCACTACGGCATCGGCGGTCCGGGCTTCGGGGCGTGGCGGGAGCTGGCCGTGCAGGAGATGACCACCGACTGGGTACTCGCCGGTGACTACGAAGGCTTCCCGCTGATGTACCACTGGCGGATTTTGCCCGATTCGGCGCCGCTGCCTGAGGAACTGGCCGATGTCGACGCCACCGTCGCTTTCTGGGGCGGCGGATCGCAGGTGCGGCGTCGCGTCGAGGAACTGCGGGACGCCTCTGCGAGCATCGCGCTGTTTCTGGAGCACATCCCGCAGAACGTGTTCCAGTGGCTCCGCGAGCGGATGGGCGCCGGGGGCGAGACCGCCGATCAGGCCTGCGCGATGGTGGAGCGGGTCCTGGAGGAGGGCCTGGCGTTCATGAACAGCCGCGGCCTGTTGCACTTCGACGCCCATTTTCAGAACATCCTCACCGACGGCCGGCGCCTGTTCTTCGCGGACTACGGGCTGGCGGTCTCCTCCCGGTTCGAGCTGTCGCGGGAGGAGTCCGCGTTCTTCGAGCGGCACCAGGACTACGACCGGCGGTATGCGGCTATGTATATGGCGCAGTGGCTGGTCGCCGAGCTTTTCGGGTCATGGCGAGAAGGCGAGCCCAGGCTGCGCGCTTACGCTCGGGGCGAGGAGGTTCCTGCCGGGATCCCCAAGACGGCCGCCGCGATCCTCACCCGCAACGCGCCGGTCGCGGTCGCGATGGTGGACTTTCTTCAGGCGCTCCAGAACGAGAGCAGGCAGACGCCGTATCCGGTGTGGTGAGGTCGCAACACCCGTCCGTCAGTCTTCGAAGTCCTCGGTGCTCCCGGTCCGGCCGCCGAGCAGCCACGGGATCCGCATCTCCTCGGCCGCCGCGAGGTAGATCTCGATCAGCTCGGCGCGCTCGGGGTCGTCCTCGGGCAGCTCGGATGCCAGGGTGGCCTGCGCTGCGGCGACGTACGGCCGGGCCGCCAGTGCGGCGCGCAGGTTCAGCGAACGTCGCAGCATCCGGATCCGCTCGGCCGGCTCCTTGTGCGCCGCCAGGTGGCGGATTGCGATCGACTCCAGGGCCGCGTCGCCGTGCTTGACGCTGAATTCGAGCGCTGTCTCGAAGTGCGGGACGGCGGCGTCCGCGTTCCCGTCGATGTTGTCGAGCAGGCAGCCCCAGTGGAACTCCGCCCAGGCGCGCGTGGCGTCGTCGCCGTCGCACACGGCGTCGCGGTAGCCGGCCTCGGCGGCAGCGCGGTCGTCGGGGCGGGGGTCGCGGTTGAAGAGCAGGCGGCTGTAGGCCAGGCGGGCGCGCAGAAGGTGGGCTGTCGGCGTGTTCTGGTCGAGGGCCGCGACGGCCTGTTCGGCCTCGTCGTGGCCGGTCCACTGGAACAGCCAGCGCTCGACGGCGATCTCGGCGCGCAGCTCGGGCTCGGCGTCCGGGGCCGGCACCGCGAGCGCGGCGTCCCACTCCCCGAGCAGCTGCAGACGGCGGGCTATGTAGGCGGTGTCAGTTATCATGGCGCCTACAGTAGGAATCGATGATGTAGGCGGTCAAGTGCAATACGGTGACTACATAGGGAACGTGACCCGGCTGGCCGTCGAGCTGGCCAACACCGGCACCCTGGACCAGGACGGCGAACTGGTCGCGGCCTTCTTCGAAGAACACGAGGTCACACCCCCGCCCGACGGCACCTACGGCGGCCTGCCGAACCTGGTCGCCACGGCGCTGGCCCAACTCGTCGACGGCACCGCCCCCGACGCGGTCCACCAACTCCTGCGCGACTACCCGCCGGAGATGCACCTCTCCGACCACGACGGCCTCGGCGCCTGGCACATCCACTTCAGCCGCAACGGCACCCCCGCCGAACGCTGGCTCGGCCAACTCGTCGCCGCCAAGCTGGCCCTGGTCGCCGCCGGCGACCCGGCCGTCACCCTCGGACGCTGCGCCGCAGCCGGCTGCGGCAACCACTTCGTGGACCAGTCGCGCAACCGCACGCGGCGCTTCTGCAGCAACGCCTGCGCGAGCCGCACGACGGTGGCCGCGTATCGGGCCCGGGCCGGGGCCGCGCAGGATTGAGGGAACGACGCGCACCCACCCCAGACCCCCCGCGCCCACTAGGCTGACCCACCGTGTCCGTCCTCGTCTACGCCGCAGCGGTGGTCCTGCTCATCGGCGTCTACCTCAGCTGGACCGCCAACCGGCTGGACCGCCTGCACACCCGCCGCGACGCCGCGTGGGCCGCGCTCGACGCGCAGCTCGTCCGGCGCGCTTCGGTGTCGCTGGACCTCGCGGCCTCGCGGCTGCTGGATCCGGCCGCTTCGATCCTGCTCGACGATGCCGCGCACACCGCGCGGGATGCCGCCGCCGACTCGCGCGACCTCGCTGAGACCAACCTGACGCGGGTGTTGCGCGACGTCTTCGAAGACCCCAAGGAGAGCCTCGCGCTCAAGGAGCGGCCCGGCGGGGGCGCGCTGCTGGTCGAGCTCGACTCCTCCTGCCGGCGCGTGCAGTTGGCGCGGCACTTCTACAACGACGCCGTGCGCGTCACGTGGGTGCTGCGGCGGCAGCGGCTTGTGCGGTGGTTCCGGCTGGCCGGGCACGCGCCGTTCCCGGACACCTTCGAGATGGACGACGAGGAGCCCGTCGGTCTACGAGGGATGGCCTCCACCTAGCGGTAAGGTGTAAGGGATGCGTTGCGTGTAAGGGGCGTCACCTACGTGCGATGATGACGTGCCCCATCCGGCGCAAGCCGCCTCACCGTCCACTCGCGCATCCTGACCTGGCCACATTGTCAGGTGGATCACACTTGCGCGCCCTCTAGGATGGTGCTGGGGGAAACAGTCCGCTCATCCGATAATCCTTTCCTTGTGAGGTCATCCGTGTCCGTGAACGAGAACACCGCGCAGGCTCCGGAGATCGGTACCGCCCGCGTCAAGCGCGGCATGGCCGAGATGCTCAAGGGCGGCGTGATCATGGACGTCGTCACGCCGGAGCAGGCCCGGATCGCCGAGGACGCCGGCGCGGTCGCGGTCATGGCGCTGGAGCGGGTGCCCGCCGACATCCGCAAGGACGGCGGCGTGGCCCGGATGAGCGACCCGGACATGATCGACGGCATCATCGCCGAGGTCTCGATCCCGGTCATGGCCAAGGCCCGGATCGGCCACTTCGTCGAGGCCCAGGTGCTGCAGGCGCTCGGCGTGGACTACATCGACGAGTCCGAGGTGCTCACCCCGGCCGATGAGACCCACCACATCGACAAGTGGGCGTTCACCGTCCCCTTCGTCTGCGGCGCCACCAACCTCGGCGAGGCCCTGCGCCGGATCGCCGAGGGCGCGGCGATGATCCGCTCCAAGGGCGAGGCCGGCACCGGCAACGTCGTGGAGGCCACCCGGCACATGCGCCAGCTGCGCGCCGACATGAAGCGGCTGACCACGCTCGACGAGTCCGAGCTGTTCCTCGCCGCCAAGAACCACCAGGCGCCGTACGAGCTGGTCAAGGAGGTCGCGCGCACCGGCAAGCTGCCGGTCGTGCTGTTCACTGCCGGCGGCATCGCCACCCCGGCCGACGCCGCGATGATGATGCAGCTCGGCGCCGAGGGCGTGTTCGTCGGATCCGGCATCTTCAAGTCCGGCGACCCGGAGAAGCGCGCCAAGGCGATCGTGGAGGCCACCACGAACTTCGACGACCCGGACGTGATCGCCAAGGTCTCCCGCAACCTCGGCGAGGCGATCGTCGGCATCAACCTCGACACGCTGCCGGCCGAGCAGCGCTACGCCTCGCGCGGCTGGTAACGCATGGCGGCGACCAAGACGATCGGCGTGCTCGCGCTGCAGGGCGACTTCCGCGAGCACGTCGCGTCGCTGAAGGCGATCGGCGCGACCACCGCCCTGGTGCGCCGCCCGGCGGATCTGGACGCGGTCGACGCGCTGGTCGTGCCCGGCGGGGAGTCCACCGCGATGTGGAAGCTCGCCACCACGGCCGAGCTGTTCGTCCCGGCGCGCAAGCGGATCGCCGACGGCATGCCGGCCTTCGGCACCTGCGCCGGGATGATCATGCTGGCCGACCGGATCACCGACGCCGCCGCCGGTCAGGAGACCTTCGGCGGGCTGCCGATCACGGTGCGGCGCAACGCCTTCGGGCGGCAGACCGAGTCCTTCGAGGAGCCCATCGGCTTCGACGGAATCGGAGAACTGACCGGCGTCTTCATCCGCGCGCCGTGGGTGGAGGAGCTCGACGAGGGTGTCGAGGTGCTGGCACGCGTCACCAGTGGCCCGGCTATCGGTAGGATCGTCGCGGTCCGGCAGGGAAACCTGCTGGCGACGTCCTTCCATCCGGAGCTGACCGCGGACCACCGGGTCCACGAGTACTTCGTGGCCATGGTGAACGACCGCGACGCAGCCTGAATGAATTCGTAGTTAGGGAGCAGGGGTAATGTCCGGCCACTCCAAATGGGCGACCACCAAGCACAAGAAGGCGGTCATCGACGCCAAGCGCGGCAAGCTGTTCGCCCGGCTGATCAAGAACATCGAAGTCGCCGCCAAGACCGGCGGCGGAGATGTGACGGGTAACCCCACGCTCTTCGACGCGGTGCAGAAGGCCAAGAAGAACTCGGTCCCGGCCGACAACATCGACCGCGCCGTCAAGCGCGGGTCCGGTGCCGAGGCCGGCGGCGCCGACTGGCAGACCATCATGTACGAGGGCTACGCGCCGAACGGCGTGGCGGTGCTGATCGAGTGCCTGACCGACAACCGCAACCGCGCCGCCTCCGAGGTCCGGGTGGCCATGACCCGCAACGGCGGCTCGATGGCCGACCCGGGCTCGGTGTCGTACATGTTCACCCGCAAGGGTGTCGTGATCGTCCCCAAGGCCGGCGACCTGACCGAGGACGACATCCTGCTGGCGGTGCTGGAGGCCGGCGCCGAGGAGGTCAACGACCTCGGCGAGTCCTTCGAGGTGGTCAGCGAGGCCGGGGACCTGATCCCGGTGCGCACCGCGCTGCAGGGCGCTGGGATCGACTACGAGTCGGCCGAGTCCTCCTTCCTGCCCTCGGTGCAGGTGGAGCTGGACGAGGACGGCGCGCGCAAGGTGTTCCGCCTCATCGAGGCGCTGGAGGACAGCGACGACGTGCAGAACGTCTACGCCAACTTCGACGTCTCCGACGAGGTCATGGAGAAGATCGACGCCTGAGAAGGCGGCAGCCGCAGGGAGCCGGATCCGCGTGCGTGGGCCCGGCTCCCTCATTGTGTCCCCCCGCGCCACTAGGCTTCCCTGAACAAGAGAACTGCTGTTTCAGGAGACGAGGTCGGTCGCGCGTGCGGGTGCTGGGGGTCGATCCGGGACTGACGCGGTGCGGCGTGGGGGTCGTCGAGGGCACGCCCGGGCGGCCGCTGACGCTGGTCGGGGTCGGCGTCATCCGCACCCCGGCGGCCATGGACCTCTCGCGGCGGCTGCTGGCCATCGAGGAAGGGCTGGAGGCGTGGCTCGCCGAGCACCGCCCCGAGGCGGTCGCGGTCGAGCGGGTCTTCAGCCAGCACAACGTGAGCACCGTGATGGGCACCGCGCAGGCCAGCGCGGTCGCGATGCTGGTGGCCGCGCGGCACGGGCTGCCGGTGGCGCTGCACACGCCCAGCGAGGTGAAGGCGGCGATCAGCGGATCCGGACGCGCTGACAAGGACCAGGTGGCGACGATGGTGGCGCGGGTGCTGCGGCTGGCCGAGCCGCCGAAGCCGGCCGACGCCGCCGACGCCGCGGCGCTGGCGATCTGCCACATCTGGCGGGGGACGGCGCAGAACCGGCTGGCCGCGGCGATCGCGAAGCAGCGGTGAGCAATAGTGAGCAGCGGTGAGCAGTGATGAGTAGCGGCGAGCACACTCAGCAGTGAGCACACTTATGAGCTATGAGCACAGCACAGTGAGGAGTGGCGCGTGATCGCCTTCGTGTCCGGCCCGGTGGCCGCGGTGAACCCGGCCAGCGCCGTGGTCGAGGTCGGCGGCGTCGGCATGCTCGTGCACTGCGGCCCCGGCACGCTGGCGGCCCTGAGCGTCGGCGAGAAGGCCAAGCTCTTCACCGCCATGGTGGTCCGCGAGGACTCGCTGACCCTCTACGGCTTCGCCACCGACGACGAGCGCGCCACCTTCGAGCTCTTGCAGACCGCCAGCGGCATCGGCCCGAAGGTGGCCCAGGCGATGCTGTCGGTGCACGCCCCCGACACGCTCCGGACCATCTTCATGACCGGCGACGAGGCGGCCCTGACGCAGGTCCCGGGCATCGGCAAGAAGGGCGCGCAGCGTCTGCTGCTGGAACTCAAGGAGCGCCTGGGCCCGCCGACGGGCGCGGTGCCGGGCCAGGCGCAGAACGGCTGGAGCCGCGCGGGCCTGGGCTCCTGGCGCATCCAGCTGTTGGAGGCGCTGACCGGCCTGGGCTGGTCGGCGCGCGAGGCCGACGACGCGGTCACCGCGGTCAGCCCGCTGGCCGCCGAGCAGGAGGCGGCCGGGCAGACGGTGCAGCTCGGACCGCTGCTGAAGGCGGCCCTGCGGACGATGAAGAAGTAGGTAGTCGTGGAACAGGAAACCGAACGCCTCGTCTCCGGCGCCGCCGTCACCGGCGACGTCGAGGAGCAGGCGGCCGACGCGGCGCTGCGGCCCAAGCGGCTGGCCGAGTTCGTCGGGCAGCCGAAGGTGCGCGACCAGCTGTCGCTGGTGCTGGACGCGGCGCGGATGCGGGAGGCGGCTCCCGACCACATCCTGCTGTCCGGACCGCCCGGGCTGGGCAAGACCACGCTGTCGATGATCATCGCCAACGAGCTCCAGGTGCCGATCCGGATCACCTCCGGGCCGGCCATCCAGCACGCCGGCGACCTGGCGGCGATCCTGTCCTCGCTGGCCGACGGCGAGGTGCTGTTCGTCGACGAGATCCACCGCATGTCCCGGCCGGCCGAGGAGATGCTCTACATGGCGATGGAGGACTTCCGGGTCGACGTCATCGTCGGCAAGGGTCCCGGGGCCACCGCCATCCCGCTGGAGCTGCCGCCGTTCACGCTCGTCGGCGCCACCACGCGCTCCGGGCTGCTGCCGGCGCCGCTGCGCGACCGCTTCGGCTTCACCGCGCACCTGGAGTTCTACGACGCCGCCGACCTGGAGCACGTCGTCAACCGCTCGGCCCGGCTGCTGAACGTGCGCATCGACGCCGACGGCGCCAAGGAGCTCGCAGGGCGCTCGCGCGGGACCCCGCGTATCGCCAACCGCCTGCTGCGGCGGGTCCGGGACTACGCCGAGGTGAAGGCCGACGGCGCGGTCAACCTGGAGATCGCCAAGGCCGCGCTGGACGTCTACGAGGTCGACGAGCGCGGCCTGGACCGGCTGGACCGCGCGGTGCTGCACGCGCTGCTCAAGCTCTTCGGCGGCGGGCCGGTCGGGTTGTCCACGCTCGCCGTGGCGGTGGGGGAGGAGTCCGAGACGGTCGAGGAGGTCGCCGAGCCGTTCCTGGTGCGCGAGGGCCTGCTGGCGCGGACGCCGCGGGGGCGGATCGCGACCGCCGCCGCGTGGGCGCATTTCGGGCTCAGTGCACCCTGATCCGGCGGCTGCCGTCAATACCCGTTTGATATCGGGCATATCACGCGAACCGGCGGCACATCACCGGTCTCATCGTCCCCACCAGGCGACTTGTGACCCTGGGGACTCCCGTGGTTCACAAGTTCCGGATGATTTCGACTACGTTGGGTCACGGGAACCGGCCGTAGGCCCCGGACCGTTGTTCGGGGCGTATCCGCTCGCATAAACTCCCGCGAGTCGGGCGGTGCCCCCCACCGCCCATCAGCGACCTCCCGGCCCGGCGCCGGCGGTCTTCAACAAGGACCAGCGACACCTATGGGATTTCCCGTTTTCCTGATCTGGATCGTCCTGATCGGGGCCATGTTCTACTTCATGATGATCCGTCCGCAGAAGCGAGCGCGGTCGCAGCAGTCCGACATGCTGCAGCACCTGCAGCCCGGCGCGCAGGTGCGGACCACGGCCCAGATCATGGGCACCATCGTCGAGGTCGGTGACGACTGGGCCATCGTGGAGACCACCCCGGGGACGCGCATCAAGTTCGGCAAGCCCGCCATCGTCGGCATCATCCTGGACGACGAGGACGCGACCGAGGACGAGGACGCCGAGGACGCGCCGACCCCCGGAGGCATCGGCGACGCCCCGCACGGCGTGCAGGACGCCGTCCCGGTCCAGGACGCCATCCCGGCGCAGGACGCGAAGCCGGCCGACGCCGACGGCGCCGAGAAGGCCGAGACCGGCGAGTCCGAGACCGCGAAGTCCGAGAAGTCCGACACCGAGCCGGCCGCTTCCGAGGACTCCGCCGAGGAGGTCAAGGACGCCGAGCCGGCGAAGTCGTGACCCCGGTCCCGATTTGGCTCGCCAACGCAAAAGGTTTCCTCACCGAAAACCTGTAAGGTCGCACCGCCGCCACGGACCGTGAACCCCGGTCCGGGTGGCGGGGCGGCGTGGGGTGTGACCGACGCGCCGTCGCCGGACACGACACGACACGAAGAGACGGACGAATCCCTTGGCCGGATCGAAGGCTCCGCGGTCCCGGAACCGCAAGACGAGCCCATGGACCCCCCTGACGGCGCTGGCCGCCGTCATCATGGCGCTGGTCGGCACCATGATCGGCACCGGGCACCGCACGCCCCAGCTCGGCATCGACCTCGCCGGCGGCACCACGATGACCATGACCGCCCAGGGCAAGACCCCGGCTTCCGGAGACATGGACACGGCGCTGCAGATCATGCGGAACCGCGTCAACGGCCAGGGCGTGTCCGAGGCCCAGGTGACCAAGCAGGGCAACAACTCGATCGAGATCGACCTGCCCGGCAAGAACTCCTCGGACCTGCTCAAGGAGCTCGGCCAGACCGCGAAGCTGTACTTCCGTGTGGTGGTCTCCGACCCCACCCAGTACGGGGTCCCGCTGCGGCAGAGCCTGACGCCGAACACCCCGCAGACCTCCACGCCGAGCCCGTCCGGGTCCGGCACGCCGTCCGGGTCCGGCTCCAAGGCGTCCAGCACGCCCTCGTCCAAGAGCAGCAGCAGCGGCGCCACGCCGTCGAAGTCGAGCACGCCCTCGACCCCGTCCTCGCCGACCGGCACCTCGACGTCCACCCAGCACCGGGTCGCCGACTCCGGGCTGAAGGACGCCACCCCCAGCACCACCCCGAGCTCCCCGAGCGGCACCGCGACCGCGACCGCCAGCTCGAAGAGCTCGGCGTCCACGCCCTCGACCCCGCCGTCGAACCCGTCCTCGGGCGCCCCGTCCGCGCCGAGCGCGTCCCCGAGCGCCCCGGCCACCGCGCCGGACGGCACGGTCAAGCAGACCACCCCGGACCAGAACACGCTGTTCCTGTACGAGACCATCGACTGCACCAAGCCGCCGTCGAACCTGGGCAGCATGTTCCCCGCCAACGCGTTCGCGGTCGGCTGTGACTTCACCAGCCACGTGCCGTACCTGCTCCAGCCGGCGGACGTGGACGGCAAGGACCTGACGAGCGCCTCGGCCAACGCGGTCACCGCCGGCGGCCAGAACGCGTTCCTGACCGGCCAGTGGGAAGTGGACCTGTCCTTCAACGGCAAGGGCGCCGCGGACTTCGGCCGCGTCACCACGCTGCTGAACGGCAACGGCGGCGAGTTCGCCGTGGACCTGGACGGCGTCGTCTACAGCGCGGCCACGGTGACGACCCCGATCACCGACGGCAACGCGCGCATCACCGGCACCTTCACCCAGAAGCAGGCCGAGAACCTGGCCAACGTGCTGAAGTACGGCGCGCTGCCGATCACCTTCGACCAGGGCGACGTCTCGCAGATCTCGGCCTCGCTGGCCGGCAACCAGCTCACCGCCGGCCTGGTCGCCGGCGGGATCGGCCTGGTGCTGGTCGTCGCCTACCTGATCGCCTACTACCGCGGTCTGTCGCTGGTCGCCGTGGCCTCCCTGCTGATCTCCGGGATCCTCACCTACTCGCTGGCGAGCCTGCTCGGCCCGGCGATGGGCTTCCGGCTCTCGCTGGCCGGCGTCGCGGGTCTGGTGGTCGCGATCGGCATCACCGCGGACTCGTTCGTCATCTTCTTCGAACGACTCCGCGACGAAGTCCGTGAGGGCAGAACCCTGCGAACGGCCGTGGACCACGGCTGGGTCCGGGCCCGGCGCACCATCATCTCCTCGGACTTCGTGTCCTTCCTGGCCGCCTTCGTGCTGTACGAGGTCTCGGTCGGCACGGTGAAGGGCTTCGCCTTCACCCTGGGTCTGACCACCCTCCTGGACATCGTGGTGGTCTTCACCTTCACCAAGCCGATCGTCACGCTGCTGGCCCGCCGCAGGTTCTTCAACGACGGCCACCCCTGGTCCGGGCTGGACCCCAACCGCCTGGGCGTGAAGAAGTCGCCGGGCATCCGCCAGACGATCGTCGACCGCCGTGCCGCCGCCCGTCGGGGCTCCGCGGAAGGGAATGAAGCCTGATGTCCGCCCACAACAGCTGGGGCAACCGCCTGTACCGCGGCGAGGTCGCCTACGACTTCATCGGCAAGCAGAAGCGCTGGTACACCATCTCCGGCGCCCTGCTGCTCATCTCGGTCGTGTCCCTGGTGGTCTTCGGGCTGAACTTCACCCTGGACTTCCGGGGCGGGTCGCAGTTCGACATCAAGTCGTCCACGGCCAGCACCCAGACCATCACCGACCACGTCGGCGCCATCGTGAAAGACCCGCAGGTCTACACCTCGAACAGCGCCGACGGCCGGCACGTGGTGGTCAAGACCACGCCGCTGAGCAGCGACCAGCTGGCCAAGGTGCGCGAGGCGATCGCGACCGACGCCGGCCAGAAGGACAAGCCCGACGCGGTCACGGTGCAGCTGGTCTCCGGCTCCTGGGGCCACGAGATCACGCAGAAGGCGATCGAGGGTCTGATCGTCTTCGTGGCGCTGGTGATGCTGTACCTGGCGGTCTTCTACGAGTGGAAGATGGCGCTGTCAGGCATCATCGCCCTGATCCACGACCTGGTGATCACCGCCGGCATCTACGCCCTGATCGGCTTCGAGGTCTCCCCGGCCACGGTCATCGGCTTCCTGACGATCCTGGGCTACTCGCTGTACGACACCGTCGTGGTGTTCGACAAGGTCCGGGAGAACACCAAGGGCCTGGGCACGACCAAGACCGACCAGAGCTACACGCAGGCAGCCAACCTGGCCGTCAACCAGACCCTGATCCGCTCGCTGAACACCTCGCTGATCGCGCTGATCCCGGTGGCGGCGCTGCTGTTCGCCGGCACGGTGGTCAGCGGCGGCGCGGGCGTGCTCCAGGACCTGGCGCTGGCCCTGCTGGTCGGTATCGCGGTCGGCACCTACTCCTCGATCTTCATCGCGACGCCGATCCTGGCCGACCTGAAGGAGCGCGAGCCGGAGATGCGCACGCTGAAGCGCAAGGCGTCCGGGACGCAGGCGAAGGCCGCGGCGCGGGCCGAGCGCAGCGCCGTGCCGTCGCAGGACGACCGGCTGGGTGCGGAGTACCCGGGCGACCCCGAGGACTTCGAGGCGGCCGGCGCCGGCGAGCCGGCGCGGGACGTGCCGCGCGGTCCGCGCAACCAGCCGGTGCGTGGGGATCGGGGCCGGAACCGGCCCAGCGGCAAGCGGCGCTGACCCGCGCTCACCTGCCTGCGCCTCCTCGGCGCCGGGCCGGGAGCGGTGATCGCAGAGGGTAAGCTCACCCGGTGAGCTTCCCCGAATCCTCCGGTGGCGGGGACCTGTCTGAACTTTCAGAGGTCCTCGCCACTCGCATTCTCGACGTCCCCGACTTCCCGAACCCGGGGGTCGTGTTCAAGGACATCACCCCGCTCCTCGCCGACCCGGAGGCGTTCGCGGTGGTGGTCGGGGCGATGGCTGAGCTGGTGCGCGCGGCCGGGGCCACCCGCGTCGCGGGGCTGGAGGCGCGCGGCTTCATCCTGGCGGCCCCGGTGGCGCTGGCGGCGGGCGTCGGGTTCGTGCCGGTGCGCAAGGCGGGCAAGCTGCCACGCGAGACGTACCATGAGGACTACCAGCTGGAATACGGAACCGCGGCCATAGAGGTGCACCGCGACGCCTTCCAACCCGGCGAACGCGTGATGGTCGTGGACGACATCCTGGCCACCGGCGGCACCGCGGTCGCGGCGGCGAACCTGGTGCGCGACGCGGGCGCGGAGCCGGTGGGACTGGCGGTGCTGATGGAGCTGGCCTTCCTGCACGGCCGCGAGCGCTTCGCCACGGCCGTCCCGAACGCCGGGATCCACCCGCTTCTGGTGGTCTGATCTGGTGGTCTGACCTGGCAGTTCCGCCGACCGGGAAACAATGCCCGGGCAGCGGTCGTTACACTGGGCGAACCCACTAGGCGAGAGGGGTCGCGCTTGGCGACGAAGGAGCAGGTCGGGACGACGGCCGGGTCCGGCGCGACCGGCGGCGGCGACGCCGCGGCGAACGGGAGCGCGAACGGAACGGCCGCCACAGGGAACGACGCTGCTGCGAAGTCGGGGAAGACCGGCCGGGGTAAGGGCTCCGGCTCCGGTGGCGCGGGCAAGACCGCGGCGCCCGCGGCTGCTGCTGCGGCTCAGAACGGCACCACGGCGGCTGCCGGGGAGCCGCAGGGCTCGGGGCCGGGGAAGCCGCAGGGTCGGGCTCCCAAGGCCGCTACGGCTCCGGGTGGGGCTGCGGCTGCGGCGGCTTCGTCTGGCAAGGCGACTGTTCCCGCGCCGATGGTGCCTGCACCCGCCGCCACTGCTGCTTCTGCGCCGAGCACGCCGCTTTCTTCCGCGCCAGCGCCCGCAGCTCCCTCCGCGCCGACCGTGCCTACGTCGGCCGCCACCGCAGCTTCTGCGCCCGCGACTGCAGCTCCCTCCGGGCCGACGGTGCCTGCACCTGCAGCTGCCTCCTCGTCAACAGCGCCGTCTTCGTCCGCGCCGACAGCTGCTTCTGCGGCGGCCCCCGTGCCGACTCCGCCGGCTGGATCGGCGCCGCGTGCCAAGGCGGCCCCGGCAGCCGCCACCCCGGCCGCGCCCACGCCGGCTTCCGTCGCCCCCGCGCGCCTCAGCTCCGCCGCCCTCCCCGCCGCGCCGCCGGTCCCGGCCGCCGCGGCCGGTGTCAAGTCCGGCACCTCGTCCCGTCCCAGCTCCAGCCGTGTTCGCGCGCGGCTCGCGCGCCTGGGTTCCGCGCGCAGTGGCGGTCCGCCGGTGGTGCTGGAGCCGCTTTTCAAGATCATCCGGGCCAACCATCCGAAGGCCGACCTGAAGCCGGTCGAGCAGGCCTATGCCGTCGCCGAGCGCCACCACCGCGGTCAGCGGCGCAAGAGCGGGGATCCGTACATCACGCACCCGCTGGCCGTCACCACGATCCTGGCCGAGCTCGGCATGGACGTGCCGACGCTGTGCGCCGGGCTGCTGCACGACACCGTCGAGGACACCGACTACACCCTCGACATGCTGCGTGGCGACTTCGGGGACACCGTCGCGCTGCTCGTGGACGGCGTCACCAAGCTGGACAAGGTCAAGCTCGGCGAGGCCACGCAGGCCGAGACCGTGCGCAAGATGGTCGTGGCCATGGCCCGGGACATCCGCGTGCTGGTCATCAAGCTCGCCGACCGGCTGCACAACATGCGCACCATGCGCTACATGAAGCGGGAGAAGCAGGAGAGCAAGTCCCGCGAGACGCTGGAGATCTACGCCCCGCTGGCGCACCGGCTGGGCATGAACACGATCAAGTGGGAGCTGGAGGACCTGGCGTTCGCCATCCTCTACCCGAAGATGTACGACGAGATCGTGCGCCTGGTCTCCGAGCGCGCGCCCAAGCGCGAGGAGTACCTGAGCCAGGTCATCGACGCGGTGCACGGTGACCTGCGCGAGGCCAAGATCCGCGCCACCGTCACCGGCCGGCCGAAGCACTACTACTCGGTCTACCAGAAGATGATCGTGCGCGGCCGCGACTTCGCCGACATCTACGACCTGGTCGGCATCCGGGTCCTGGTGGACTCGGTGCGCGACTGCTACGCGGCGCTCGGCGCCATCCACGCGCGGTGGAACCCGGTCCCCGGCCGGTTCAAGGACTACATCGCGATGCCGAAGTTCAACATGTACCAGTCCTTGCACACCACGGTGATCGGGCCCGGCGGCAAGGCCGTGGAGCTGCAGATCCGCACCTTCGCGATGCACCGCCGCGCGGAGTACGGCGTCGCGGCGCACTGGAAGTACAAGGAGGACGCGGTCGAGGGCGTCCGCAAGCCGACCAACGGTGCCGGGACCGCGAACCCCGGCGGCGACATGGCGTGGCTGCGGCAGCTGCTGGACTGGCAGAAGGAGACCGCGGACCCGAACGAGTTCCTGGACGCGCTGCGCTTCGACCTGTCCACCGCCGAGGTCTACGTCTTCACGCCCAAGGGCATGGTGATGGCGCTGCCGTCCGGCTCGACCCCGGTCGACTTCGCCTACGCGGTGCACACCGAGGTCGGCCACCACACCATCGGCGCCCGCGTCAACGGCCGCCTGGTCCCGCTGGACAGCAAGCTGGACAACGGCGACGTGGTGGAGATCTTCACCTCCAAGGCCCCGAACTCCGGGCCCTCGCGCGACTGGCTGGGCTTCGTGGCGTCCCCGCGCGCCCGCAACAAGATCCGCCAGTGGTACACCAAGGAGCGCCGCGAGGAGGCGGTCGAGCAGGGCAAGGACCAGCTCGCCAAGGCCATGCGCAAGCAGGGGCTGCCGCTCCAGCGCCTGATGACCTCCGAGTCCCTGGCGACCGTGGCGCACGACCTCCGCCACGCCGACATCAGCGCCCTGTACGCCGCGATCGGCGAAGGCCACGTCTCGGCGCAGCACGTGGTCCACCGCCTGCTGCACCTCCTCGGCGGCGAAGAAGGCGCGACCGAGGACCTGGCCGAAGCGACCGTCCCGGGCAACATCGAGAAGCTGTCCCGCCGCGGCCAGGCCAGGCCCGCGGGCGACCCCGGCGTCCTGGTGAAGGGCGCGGACGACATCTGGGTGAAGCTGGCCCGCTGCTGCACCCCGGTCCCCGGCGACGACATCGTCGGCTTCATCACCCGAGCCTCCGGCGTCAGCGTCCACCGCGCGGACTGCACCAACATCGAATCGCTGGCCGCCCAGCCCGAACGGATGGTGGAGGTGTCATGGTCGCCCGGAGGGGCGTCCATGTTTCTCGTCGCGATCCAAGTCGAGGCGCTAGACCGGTCCAGGCTCCTCTCGGACGTCACCCGCGTCCTGTCGGACCAGCACGTCAACATCCTGTCGGCCTCGGTGACCACCAGCCGCGACCGCGTCGCGATCTCGCGCTTCACGTTCGAGATGGCCGACCCCGCGCATTTGGGGGCGGTGCTGAAGGCGGTCAAGGGTGTTGAAGGGGTGTTCGACGTCTATCGCGTGACCAGCGCCAAGCAAGCGTGAGTTTGTTCGCACTCTTTCGGTCGTAGCCGCGCTGACCTGCGCTTGCGTCCGGCCAGGCGAACCCGGCCGGCGCTAAACCTCAACCAGCGAACCTCAAGTCCCGAACCTCAACTGCCGAACGCCACGTCCGCGGACCCGACCCCGCCCGTCAGTCCGCGCGGGTGCCGGCGATCGCGGCGGCGGTGGCGAGGCCGGGCGACCGTGCCGGTCGTGCCGGCCGTACCGGTCGTGTTCCCAGTCATGCGTCGTGAGCTGCGCCTGCCTGGAAGACAACGCATTATGCCGGCGCGGCGTTTCGGGCGTTCGCAACGTTTTGGGCAAGCGCACGATTCGGGCTACAACCGGGACGCCGTGATCGCTAGGGTGTGCGGGTGCGGAGTCGAGTCCCGGCGCGGATGACGTTGTCCCCTGCGCGCAAGGGGTTGATCGCCATGGCCGCGGCGCACCTGGCGGCGTTGCTCGGTCTGCTGATCGCAGGGCTTTGGGACCGGGCCGCGCAGTGGGCGGTCGCCGGCGGCTTCGGGGTGCTCGCCGTCGGGCTGCCGTGGATGCTGATCGCGCTGTGTGCGGACTACGTCGTGGACCCGGCCGCTTGGCGCCGCACGATCGTGGTGGAGGGTTTCGTGACCAGCGAGGGCTACACGGTGCCGCCGCACCCCTCGGACGAGAGCTATGTCCTGCACCGTGTCTACGAGTTCACGACGCTGCGCGGTGAGACCCGCCGCGCCGGCAGCCGCGCCACGTTCCCCGAGGCGCCGGACGGCCGCATCCGGCTGCGCTACGACCCCCGGCACCCGAACCGGATCTGGCCGGCCCGGATCGCCCCGGGGACGGCCGCGGCCGGGGCCGTCGTCGCGGTGTTGATGCTCACCGCGTCCGCCTTCGCGTTGGCCGGCGCCGTCGGGTTCGGGCTGTCGACCTGGACGTAGGAGGTTGGACGTAGCAGAGACGAACCGCGAGCGCGCTCAGCGGCGATGAGCCTGTTACGGGACAACCCCTAAAGCCGCCGAAACCGTTGCCCCACAAGCGATCCGGGCGCCCTCCCGAAGGAAGACGCCCGGATCGACAGAACTCGCGGATACCACCCTCAGGCCGTGAACTCCGCCAGCGCCTTCTCCGCCTCGGCCAGCCACTCCTGCCGGGCCGCGATCGAGGCCTCGGCCTCCGCGGCCTTCTTCTCCTGCCCGGCCGCGCGCGCCTTGTCGGCCTGTACCCGCAGCTTCTCCAGCGCGGTGCGCAGCTGCTCGACCGTGGCCTCGGCGCGGGCGCGCTTCTCCGGGTCCTTGCGGGAGTGCTCGGCGGCCTCGGCGTCGGCGATGGCGCGGTCCACCGTGTGCAGGCGGCCCTCGATGCGCTGGCGGGCGTCGCGCGGGACCGGGCCGATGGCCTCCCAGCGCTCGTTCAGCGAACGCAGCGCGACGCGGGCCGCGCGGTGGTCGGTGATCGGGAGCAGGGCCTCGGCCTCGACCACCAGGATCTCCTTGGCGGCCAGGTTCTCGCGCTCGGCGCCGCTGCGCTCGTCCAGGACCGCGTTGCGGGCCGCGAAGAAGGTGTCCTGGGCGGCCTTGAAGCGCTTCCAGAGCTCGTCCTCGACGTCGCGCTGGGCCCGGCCGGCGGTCTTCCACTCGCTCATCAGGTCGCGGAAGCGGCCGGCGGTGGGGTTCCAGTCGGTGGAGTCCTGCAGGGCCTCGGCCTCGGCGATCAGGCGCTCCTTGTGCGCGCGGATCTCCACGCGCTGGGCGTCGAGCTCGGCGAAGTGCTGCTTGCGGCGCTTGGCGAACGCCGAGCGGGCCTGGGACAGCCGGTGCCACAGCTCGTCGTCGGTCTTGCGGTCCAGGCGCGGGGCGGCCTTCCACTCGTCCAGCAGCACCTTCATCCGGTCCCCGGCGACCCGCCACTCGGAGGACACGGCCAGCCGCTCGGCCTCCTCGGCCAGCGCCTGCTTGGCGCCGCGGGCCTCGGCCTGCTGCTGCTCGCGCACCGCGCGGTGCTCGGCCTTGCGCTGCTCGGCCAGCTCCACCAGGCCGTCCAGCCGGGCCAGCAGGCCGTCCAGGTCGCCCACGGCGTTGGCGCCGGAGATGGACTCCCGGAGCTTGCCGATCTTGTCCAGGGCGTCCTTGGGGGACGGCGCGGACGGACCGCTCTGCTTGAGCCGGTTGGCGATCAGGTCCACCTCGACCTTCAGGCCGTCGAACTTGCGCTGGTAGTACGCCAGCGCCTCGTCCGGGGACCCGGCCGCCCACGAGCCGACCTGCCGCTCGCCGTCGGCGGTCCGGACGTAGACGGTGCCGTCCTCGGCGACCCGGCCCCAAGCCTCGGTTGCCTCGCCCACGATGAGCCTCCAAGTTCTGCTGGACCGGGGTGTCTGAGGACCGGTCCGCCACAATTAAGCTGCACGGATCCGGGTTCCGGTCGTCCAGTGGGACACAATAGCGCGGACCGTCCCGGTGAGGGGACGGCCCGCGTCACGTTCCGGAATCGAACCGCTGTTCCGCCGGGGCGTCCCGGGCATGCCGGAAAAGCAGCGCGGCGACGCCGCAGGAACGCTTGAGAAGCACCGCGGCGACGCCGGTCCGCCCCTTGTTTACTTGATCGTCACGCTCTTGATGGTGACCGTCTGCTTCGGCTTGCCGTCGCCCTGGCCGTTCGAGTCGTCCTCGCCGGCCGCGGCGATCTTGGTCACCACGTCCATGCCGGCGGTCACCTTGCCCCAGGGGGTGTAGTTCGCCGGCAGCGGGGAGTCCTTGAAGACGATGAAGAACTGGCTGCCGTTGGTGCCCGGGCCCGCGTTCGCCATCGCGATGGTGCCGGCCGGGTAGGTGGCGCCGGTCAGGTTCTCGTCCTGGAACTGGTAGCCCGGGCCGCCGGAGCCGGTGCCGCTCGGGTCGCCGCACTGCAGCACGTAGATTCCCGAGGTCACCAGGCGGTGGCAGGTGGTGTTGGTGAAGTAGCCCTTGCCGGCCAGGTACTTGAAGGAGTACGTGGTGTACGGCGCCTTCGTGGTCAGCGCGTCGAAGGACAGGTCGCCGGAGTTGAAGCTGATCGTGGCGCTGTACGGCTTGGCCGCGTCGGCCGCGTTGTAGGTCGGCACGCCGACGTCCTTGGACGCGTTGCCGGTCTTCGTGTAGCCGATCTTCTCCGGGCTGGAGCTGGTGGGCGCGGGCGACGTCGGGGCGCTTGAGGACGGGGTCGTCGGCGAGGAGCTGGCCGTGGTGTCGGTCTTGTTGCCGCCGCTGGTCGCGATCGCGACGCCGACTCCTATCCCGACCACCGCGACCGCGGCCACGGCGGCTGTGATCTTGTTGCGCTTCTTGGCGGCCGCCTGCTGCTGGGCCAAGCGGGCCTGGACGCGCTCGTAGCGGGCGCGCTCCAGCTCTCGCTGACGGTCCTTGCTGGTCACCGATTCGCCTCCGGATAGTGGGTCGACCCTGGCGGCCGAGGTCATAGCAGATCCACGGTGTGATCCGAGCTTCCAGCGGCACAGTGTACGGTGCGTTCCCTAGAAATCACCTGTGAGCTTCCAATGAGTTCGCGAAGGGACCGGGGCCGCCGGTAACCTGCGTAGGGAAATCTCCAACCGCATCGACCGAACTGAGTGTGGGGCGCGCGTGCTTGTCGCCGGATTCCCAGCCGGAAGCCTGGGTGCGAACTGCTATCTCGTGGCGCCCGGCGCCGGTGAGCAGTGCGTGATCATCGATCCCGGTGAGGACGCCGCCGCCGGGGTCGAGGAGGTGGTCCGGGAGCACGGGCTGCAGCCGGTGGCCGTCCTGCTGACCCATGGCCACGTCGACCACACGATGAGCGTCATCCCGGTCTGCGGCGACTACGGCGTCCCGGCCTACGTCCACCCCGGCGACCGCGGGATGCTGACCGACCCGCAGAGCTGGCTCGGCATCGCGCCGGGCACGCCGATCTTCGGGCAGTCGACGTTCGTCGAGCCGGACGAGGTCCGGGAGCTCACCGACGGCGTCGTGCTGAGCCTGGCCGGTCTGGAGATAACCGTCGACCACGCCCCGGGCCATACCAAGGGCTCAGTGACGTTCCGGACTCCCGAGCAGCAGGACATCCCGCAGGTGCTCTTCACCGGGGACCTCCTGTTCGCCGGAGCGGTCGGCCGCTGGGACCTCCCCGGCGGCGACCGCGACGAGTTGCTGGCGTCACTGGCCCGCGTCTGCCTGCCGCTGCCGGACGAGACCGTCGTCCTGTCCGGCCACGGCCCCCAGACCACGATCGGCCGCGAGCGCGCCACGAACCCGTTCTTGACGGAGGCCGCGCCGCAGCAGATCACCCCCCGCGGCTTGTAGGGACATTCACGACCATCATGACCAGATTCCAGAACGCCCCCGGCACCTTCGACCTGCTCCCGCCGGACTCGGCCGGCTACCTCGGTGTGCGCGAGGCGATGTCCGCGCCGCTGCGCCGGGCCGGCTACGGCTACATCGAGACGCCCGCCTTCGAGTCGACCGCGATGTTCAAGCGCGGCGTCGGCGAGAGCACGGACATCGTGACCAAGGAGATGTACTCCTTCACCACCCGCGGCGGCGACGACATCACGCTGCGGCCGGAGGGCACGGCCTCGGTGCTGCGCGCCGCGCTCCAGGCGAACCTGATCCGCGGCAGCCTGCCGGTGAAGCTGTGGTACTCGGGCTCCTTCTACCGCTACGAGAAGCAGCAGCGCGGCCGCTACCGCCACTTCTCCCAGGTCGGCGCCGAGGCGCTCGGTTCGGAGGACCCGGCGCTGGACGCCGAGCTGCTGATCATCGGCGACGACATCTACAAGGGCCTCGGCCTGACCGAGTACACCTTGCTGTTGAACTCCCTCGGCGATCAGAAGTGCCGGCCGGCCTACCGGGAGAAGCTCCAGGAGTTCCTGCGCGGGCTGGACCTCGACGAGGAGACCCGCAAGCGCGCGGAGATCAATCCGCTGCGCGTGCTGGACGACAAGCGCGAGGCGGTGCAGAAGCAGCTCACCGACGTGCCGCTGATGAGCGACAACCTCTGCGACGAGTGCAAGGCGTACCACGAAGAGGTCCGCCGCCTGCTCGCCAAGGCGGGCGTCGCCTTTGTCGACGATCCGAAGCTGGTCCGAGGCCTGGACTACTACACGCGCACCACCTTCGAGTTCGTGCACAGCGGCATCACCGGCTCGCCGACCGCGATCGGCGCCGGCGGCCGCTACGACGGGCTGTCCGAGGACCTCGGCGGGCCCAACCTGCCGAGCGTCGGCTGGGCGCTCGGCGTGGACCGGACCGTCCTGGCGTTGCAGGCCGAGGGCCGGACGGTGCCCGGCGGCGAGCAGCTGGACGTCTTCGCGGTGCCGCTCGGCGACGAGGCCCGCGAGCTGCTGTTCGAGCTGGTCACCACGCTGCGCCGGTCCGGTGTCGCCGCCGACTTCGGCTACGGCAGCAAGGGCATGAAGGCCGCGATGAAGGCCGCCGACCGTTCCGGCGCGAAGTACGCGCTGATCCTCGGCGAGCGCGATATCGCAGAGAACGTCATTCAGATCAAGGAACTGGCGACCGGTGAGCAGGAGCCGAGCTCCCTGACCGACATCGTCACGACGATTCAGGAGAAGCTGAAGTGATCCGCACCCACGAGGCGGGGACGCTCCGAGCGTCCGACGCCGGTACGACCGTCACGCTGGCCGGGTGGGTCGCCCGGCGGCGCGATCACGGGGGCGTCACCTTCCTGGACCTGCGTGACGCGTCCGGCTTCGTGCAGGTCGTGGTCCGCGAGAGCGAGTCCGTGCACGACCTGCGCAACGAGTACTGCGTCGTGGCCACCGGCGAGGTGCGGGTGCGCCCCGACGGGAACGAGAACCCGGACCTGCCGACCGGGCAGATCGAGGTCGTCGTCGACACCGTCGAGGTGCTCTCGCCGGCCGCGCCGCTGCCGTTCCCGATCGACGAGCACAAGAGCTCGAACATCAACGAGGAGATGCGGCTGAAGTACCGCTACCTCGACATCCGGCGCGAGCCGATGGCCCGGGCGCTGCGCATGCGGTCCAAGGCCACCAAGGTCATCCGGGACGTCATGGAGGAGCACGGCTTCCTCGACGTCGAGACCCCGACGCTGACCCGCTCCACCCCCGAGGGCGCGCGCGACTTCCTGGTGCCGGTCCGGCTGCAGCCGGGCACCTGGTACGCGCTGCCGCAATCCCCGCAGCTGTTCAAGCAGCTGCTGATGGTCGCCGGCCTGGAGCGCTACTACCAGATCGCGCGCTGCTACCGGGATGAGGACTTCCGCGCCGACCGGCAGCCGGAGTTCACGCAGCTGGACGTCGAGGCCTCGTTCGTGGACCAGGAGGATATCCTCAAGGTCGGCGAGGCGATCGTGGCCGCGGTGTGGAAGGAGACGCTGGGCGTCGAGATCCCGCTGCCGCTGCCGCGGATGAAGTACCACGAGGCGATGGACCGCTTCGGCTCGGACAAGCCGGACCTGCGCTTCGGCCAGGAGCTCACCGAGCTGACCGAGTACTTCGCCGGCACCGAGTTCCGGGTCTTCCAGGCGCCTTACGTCGGCGCCGTGGTGATGCCCGGCGGCGCGGCCCAGACCCGCAAGGAGCTGGACACCTGGCAGGACTGGGCCAAGGCGCGCGGCGCGCGCGGCCTGGCCTACGTGGTCATCGACGCCGAGACCGGCGAGCTGCGCGGCCCGGTGGCCAAGAACCTGTCCGAGGCGCACCTGTCCGGTCTGGCCGACAAGGTCGGCGCCAAGCCCGGCGACGCGGTGTTCTTCGCCGCCGGCAAGCGCACCGCCTCCCAGGAATTGTTGGGTGCTGCTCGCCTGGAGATCGGCAAGCGCGGCGAGCTGATCGACGAGAGCGCCTGGAAGTTCCTGTGGGTCGTGGACTTCCCGATGTTCGAGCCGATCGAGGACGCGGCCGGCGAGCAGACCGGCTGGCACGCGGTGCACCACCCGTTCACCGCGCCCACGGCCGAGAGCCTGGACACCTTCGACAAGGACCCGGGCTCGGCCCTGTCCAACGCTTACGACATCGTGCTCAACGGCACCGAGCTGGGCGGCGGGTCGATCCGTATCCACCGCAAGGACGTGCAGGAGCGCGCGTTCACCGCGATCGGGCTCTCGCAGGAGGAGGCGCAGTCGCAGTTCGGCTTCCTGCTGGAGGCCTTCAACTACGGCCCGCCGCCGCACGGCGGGATCGCGTTCGGGCTGGACCGGCTGGTCGCGCTGCTGACCGGCGCGGACACCATCCGCGACGTGATGGCCTTCCCGAAGACCGCCACCGGCGGCGACCCGCTGACCGGGGCGCCGACGCCGATCACGCCGGCGCAGCGCAAGGAGGCCGGGGTGGACGCGGTGTACGAGCCCAGGGGCCAGGCCAAGGACGGCAAGGACGCCAAGGACGCAGCCGCGGCCGCGGCGAAGGCATGATCGCAAACGCCTGAGAAGCGTACGGAGGGCGGGCCGGGAGTGATCCGGGCCCGCCCTTGTCGCGTGTCGGCGAACCCTGATTGACTGGTCCCATGGCTGCGGTGACCGGGGTTCTGACCGATTACGCGCGCGGGGAGGCGTCGGAGAGCGACGTGGTACGCGCCTTGCTCGCCCACGACGGGTGGTACGCCCCGATGATGTGGCTCGACGAGGTGTTCCCGGACCGCAGGGTCTACGACAGCATGATCCCGACCCCGGCCCTCGGCCAGGCGCCGGCTCCGGGCCGGCTGTGGGTGTTCACCGACGCCGAGCAGGTGAACGCCGCGATCGAGGCAGGTTCGGCGTTCGCCGCGGCCGGCGGCCCGGTGCGCGGCGTGGAGCTGTTCGGGGCGCTCGGCACCGGCGTGTCGGAGATCCAGGTGAACCCGGCCGGGGCCGTCGAGCACGGCTGGTCGCTCGGCATCGACGACGCGGTCCTGGACTTCCTGGCCCGCTGGATCGCCGCGCTGGAGGTCGAGACGGCGCTCACCGACAGCGGCGAGGACCTCGGCGAACGGCTGGCCGGCTTCGAGCACTACGTGGTCCCGGTCGACGACACCGGCCGGCCGCGGGTCGTGGCGCTGCTGAAGCCGCCGGGCAACTACGTCATGGCGTTCACCGCGCCGGACCTGTACGCGGCACACCAGCAGCGTGATCCCGGTGTGACCGGAGCCGCCGACATGGCCGCCTCGGCGCTGTTCCGGCTGGCCGACTACGACGGCGTCGACGGCGTGGTCCTCGACATGAACGAGTCGGACTCCTTCATCCTGCCGAGGGACCTCTGCGACGCTGTGCTCAAGCTGATCGCATAGTGGTCGGCCGCTGTTTATCTTGGCCCCATGAATGATGCCGCTGGTGCCCATGTCCTCCCGGACCCCGCCACCGAGTTCGGCCGGACCGTCCGCCGCCGCCTGGCCGAGGAAGAGATCGTCTGGCTGGTCACCGTCAACTCCGCCGGCGTCCCGCAGCCGAACCCGGTGTGGTTTCTGTGGGTCCCGGACGAGGACGGCGAGTGGGGCGACGGCAGCTTCCTGATCTACCACTCCGACACCGCGGCCCGGCTGCGCTCCATGAAGGAGCGGCCGACGGTCGCGCTGCATTTCGACGGCGGCGTGAACGACCTGGAGGTGCAGGTCTTCACCGGGGACGTCGAGATCCTGGAGGGCCACCCGACGATCGGCGAGATCCCGGAGTTCGTGGCGAAGTACACGGACCGGGCCGCGCGCTACTTCGGCAAGACGGTCGCGGAGGCCATGGAGAAGTACTCGGTGGCGACGCGGATCCGGCCGCGCAAGGTGCGGGGGTTCTGACCGCGCTTCCGCCAGACAAAACCGGAGCGCGTCCCCCAAGGCCCCACCAAGGAAGACGCGCTCCGGAGTCCGGTATCTCTCAGCAGTTCTCTGATGCCAGGCTTCCGGCGGCGACCAGGCGGCGCTTCTCCGGCTTCGGCGTCCGCTCCGCCACGCCGTCCTTCGCCTTGATCGCCAGCAGCGGGATGAACCGGTGCGCCAGCGGCCCGATCAGCAGCGCGTAGGCCGCGGTGCCGATGCCCACCGTGCCGCCCAGGAGCCAGCCGCCGGCCAGCACCGTGAGCTCCATCGAGGTGCGGACCACGCGGACGGAGTGGCCGCGTGCGGCGTAGCCGGTCATCACGCCGTCGCGCGGGCCGGGGCCCATGCCGGCTCCGATGTACGCGCCGGTCGCCACGCCGTTCAGCACCACCCCGGCGAGCATTTCGCCCCAGCGCAGCCACCAGGCGTGCGGGGACGGCATCCAGGCCATCGCGCCGTCCATCGCCAGGCCGACCACGACCACGTTGCTCAGCGTCCCGAAGCCGGGCTTCTGCCGCAGCGGGATCCAGAACAGCATCACCGCGACGCCCACCAGGATCACCGTCGTGCCGACCTGCAGGCCTATGTGCTTGGCCAGGCCCTGGTGGAACACGTCCCAGGGGTTGGCGCCGAGGCCGGACATCAGGATCATGCCGTCGCTGACGCCGTAGAGGATCAGCCCGAGTTGGAGCTGGACCATGCGGTGCGCGCGGCGGTCGCGCGGAATCAGCGCCGAGAGCCAGGCCAATGCGGCTCGGACCAGGTCACCGATCGGCAGCGGCTCCGAGATCCGCTGCTCGTGGCGCCCGAGTAGGGCGCGCTCGGCCCGGTCGCCCGCCACCTCGGCGGTCTGGGACACGTGCTCCGCCGGCACAGTGCTGGTCATGCTGGCCTCCCTCAGGATTGCCCTTGCGGGCCACTTCCATCAGGATGGAGGTCAAGTGGCCCGCTTATGTAGGGCCAATCAAGGGAGGGTGGCATGACAGCTCCGCTGGAACTGGCGACGACCGACCGCACGGTGGGCAGCACGCGCCTGGCGCGCCTGGTCCGCGAGGTCTCGCACCTGGGCACCGCCGCCGCGACCGGCTCGACCGGCTCGACTGGCTCGATCGGCTCAGCCGGCTCGGCCGCCGAGTCGGAGCGCCGCCCGGCCTACCGCGCGCTCGCGCACAGTGTCCGGGCCCTGATCCTGGACGGCCGCATCGCGCTGCGCACCCGGGTCCCGGCCGAGCGCGACCTGGCCGCCGCCCTGGGGATGAGCCGGACCACCGTCACCGCCGCCTACGACCTGCTGCGCGAGGACGGCTTCCTGGAGAGCCGGCGCGGCTCGGGCACCTGGACCACGCTGCCGCCGGGCGCCGGCCCGAACGTCTCCGGCGGCTGGCTGATGCCCAGCCAGCCCGGCGCCGCGGACGTCGCGATCGACCTGTCCTGCGCCTCCTTCGGCATGCCCGGCGAGCTGATCGCCGAGATGCTGGCCGAGATCGCGCCGACCATCACCGGCCTCACCGCGGACACCGGCTACTACCACGCCGGGTGGCCGGAGCTGCGCGAGCTCATCGCCGAGCGCTACATCGAGCGCGGCCTGCCGACCACGCCGGACCAGATCGTCATCACCTCCGGGGCGCAGCACGGCAACGTGCTGGCGCTGGGGCTGCTGTGCGGGCCGGGGGACCGGGTCGTGGTGGAGAGCCCGACCTACCCGAACAGCGTCGAGGCCATGCGGCGGGCCCGGCTGCGGCCGGTGCCGGTGCCGGTCGGCGAGGACGGCATCGAGTCCGACGTGCTGGCCGCGCAGCTGCGGCAGGCCGCGCCGCGGGTGGCGTACCTGATCCCGGACTTCCAGAACCCGACCGGCACGCTGATGTCCGCCGAGCGCCGGGCCGAGGCCGCGGACGCGGCGCGCGCCGCCGGCACCTGGATCATCAACGACGAGACGGTCTCGGACATGGCCCTGGACGTCCCGGCCCCGGTGCCGTTCCCGGCCTCGGTCTCGCGGGCCGCGGCCGAGCAGGTGATCAGCGTCGGCTCGATGTCCAAGAGCCACTGGGGCGGCCTGCGGATCGGCTGGATCCGGACCACCCCGCGGATGGCCACCGAGCTGGCCGGGCAGCGGATGGCCTCGGACATGGCCGGCTCGGTGCTGGACCAGATCATCGCCGCGGCGCTGTTGCGGCGCGGCTGGGGCTTCGTCGAGCAGCGGCGGGAGCTGCTGCGGCGGCAGCGGGCCGCGCTGGAGGAGGCGCTGGCCGCGGAGCTGCCGGAGTGGTCGTGGCGCCGGCCGCCGGGCGGCCTGTCGCTGTGGGTGGACCTCGGCGAGCCGTCGTCCTCGGAGCTGGCCGACCGGGCCGCGGCGTTCGGGGTGCGGCTGGTCGGCGGACCGCAGTTCGGGGTGGACCCGGGGACGTTCGAGCACCGGGTGCGGATCCCCTACACGCTGCCGGAGCAGACGCTGCGGGACGCGGTGCGGCGGCTGGCCGCGGCGTTCCGGTGCGAGGCCGCGCTGCCGCCGGTATCGGAGGAAAACCGCTGGGTGGCCTGACCGCTCCTGGGCGATGATCGGCGCTGTGGATACCTACCTTGAGACCGAGCGGCTGGTCCTGCGTCCCTTCACCGCCGACGACGCCGAGCTGCTGATCGAGCTGGACAGCGATCCGGCGGTGATGCGTTATCTGAGCGGCGGGAAGCCGACCGCGCCGGAGGAGATCCGGGAGCGGGTGCTGCCGAGGATCATCGCGGGCGTGGAGAAGTGGGACCACAAGCTGGGCTTGTTCGCCGCGCAGGAGAAGGACGGCGGCGCGTTCGTCGGGTGGTTCTGCCTGCGGCCCAAGGCCGACGGTCCGTTGGACGAGGCAGAGCTCGGGTACCGGCTGCGGCAGGCGGCGTGGGGCAAGGGCTATGCCACCGAGGTCTCGCAGGCGTTGGCGCGCAAGGCGTTCACCGAACTCGGGGTGCGGCTCATGTGGGCCGAGACGATGTTCGTGAACCGCGGGTCGCGCAACGTGATGGAGAAGCTGGGGATGCGGCACGTGGCGACGTACTTCCCCGAGCTGGAGCCGATCGAGGGCTCCGAGCACGGGGAAGTCCGCTACGAGCTGACCGCGGACGAGTGGGCCGGGAGGTAGCGGGGCTGCGTCTTGGATACTGCCCCGGGTACCGGTCCGGTCACTGGCCGCTGCTGCTGCCGGAGCCGGCCGGGACGGTGATGGTGCCGGTGAAGACGTCGAAGTAGATCGCCGCCGACACCCCGAGGCCGACGATGCCGAGCGCCAGGGCGCCCCAGGTCAGGGCGCGCACCCAGGTAGGCGCCGGGTGCTTGGCGAAGAACTCGCCGACGAACAGCGTCCCGGCGGCGACCAGCATGGCGGCCACCGCGAACCAGATGCCGACCAGCGCGGTCTTGTGCCACGGCTCGGTGTAGCGCTGCTTGATGATCGCGTCGGCGGCGGAGTTGGCGGTGTTGATCTGCCCGATCAGCTGCTGGCGCTGGGACAGGATGTCGCCCACCCAGCTGCCGCCCATCGAGGTCAGGGCCAGGCCCGCGGCGACGATCGCGCCGGCGCCGGCGGCGATGGCGGAGCCGCTCTTCGCCTCCTCCAGGGCGACGTCGTCCCGGTCGAGGTAGTCGTCCTCGTCCTCGACGAGCTCGGGGACGATCTCGTCGGCGACGGGGGCGATCTCGTCGGCGGCGGACGGGGCCTTGGCGTCGGCCTTGGACTCGGTCTCGGCCTCGGTCACGGTGTCGGCCTTGGCGTCGGTCTTGGCGTCGGTCTCGACCTCCAGGACGGCGTCGCCGTCGGCGGCTTCGACGCTGTCGGTGCTGCTTGGCGTAGTCATGGGAGTGGAGCTTAGGCATACCAGCCTGAGAGCGCGATTAACGGACGGCCGCCATTGAGCATCGGGCTGTGTTCGAATCCCGCCCGCCGCCGCCCGAAAACCGCCTGACCTGCACTCCCGTGCTCCGCCGGACTCAGCGCAATTGCTGGGCCGGAGTGAACAACATCCGCTGCCCGAGCTCGGCGGCGGCCAGCGCGGCCATCACCGCGGCGGCGAGCAGCATGTACATCACGACGATCTGGTAGCGGATGGCCACCTCCGGCGACACCCCGGCCAGGATCAGCCCGGTCATCGCCCCGGGCAGGCTGATCAGCCCGACCACCTTCGTGGAGTCCAGCGTCGGGATCAGCGCGGTCCGCAGCAGCTCCCGCCGATGCGGCGCGAACGCGGCGGTGGCACTGAGCCCGAGCGACAACCGCGCCTCGATGGCGGCACGCTGCCCCTTCGCCTCGGCCACCATGCGCGCCAGCGTCACCCCGGTCGCCGCCATCGCCCCGCTCACCACCATCCCCCCGACCGGCACCACGACCCGCGGCGTGGTCTGGATGACGCCGAACGCCATCAGCACCCCCATCGTCACCGCGGCGGCGACCGCCACGGACGCGGTGGCGACATACCGGGAGTGCCGCAACCCCTTGCCCCGCCGCCCGGCCACCTGCCCCGCGATGATCACCATCACGGCGAGCCACGCGAACCCGCCGGGCAGCCCCGCGTGCTTGAACAGGAACAGCAGCACGGCCCCGACCAGGAACAGCTGCACCCCGGCCCGCACCGCGGCGACCACGACCTCGCGCGCCAGGCCCAGGCGCTGGCGCCAGGCGATGAGGACCGCGAGGCCGACCAGGCTGACGGAGAGGGCGACTCCGGTCCATTCGGGTACTGCGGGGCTGCTCATGCGGCGATCTTAGGGGGCGGGGGCGACAGGTTGGACAAGCCGGGGGTCGGCGCGGGCGGCCGCACGGGGCTGGAAGTTTCACGCCGCGCGGGTCCACTCGCCGCGGATTGGCCGGGGCGCGGCGGACACCAACGGCGCGCTGACCGTGATCGAGGGCGTATTGCCCGCCGGCCATCCGGGCCCCGCACCGCACATCCACGATGGCCACGACGAATGCTTCGTCCTGCTCGAAGGCCGCATGCGCTTCCGCCTGGACGCCGGATACCGCACAGCCGCCGCCGGCGACACCGTGTTCGCCGGCCGGGGGCTCGCCCACGGCTCCGCCAACCGAGCTCGCAGCCCGGATCGCCGACATCGGACAGATGCCCGACCCGGACTGGACGGCGTCGCTCATGGCTCGGTATTCAACGCGGCCGGTGCCGGTAGTGGCCGATATCGACCCGGCCTAATAACCCGATCTACCTAAGCATCCCCGTTCACATACTCGACCCCTGCGACCGGCCCGCTCTCCACCAGCTGCCCCTTCCGCAGCACCAGCGCGTCGTCGGCCATCCGCCGCACCTGCGCCGCGCTGTGGCTCACCAGAATCGCGGTCAGCCCACCGCCCAGCAGCCCGCACAACGTCTCCTCCACCGCCGCCGCGGCCTCCGGGTCCAGCGCGGACGTCGGTTCGTCCAGCAGCAGTACCTCCGGGCCCACCGCCAGCGTCCGGGCCAGGCACACGCGCTGGCCCTCGCCGCCGGACAGGCCCTCGGTCGGCCGGTCGTAGAACTCCTCGGCCAGCCCGACCCGCTTCAGCAGCCCCAGCGCCTCGTCGTCGGTCAGCGTGGGGGCGCCGACGCGCAGCTCCGCCGGCACCGTCGTCGTCACCAGCACCGGACGCTGCCCGACCAGCCCCACTCGCCGCCGCAGTTCCAGCACGTCCAGCGTCTCCAGCGGCGCGCCGTCCAGCAGCATCGTGCCGCCGCTCGGGTCGTCGAGGCGGTTGAACAGCCGCAGCAGCGTCGTCTTGCCCGCGCCGCTGGGGCCGACCAGGGCCGTGCAGCGCCCCGGGGCGATGGTCGCCGTCACCCGGTCGATGATCACGTGCCCCTCGCGCTCGACGGACACCTCGCGCAGATCGAACCGGCTCACGCCTCGAACCTCCCGCTCATCATCTGGTGTGTGGTGCGGAATCCGAGGCGGGCGTAGACCCGGCGGGCCGGCTCGTTCGGGTGCCAGTGGCCGAGGGCGCAGAAGCCGTCACCGTTGGCCAGCGAACGCCGGGTCAGCCACGCCGACACCGCCGCGCCGAGCCCCCGGCCGCGCGCCTCCGGCCGGGTCCCGATCGACGCCAGGTAGCCGTTGCCGCCGTCGCGCCGGCAGTACGCGCCGCACGCCAGCAGCGCCCCCTCCGCGTCGCGCACCACGCCCCAGGCCTGGATCGCCTCCCAGCCCGGCTTCGCCGAGTGCGAGGGGTTCGCGACCTTCAGGAAGCCGGCGATCTCGGCGTCGGCCGCGGGGGAGGGCAGCATCTCCGTCACGCGTTCCTCGCCGGGGATCGCCGGCAGCTCGACGCCCCAGGCCGGGTCGAACGCCATGAAGTCCCACGTCTCCGGCTCTGAGAAGTCGAACACCGCCATGTCTGTGCCGCGCGGCACAGAGAAGCCGTACGGCCGCCGCGGCAGCGACGCCAGCGCCTGCCGCAGCAGTGCGCCGGCCGTCTCCGGCGTGCCGATCACGGTCAGCCAGTCGACCAGGCCGGGGCCGTCCGCCGACCCGCCGAAGGCGAAACCGCCGTCGGTCGCGACCCAGGCCACACCCTGCTGCTCCAGCGACTCCTCCGGGGCGGCGTCCGAGCGCAGCAGGTAGTCGCCCCCGGCGACCGCGAACAACTCCTCGGCCGACTCCGCGCGCCGTATCACGGGTTCCGTCATGGCGATCATTGTGACGGACCGCTCTGACGGACGGCTCTGTCAGACCGGGGCGCTAAGGTCATGACGTGGAGCAGCTGGACTTGTTCGAGGAGGCGGGCACCGAGAAGGCCAGGATCGCGGCCCCGCTCGCGGTGCGCATGCGCCCCCGCGTGCTCGACGAGATCGTCGGGCAGAAGCACCTGCTGCGCGCCGGCTCCCCGCTGTGGCGCCTGGTCAAGGCCGGTGACGGGGTCACCGTGCCGTCGTCCATCCTGCTCTGGGGCCCGCCCGGCACCGGCAAGACCACGCTGGCCTACGTCCTGGCCAACGCCACCGACCGCACCTTCGCCGAGCTGTCCGCGATCAACGCGGGCGTCAAGGAGGTCCGGGCCGTGGTGGACCGGGCCAAGCGCGAGCTCGGCATGTACGGCCGCGAGACGCTGCTGTTCCTCGACGAGATCCACCGCTTCTCCAAAGCGCAGCAGGACTCCCTGCTGCCCGCCGTGGAGAACCGCTGGGTCACCCTGGTCGCCGCGACCACCGAGAACCCGCACTTCTCGATCATCTCCCCGCTGCTGTCCCGGTCGTTGCTGCTGACGTTGCAGCCGCTCACCGAGGACGACGTCCGCGAGGTCGTCCACCGCGCGCTGGCGGACGAGCGCGGCCTGGCCGGCAAGGTCACGCTCCCGGAGGACTCCGAGATCCACCTGCTCCGCATCGCCGGCGGCGACGCCCGGCGCGCGCTGACCGCCCTGGAAGCCGGCGCGGCCGGGGCGCTCGCGGCGGCCAAGGGCGAGGTCCCCGCCGAGCTCACGCTGGAGATCCTGGAGCAGGCGGTCGACCGGGCCGCGGTCCGCTACGACCGCGACGGCGACCAGCACTACGACGTCGCCAGCGCCTTCATCAAGTCCGTGCGCGGCAGCGACGTCGACGCCGCGCTGCACTACCTGGCGCGCATGGTCGACGCCGGCGAGGACCCGCGCTTCATCGCGCGCCGCCTGGTGATCTCCGCCAGCGAGGACATCGGCATGGCCGATCCCAGCTCGCTCCAGGTCGCCGTGGCCGCCATGCAGGCCGTCTCCTTCATCGGCTGGCCCGAGGCACAGATCACGTTGGCGCACGCGGTCATCCATCTGGCCCTGGCGCCGAAGTCGAACTCCGCCGTGAAGGCCATCGGCGCCGCGCTGGGGGACGTGCACAAGGGCCTGGCCGGCCCGGTGCCGCCGCATCTGCGTGACGCTCATTACTCCGGAGCCCAGTCCCTCGGGCACGGGAAGGGCTACGTCTACGCCCACGACGTCCCCGGCGGCGTGGCCGCGCAGCAGTACGCGCCCGACGCCGTGAAGGACCGCCGCTACTACGAGCCCACCAGGCACGGCGCGGAGGCCCGCTACTCCGACGTCTACGACCGTGTCAGGGCGTTGCTGGACGGCACCGACTCCGACAGCCACCCCGCCCCCGGCGGCGAAGCCTCCTGACACGCCGACGGGGCGACGCCGTCGAGCCCCGTGCCGCAGAGCTCCCACCGCGCGATAGGGTGCTGTCTCCAAACGTAAAGCGTTTCGTCAATACCTATAACAAACTTCAGGGAGTCCCTGGTGTCCGCTGGCGCGATTGTCGGACTGGTGTTCGCGATCTTCTTCGCGATCGGAGTGTGCTTCTTCGCCTTCGTCCTGGTCCGCGTGGCCGAGGTGCTGAAGGAGACGACCAAGCTGGTCGCCGGCATCACCCAGGAGACCGTCCCGCTGTTGAACGAGATCACCGACACCGTCAAGAACGGCAACGCCCAGCTGGTGAAGGTCGACCACATCACCGACAACGTCGAGACGATGTCGAAGAACGTCTCCGGGCTGGTCTCCACCGCCACCTCGGCGATCGGCGGGCCGCTGGTGAAGGTGGCCTCCTTCAGTTATGGGGTGCGCGCGGCCATCACCTCGCGCAAGAATGAGGATGTGGCCAAGCGGGTCAAGGCCGAGCTGAAGGCGGACCGCAAGGCCCGTCGCGCCGACAAGAAGAAGGGATGACGCCTCCGATGTTCACAGGAACTGTGCGCCGCCTCTTCTGGGTGTCCATGGGCGCGACCGCGGGTGTGCTGGTGTTCCGCAAGGTCACCGCGACCGCGAAGGAGCTGACCCCGGCGGGCCTCGCCGACCGGGCCGCGGTCTCCGGCGGCGGTCTGCTGGACTCGGTCAAGGAGTTCTTCGAGGACGTGCGCGAGCGGGCGCACGACCGCGAGGAGGAGCTGAACGTCGCACTCGGCATCGACGTGCCCCCGACCACGACAGACCGTGACCCGGAAGGTGACGGTTCCTCCAAGAAGGCGCGAGCTATCTAGGGCCGGTCGCCGCCCTGCTCGGCCGAACCGGCCCACCCCGACGCCCCGTCAATACTCGCGGCGCCAGGGTCGTTGCCCGACTCGCGCCGCATTTCCTAGAAGGCTGACAAGCTCATGGAATCCGCGGAGATCCACCGCCGCTGGCTCGACTTCTTCCAGAAGAAGGGCCACACGGTCGTCCCGTCGGCGTCGCTCATCTCGAACGACCCGACCACCCTGCTCACCATCGCGGGCATGGCCCCGTTCAAGCCGTACTTCCTCGGTGAGCAGCCGGCGCCCTGGCCGCGCGCGACCTCGGTCCAGAAGTGCGTGCGCACGCTGGACATCGAGGAGGTCGGCAAGACCACCCGGCACGGCTCGTTCTTCCAGATGTGCGGCAACTTCTCCTTCGGGGACTACTTCAAGGAGACCGCCATCCCGATGGCGTGGGAGCTGTGCACCACGCCGGTCTCCGAGGGCGGCTTCGGCCTGGACCCGGACAAGATCTGGGTCACCGTCTACCTCGACGACGACGAGGCGGAGGAGATCTGGAAGAAGGCGGGCTTCCCGGCCGAGCGCATCCAGCGTCTCGGGATGAAGGAGAACTACTGGTCGATGGGCGTGCCCGGGCCCTGCGGCCCGTGCTCGGAGCTCTTCTACGACCGGGGCCCGGAGTTCGGCGAGGCCGGCGGCCCCGCGGTCAACGACGAGCGCTACATGGAGTTCTGGAACCTGGTCTTCATGCAGTTCGAGCGCGGCGCGGGCGGCGACAAGACCGGCTTCCCGATCCTCGGCGAGCTCCCCAGCAAGTCCATCGACACCGGCCTCGGCCTGGAGCGCCTGGCGACCATCCTGCAGGGCGTCAACAACCTCTACGAGATCGACACCTCGCGCGCGATCCTGGACAAGGCGGCGTCCATCGCGGGCGTCACCTATGGCCGGGACACCAAGAACGACGTCTCGCTGCGCGTGGTCACCGACCACGTGAAGACCGCGACGATGATGATCGGCGACGGCATCACGCCGGGCAACGAGGGCCGCGGCTACGTGCTGCGCCGCCTGATGCGCCGCGCGATCCGCAACATGCGGCTGCTCGGTGCGCACGGCGCGACGATCAAGGACCTGACCGAGACCACCATCGAGGCGATGGGCCCGGCCTACCCCGAGCTGATCGCGGACTCCTCGCGCATCGTCGCGGTGGCGGTCGCGGAGGAGACCTCCTTCCTGCAGACGCTGCGCACCGGCTCGGCGATGTTCGAGACGGTCGCGGACGAGGCGAAGAAGTCCGGCAGCACCGTGTTCTCCGGCGACCAGGCGTTCAAGCTGCACGACACCTTCGGCTTCCCGATCGACCTGACCCTGGAGATGGCGTCCGAGGCGGGCCTGAGCGTCGACGAAGAGGGCTTCCGCCGCCTGATGAAGGAGCAGCGGGACCAGGCGAAGGCGGACGCGCGGGCGAAGAAGACCGGCCACGCGGACATGTCGGCGTACCGGGAGCTGCTGGACGCGGCGGGCCCGTCGGCGTTCACCGGCTACCACGAGGTGAAGTCCGAGGGCCTGCTGAAGGCGATGCTGGTCAACGGCCAGGTCGGCAGCTCGGCGCAGCCCGGCGACGAGGTGGAGCTGGTCCTGGACCGCACCCCCTTCTACGCGGAGGGCGGCGGCCAGCTCGCGGACCACGGCCTGATCCGGCTCGGCAACGGCGCGCTGGTCGAGGTCGTGGACGTGCAGAAGCCGGTCGGCGATCTGATCGCGCACCGGGCGATCGTGCGCGACGGCGAGGTCGTGCTCGGCACCGAGGCGTGGGGCGAGGTGGACACCGCGCGGCGCGCGGCGATCTCCCGCGCGCACACCGCGACACACATGGTTCACAAGGCGTTCCGCGAACTGCTCGGCGAGACCGCGACCCAGGCGGGCTCGGAGAACTCGCCCGGCCGCTTCCGCTTCGACTTCGCGTCCCCGGGCGCGGTGCCGCACTCGGTGCTGGCGGACGTCGAGCAGCGGGTCAACGAGCTGCTGATCGACGACCTCACGGTCACCGCGCAGGTGATGAGCCAGCCCGAGGCCAAGGCGATGGGCGCGATGGCGCTGTTCGGCGAGAAGTACGGCGACCGGGTCCGTGTGGTCTCGGTCGGCGAGTGGGCGCACGAGCTCTGCGGCGGCACGCACGTGGACAACACCGGCCGCCTCGGCCTGGTGAAGCTGCTCTCCGAGTCCTCCATCGGCTCCGGCGTGCGCCGCGTGGAGGCGCTGGTCGGCACCGACGCGTACAACTTCCTGGCGCGCGAGCACGTCCTGGTGGCGCAGCTCGCGGAGGTCGTGAAGGCGCGGCCGGAGGAGCTGGTCGAGCGGGTCGGCGGCATCATGACCAAGCTGCGCGACGCGGAGAAGGAGATCTCCGCGCTCAAGGCGGGGCAGCTGCTGCAGATCGCGGGCTCGCTGGCGGACGGCGCGACCGACGTGCACGGCGTCGCGGTGGTCACGCACCAGGCGCCGGACGGCGCGTCCGCGGACGATCTGCGCAAGCTGGTGCTGGACGTGCGCGGCCGGCTCGGCACGCGCCCGGCGGTGGTCGCGGTGGCGGCGAGCGCGGGGGAGCGGCCGGTCGTGGTCATCGCGACCAACGAGGGCTCGCGCGGGCTCGGCCTGAAGGCGGGCGAGCTGGTCCGCTCGGCGGCGAAGACCCTCGGCGGCGGCGGAGGCGGCAAGGACGACGTCGCGCAGGGCGGCGGCACCGACGTCACGGCGATCCCGGCGGCGCTGGAGGGCGTCGGCCGCGCGGTGGCGGAGAAGGTGGCCGCGTAAGGACGTGTGAGGGCGCGTCCGACGCGTACGCCGCGTACGTCTTTCGGACGGCTTTCGGACCCGGGACCGGTCTTCGGTCCCGGGTCCTGTCACGGATGGTGATCCGTGCCTTGTCATACTGTGTCCGACAATTCGGGTATCGCCGCCGGGGGCGACAGCGGAGGCCGGAACCGGGTACGGTCACGGACGCGTCACGGTTGGCGTGAGCCGCACCCGGACGGAAGGAGACCGCGGATCATGGAGCTGCCACACGTGCCGGACCCGTCCCCGGATCCCTCCCCGCAGCGCGAGATGCGCCGCGGCGTGCGGCTGGGGGTGGACGTCGGCACCGTCCGGATCGGCGTCGCCTCCTGCGACCGCGACGGCCTGCTTGCCACCCCGGTGGAGACAGTGAAGGCCGAGCCGCGCCGGGGGTCCCTGGACCGCCTGGCGGCCCTGGCGGCCGAGTACGAGGCCTTCGAGATCGTGGTCGGCCTGCCGCGCTCGCTGTCCGGCGGCGAGGGCCCGGCCGCGGCCAAGATCCGGGGCTACGCCCGCGATCTGGCCCGCCGCCTGGGCCCGCGGCGGCCGGTCCGCCTGGTCGACGAGCGGCTCTCCACGGTCACCGCGACACAGGGTCTGCGCGCTTCGGGCGTCAAGGCCAAGAAGGGCAGATCGGTGGTAGACCAAGCGGCCGCCGTGGTTATCTTGCAGAACGCACTTGATGCCGAACGGATGTCCGGACGTCCGCCCGGCACGATGGTCCAGCTGGAGGACGGCAACTGATGAGCGACGGCGATTGGCGATACGGGGGCGACGCGCCTCAGGGGCGGGGCCGCCGGAGGGCCGATGCACAGCCGTCGGATCCGTATGGCCAGGATCCGTCGTCGTACGACCAGGAGCAGGGCCAGCAGGGCCAGCAACAGTCGGGTTACGACCGCGGCTACGGGCAGCAGCAGGGTTCGTACGGTCAGCAGGGGTACGGACAGCAACAGCAGGGTGCTTACGGCCAGCAGTCAGGCTACGGGCAGCCGGGCCAGCCGGGCCAGCAGGCCCCGCAGGCGCCGCAGGGCCAGGCCGGCCAGCAGCGCGGCTACGGCCAGCAGCAGCGCGGGTACGGCCAGCCGGACCAGCAGGCCGCGCCGATCCCGGGCCAGCAGGCGCAGCCCAGCGGCGGCACCCGCGGCTACGGCCAGCCGCCGCAGCAGGGGCAGTACAGCCAGCCGGGGCAGTCTCCGCAGGGCTACGGCGAGCCGGGGCAGTACAGCCAGCAGGCTCAGCAGGGCTACCAGCAGCCCGGCTACGCCCAGCAGGCGCCGCAGGGCTACGGCCAGCCGGCCGCGCCGCCGGACGCCGGGGCCCCGCGCGGCGGCCGGCGCGCCGCCCGCCCGGGCCCGAAGGTCGTGCAGAGCGAGGTCATCGACCCCTACGCGCAGCCGTCGCAGGACCCTTACGGCGCCGGCCGGGCCACCACGACCGCGGCGGACCCCTACACCGACGACGGCTGGGGTGACACCGGCACCTCGGCCCCCGCCCAGGACGCCTACGCCGAGCACGGCAGCGAGGGCTGGGACGACGGCGGCCGGGCGAGCCGCTCGCGCGGACGCCGGGGCGGCCGGGGCCGCCGCGGAGCGGACGCCGAGGAGGCGTACGACCAGAGCGGCTACGAGCAGGGCTACGACCAGGGCGGCGGCGACTGGGGCGACCAGGATGGCTTCTTCGAGGGCCAGTACCCGCGCCGGCGCGGCGGCAAGCTGCGCGCCTGGGCGCCGCTGTTCGTGCTCGTCGGCATCCTGAGCCTGTTCGGCGGCTGCATGTACGCCGGCTACTCGTATTACAAGGGCAAGTACGGCCCGGCTCCCGACTACACCGCCGCGGCGACCTGCGCGGACGCCGCGAAGGTCCCGGTCGACATCCCCCGCGGCGCGACCGGCTCGCAGATAGCGAACGCGCTGTTCTCCGCCGGCGTGGTCAAGAGCGCGCGGGCCTACGTCAACGCGGCCAACCAGAACCAGGGCTCCTCGGGCATCACCGCCGGGACCTACTCCATCTGCCCGTCGATCTCCGGCACCAACGCCGTGCTGGAGCTGTTGAAGAAGTCGAACCTGTCCGGCGCCTCGCAGATAATCGTCACCTCCCACGAGTGGGGCAAGGACGTCGTCGCGAGCCTGATCGACAAGCGCAAGTGGAAGTCGGCCGACTTCGACGCGGCGATCTCGGGCAACACGATCGGCCTGCCGCCGTGGGCGGTGGACTCCACCACCCACAAGCCCACGATCGAGGGCATGCTGGAGCCGGGCACGTACTCGCTGACGGCGTCCGACACGCCGAAGAGCGTGCTGACCCAGATGGTCGCGAACCGCATGGCGTACCTGAACAGCATCGGCTTCGTGGCCAAGGCCGCGACGCTGACCTGCGGTACCGTCAAGTGCACGCCGGAGCAGGTGCTGACCGTCGCCTCGATCGCCGAGGGCGAGGTCACCGACCCGACCGACGGCGCCCGGGTCGCCGAGGGCGTCTACGCGCGCCTGAAGGCCAACGACTACCTGGGCGTCGACTCCACCGCGCTGTTCATGATCGGCCACCTCCAACCCGGCAAGCTCCCGAGCGCGGCCCAGGTCCAGGACCCGAACAACCCGTACTCGACGTACTCGCCGCACCACGGCCTGCCGCCGACGCCGGTCTACCTCACGTCGGACGACATGATCAAGGCCGCGCTGGCACCGACGCACGACGGCGACTACTACTGGTGCGTCACCGCCACCGGCACGAACTTCTACACCAAGTACCAGCAGAAGCAACGCGACAAGGCCTGCTCTACTTCGCAGTGAGGAACCCGACCTGATCAGCCACGCCGCCGTCCTGGGCAGCCCGATCGCGCACTCGCTGTCCCCGGTCCTGCACCGGGCCGCGTACGCCGCCCTCGGGCTGACCGCCTGGACCTACGACGCGCACGAGGTCGACGAGGCGTCGCTCCCGGACTTCCTGTCCGGCCTCGACGCCTCCTGGGCCGGCCTGTCCCTGACCATGCCGCTCAAGCGCGCGGTGATCCCGCTGCTCGACGAGGTGAGCGCGACGGCGCGCGCCGTCGAGGCGGTGAACACGGTGCTCTTCGCCCCGGACGGCGCGCGGACCGGCACCAACACCGACGTGCCGGGCCTGGTCAACGCCCTGGCCGAGCGCGGCGTGACCGAGGCGGCGTCGGCCGCGGTGCTCGGTGCCGGGGCGACGGCGTCCTCGGCCCTGTCGGCGCTGTCCGGCATCGCCAAGGGCGAGGTCGAGGTCTACATCCGCAACCACGCCCGCGACGCCGAGGTCCACGCGATCGCCGAAGCGGTCGGCACCGCGGTGCGCATCCGCGACTGGGACGAGGCCGCCGCGGCGTTCGGGTGCGCACTCGTCATCAGCACCACCCCGGTCGGCGCGACCGACGGCCTCGCGGCGGCGGTCCCGGCGACCCCCGGCACGCTGTTCGACGTGCTCTACCACCCGTGGCCGACTCCGCTTGCCGCAGCCTGGACGGCGCGCGGCGGCGCGGTGCTGGGCGGCCTGGATCTGCTGGTGCACCAGGCGGTGCTGCAGGTGGAGCTGATGACCGGCCGGGCGCCGGCGCCGCTGGCGGCTATGCGCGCTGCGGGGGAAGCGGCGCTGTCAGCTCGCTGAGAGCCGATCCCGAGGGCGGCTGCGCACGTTGTGTGCCTGCCTTAGCTGTCGGCCCGCACCGCGGTCACCGTGACGGTCGCGTACTCCACCCCGAACTCCCCGCCGACCGCGTCCACCTCCGCGCCGATCGCCTCCTGCAGCGCGGCCACTTTCTCGCGCGGCAGCAGCGCGTGGCCGCCGAACGTCGGGAACAGGTCCAGCCACTCAGTGCGCGTGTACGTGCGCTGCCACTCGTCGCGCCACTGCTCGGCGGGATCGAAGCCGACTTCGTGCAGACGCTTGGCGGTGCCGGCCAGCAGCGGCGCGTAGATGTCCTTGCCGGCCCGGGCGCCGTGCTGGTACATCGGGTGGTCCGGCAAGATCTCGGCGTAGACCTTCGCGAACGCCTTCGCGAGGTCCGGCGGCAACTGGAAGGCGTTCCAGAACAGCGCGATCCGTCCGCCGGGCCGCACGACGCGCGCCGCCTGTGCGGCGCCCGCCACCGGATCGACCCAGTGCCACGTCATGCCGGCGGTCAGGGTGTCGAAGGCGCGGCCGGCCGGGTCCCAGTCCTCGAACTTCGCGATTTCGACGTGCAGGCCGCGCTCGGCTGCGAACGCCGCCATGCGCTCGTCCGGCTCGACGCCGGTGACCTCGCAGCCGGCGGCCTGGAACTGCCGGGCGGCGATGCCGGTGCCGCAGCCGACGTCCAGCACGCTGCGACCCGGCCGCCCGGCCACGATGCGGTCGATCAGCTCGCGCGGATAGTCCGGCCGGGCGCGGTTGTAGCGCTCGGGGTCGTCGCCGAAGGATTCGGCGATCGGCTTGTCGGCGGTGGGTTGGTCGCCGATCGGCTTGTCTGCCTGCGGAACCGGATCGCGGGGCTGCTCAGGCGGGGTGTCCCGGGCTATAGTGGTCATGCGCCCACTCTAATGGGCGCCTGCCCACTCGTCCAGAAAGGACCCGCCGTTGCCCACCGGCATCGCCATCCGCGACCCCCGCCAGCAGCTCTTCGACGCCGCCGAACGGGTCCTGCTCAGCGCCGGCCCGGCCGCGCTGACCAGCCGCGCGGTCACCGACGAGGCCGGCGTGGCCAAGGGCGTCCTGCACCGGCACTTCGCCGACTTCGACGCCTTCCTCGCCGATTACCTCATCGAGTGCGCGCGCCGGGTCACCGACCGGGACGAGCGCCTGCGGGCCCGCGCCGGGCAGGGCGATCTCGCCGACAACCTGGCCGAGGCGCTGACCGACTTCTTCGGCTCGGTGGCGCAGCACGTGCTGGCGCTGGTGACCTTCCGCGATGGGCTCAGGGCCCGGCTGCGCGCGGCCGGCGTTCCCGGCCTGCCGGTACTGACCGAGGGCACGCGCATGGTCGTCGGCTACCTGGAGGCCGAGCGGGACCTGGGCCGGCTGCCCGCCGGGTTCGATCCCGAGCTCAAGACCCTGATGCTGGTCGGGTCGACGCAGCTGGCCGCCGCCGGACGCGACGACGGACCGCCGTCCTTCAGCGAGGTCCGGCGGTTCGTCGTCGAGGCGTTGGGCCTGGGGTAGTTCAGCTTGTGGTGCCGGTGGTGCTACCGGTCGAGCTGGTGGGACCGGTCCCGGTCCCGCCGCCGCTCGGCGTACAGGTGATGTCGACGGATCCGGCACTGGCCGTGCCTCCGGACGTGCCCGGCGCGCTCCAGGTGATCTCGACCGTGCCGGACAGCCCTTTCTGGGCGCGCTGGTCGTCCCAAACCTTGAACTGATCCGTCACAGAGCCGTCGTGCGCGGTCACCGTCGCGCCGCCCCCGACCGTCCCACCAGCGGCGCCGCCGGCTCCGCCGCCGACCACGTGCCAGTGGTACGTGATCGGCACCGTGCCGCCGGCCGGCAGCCCGGCGACGGTGAACGTCACCGTCCCGGTCGGCAGATCAGCGGGCGGACATGGCCCGCTGTACTTGCCGTTCGCCATGGTCGCGCCGGCCGAGACCGTCACCGCGGCGCTCGGCGGCGTCGTCGGCCCGGTGCCGCCGGGCGGCGTGCTCGGAACCGTCGTCGACGGGGGCGGCGGATAGCTGGGGCCCGGCCCGGTCGGGCCCAGGCTCGACAACGGCAGGCCGATCGGCGTCGCCGACGACGGCGGCGCTGTGCCCCCCGAGGTCGCGGACGTCGGCGTGGTCGGGCCGCCGGTCGCCGACTTCGCCGAGGAACTGCCGTCCGCGCTGCTCGAACCCGGCGTCGGCACGCCTCCCGCCGCCAGCCCCGGCGACGAGTCGTCGGTCACCGACGAGGAGTCGGTCGGCGTCACGACGAGTTGCCCCGACGGTCCGGTGGCCGCCGCCGCGTGCTTCCCGGGGGAGAACGCCACGGCCGCCACCACCGCGCCGATCACCGCGATCGCGGCTGCGGCGAGCCCGGCCTTGGTCCCGCGCCCCATCCCCTCGCCGTCGTCGCCGGGGGAGTTCGGCGAGTGCGGCGAACCGTCTTCCCGGTACCAGATGGTCCGACCGTCCGATGCCCCCGCGACCGCGGCAGTTCCAGCCGCGACTCCGGCCCCGGCCCCAGCCGCAACCGCAGCCGCAGCCCCAGCCACCACCGGCAGCACGCTCGTCGCCGCCTCGGCCACGGCGTCTTCCTCCGGAAGCGCCGCCACCAGCGCGGCCAACTCCCGCCGCCCACGCTCCTCCCACTCCATCCCGAACTCCACGACCGCGGCCGCTTCCAACTCGGCGAGGAAGTCCGTCGTGTCGGCCGGCCGCTCCACCGGAGTCTTGGCCAGCCCCTGCGCCAGCAACGGCCGCAACGCCGCGGGCACGTCGGCCACGGGTATCGGCGCCGCGCGGTGCAGCGTCTGCAGCTCGAACACGGAATCCGCCGCGTACGGCACCCGCCCCGTCAGGCACTCATAGAAGGTCGCCGTGACGGCGTACATGTCTGTCACCGACCGCGGCGTCGCCCCCTCCCACAGCTCCGGCGCCATATAAGAAGGCGTACCGGCCGCCGGCATCATCGCCTCGGTCCGCGCGGCGAGGCCGAAGCCGGCCACCCTGCCGACGCCGTCGGGAGTGATCACCACGTTCGACGGCTGGTAGTCCCGGTGCACGACGCCGACCTCCTGCGCGGCACCGAGCCCGAACAGCGACGCCTTCATGACCGCGAGCGCCGCCTCCGGCGTCAGCGGCGCCGAGGTCGCGAGCACCCTCCGCAGTGCCGCGCCCTCCACCGCCTCGCTGATCAGTGCGATCGCGGTGGCGGTCTCCACCGGCTCGCGGACCCGCACCACGTTCGGGTGCTCCAGCCCCGCGAGCCGCGCCGCCTCGTCGCGGAGGCGTTCCCGGAACGCCGGGTCCGAGCACAGCTTGGCGCCCGGATACGTGATCGTGACCCGGTCGCCGCTCGCGTCGTGCACGGCCTCGACGACCCGGCCGGTCTCCCCAGTGCCGAGTACCCGGGTTTCGGTGTACCCGGGAACCGTCCATCCGGCCAACGCGCCTCCCAGTTGAATCGCCGCAGTTCACCAGCCACGCCCGAGATTGCGCGGTTACCGTATCAGCCTGTGTACAGGTTGCGAATAACTTCTTCGATGTCTGCGTCCCGGATGGAGACATCGAGCAACTCGTAGCGCGCCGCGATCGCGGCCACCAGAGCCGCCGCGTTCGCCTCGGCGGGGAACGCCAGCCACTGCCGCGGGCCGTCCACGCGCGTCACCTTCGCCCCCGGCACGTCGATCGCCGGGCCCGGCGCGGCCAGGTCGACGACCAGCGTCCGGTCCGGGGCCACCCGGGCCCGCAGCGCGGTCAGCTCGCCGTCGTAGGCGACGGTCCCGTGGTCGATGACCACCACCCGGCGGCACAGGCGCTCGATGTCGTCCAGGTCGTGGGTGGTGAGCACGATCGTCGTGCCCTGCTCCCGGTTCAGCTCGGCCAGGAACTCGCGGACGACGGCCTTGCTGGTCACGTCCAGCCCGATCGTCGGCTCGTCCAGGTAGAGCACGGCCGGGTCGTGCAGCAGCGCCGCGGTCAGGTCGCCGCGCATGCGCTGGCCGAGGCTGAGCTGGCGCACCGGGGTGTCGAGCAGCGGCTCCAGTTCGAGCAGGTCGACGTAGCGCTTGAGGTTCGCGGCGAAGCGTGCGTCCGGGACGGAGTACATGCGGTGCAGCAGCGCGAAGGAGTCGCGCAGCGGCAGGTCCCACCACAGCGTGGTGCGCTGCCCGAAGACCACGCCGATGCGCCGCGCCAACTGCTTGCGGTCCCGGATCGGCTCCAGCCCCGCGACGTGCAGCTTCCCGGCCGAGGGCGACAGGATGCCGGTGAACATCTTGATGGAGGTGGACTTGCCCGCGCCGTTGGGCCCGATGTAGCCCAGCAGCTCGCCCTCGGCGACGGACAGGTTCAGGTCGCGGACCGCCTCGACGGTGGTCCGCTCCCGTTTCAGGCGGCCGGCCTTCTTGCGCAGCGTGTAGGTCTTCGACAGGTTCTCGGCTTCGATGATCGGTTGGGAAGTGATGGTTGGCTGGGAAACACGGCTCACGGCGGTCAGCTCCCGGTGGATCGGTGGTGGCGCAGGGCGGCGCGCCAGGCGAGCAGAGCCAGGCCCCACAGGGCGGCGGCGAACAGCGGTCCGGCGAAGCGCAGGAACGAGGGCGTGCCGAGCGGGTCGGCGTGGCCCAGGACGTAGAGCGTGGGCTGCCAGTTCACGTAGGCCAGCGGGAGGCCGAAGGTCAGGAACAGCATCAGGTTCCGGCCGTAGAGGGACAAGGGATAGGAGGTCATGAACTGGCCGCCGTAGGTGACGCTGTTCATCACCTCCGAGGCGTCCGCCGCGACGATCTGGAAGGCGCCGACCAGGATCCAGACCGCCCCGAAGACGGCCACCCCGATCAGCAGCGTGTAGGGCACCATCGCGACGCGCAGCAGCGTCCAGTGCACCGGCGCCTTGGCCACACCGATCGCCAGCGCGGCGTACGCCGGGACCAACGGTGCCAGGCGCCGCGGTGTGAACTGGTCGGCGAACACCTGCGGCAGGACCCCGACCGGCCGGACCAGCAGGCTGTCGAAGGTGCCCAGGCGGATGCGGTCGGCCAGATACTCGGTCCCGGTGAACAGCAGGTCGCTGGTGAAGAACGCGGCCTGCGCGGTCCCGTAGAGGTACAGGGCCTCCGACAGTGAGAAACCGCCGATCGAGCTGACGTTGCCGAACACGACCAGGATGCCGAGCAGCTCCAGGCTGGCGGTGGCGCCGGAGGTCACCATCGTCAGCACCATCGACGCCCGGTACTGGAGCGCGGAGCGGGCCCACATGCGCGCGGTCAACATATAGGTCGCCACGACCCCAGGCGGTTTCTGCTCGAAGCGGGCTTCGAAGCGCGGTTCAAGGCGCGGCTCAGCCACCCTGGACCACCACCCGGTGCCGAGCCCGCCGCGTGACCAACCGCCCCGCCAGCAGCAGCGCCACCGCCCACCCGGCCTCGAACAGGTACGCCCCGCCCACCGCGGCTCCGGTCCGCTTGCCGAGGAACACGTCCGCCGGCAGCTGCACCAGCGAGGCCCACGGCAGCATCCGCGCCAGGTGCCCCAGCCATGCGGGGAAGAGCACCAGCGGCACGATCATGCCGCCGAGGAAGGAGGTGAGGACGTTGGAGAGTCCGGTCACGCCCTTCTCGTCGAGCAGCCAGAAGGCGGACATCGCCGCGAGGTAGCGCAGCGCGAAGCTGACGACCGTCCCGAGGAACACCGCCACCAGGAACGCGGCCCACACCCGCGGGTCCTTGGGAACGTGCAGACGGAACAGCAGCCCACCGATCGCGAAGGGCACGACGCTGCGCCCGAGGAGCGCGAACCCCGCCCGCCCCAGATCGGTGGCCAACCAGTAGTTCTGGAAGTCGACGGGCCGGAACAGGTCGGTCCCGATGTCCCCGGACCGCACCCGAGCGGGGATGTCGAGCCCGTTGGTGAGCAACGACATCGGCCCGATCATCGCCTGCGCGAGGAAGACAAAGGTGAGCGCGTCGGCCAGGCCGTAGCCGCCGATGGTCGACCGCTGACGCCACACAGCGGTCATGATGAAGGCCTTGATGACACCGAACACGGTGTTGGCGAGCACGCCGCCGAACAACGCGCCGCGGTAGGTGAGGTAGCGCCGGAAAGCTTGTCGGGTGATCAGGGCATAGACGACCAAGGGTCCTGTCCTTCCGGGGGCGAACTTGGCACTGTGCCAGCGGGCGGCTGCGCTGCGCAACGGGATATGCGGGGAACCACCCGCCGTCCACTCCCCGAACCCCGTCCGGCTCGCCAGGCGAGACGTGGAAGAATCGGGCCATGTCGCTACGCTGGCTCACCGCAGGTGAATCCCACGGCCCCGCCCTCACCGCGGTCCTCGAAGGACTCCCGGCCGGAGTCCAGACCTCCACCAAGGCCATCGCCGACGCCCTCGCGCGCCGCCGCCTCGGCTACGGCCGCGGCGCCCGCATGAAGTTCGAGCAGGACCAGGTGACCATTCTCGGCGGCGTGCGCCACGGCCTCACCCAGGGCGGCCCCGTGGCGATCCAGGTCGGCAACACCGAGTGGCCCAAGTGGGAGACGGTCATGGCCGCCGACGCGGTCGACCCCGAGGTGCTGGACGCGCAGGCGCGCAACGCGCCGCTGACCCGGCCGCGCCCCGGGCACGCCGACCTCGCCGGGATGCAGAAGTACGGCTTCGACGACGCCCGCCCCGTCCTGGAACGCGCCTCCGCGCGCGAGACCGCGGCCCGCGTCGCGCTCGGCGAGGTCGCGCGCGAGTTCCTGCGCCAGGCCATCGGCGCGGAGATCGTCTCGCACGTCGTCGGCATCGGCGGCGCCGAGTCCCCGCGCGACGCCGTCCTGCCGCTCCCGTCCGACGTCGAGAAGCTCGACGCCTCCCCGGTCCGCTGCCTGGACCCCGGCGCCGAGGCGGCGATGATCGCCGAGATCGACCAGGCGCACAAGGACGGCGACACCCTCGGCGGCGTCGTCGAGGTGGTCGTCTACGGCCTCCCGCCGGGCCTGGGCTCGTACGTGCAGTCCGACCGCCGCCTGGACGCCAGGCTGGCAGGCGTGATCATGGGCATCCAGGCCATCAAGGGCGTGGAGATCGGCGACGGCTTCCTGCTGGCGCGCACCCCCGGCTCGCAGGCGCACGACGAGATGGAAGCGGTCGCCAACGACCCTCTGGCCGTCCGCCGCCGCACCGGCCACAGCGGCGGCACCGAGGGCGGCATGTCCACCGGCGAGCTGTTGCGCGTCCGCGCCGCGATGAAGCCGATCGCCACCGTCCCGCGCGCGCTGGGCACCGTCGACACCGCCACCGGCGAGTCGGCCGTGGCCCACCACCAGCGCTCGGATGTCTGTGCGGTTCCGGCGGCCGGCGTCGTCGCCGAGGCGATGGTCGCGCTGGTGCTGGCCGACGCGGTGCTGGAGAAGTTCGGCGGCGACTCCGTCCGCGAGACCCGCCGCAACTACGAGTCCTACCTCGCGAACCTGCCGGTGCAGATCGCGGGCCCGCAGCACGGACCGGGGGCGCAGGCATGAGCCCGGTCGTCGTCCTGGTCGGGGCCCCGGGCTCCGGCAAGTCCACCGTCGGCCGCCTGGTCGCCGACCGGCTCGGCGTCGCCTTCCGGGACTCCGACGAGGACATCGAGACCGCGGCCGGTCAGAAGATCTCGGACATCTTCATCGAGCATGGGGAGCCGCACTTCCGCGCGCTGGAGAAGGCGGCCGTCAGGGAGGCGCTGGCCACGCATGACGGCGTGCTGGCCCTCGGCGGCGGCGCAGTGCTCGACGCCGACACCCGCGTCCTGCTCAAGGAGCACCGTGTCGCGTTCCTCGAAGTGACGCTCGCGGACGCCGCCAGCCGCGTAGGCCTCAACCGTGACCGTCCGCTGCTGCTGGGCAACGTCCGCGGCACCCTTCTGAAGCTGATGGATGAGCGCCGCCCCTTCTATGAGGAAGTCGCCGTCCTGACAGTCCGCACCGACCGCGAGCCCGAAGAGATCGCGGCCGAAATCGTCGAAAGCCTGAAGAAGTGACCGCTACCGAAACCCGCATCAAGGTCGCCGGCGAGGTGCCCTACGACGTCGTCGTCGGCCACAGCCTGCTCGGCGAGCTGCCCGGCATGATCGGCCCCAAGGCCGCGCGGGTGGCGATCGTGCACCCGCGCGCGCTGGCGGCCACCGCCGAGGCGGTCCGGGACGACCTCATCGAGCACGGCGGCTACCAGGCCCTGACCATCGAGGTCCCGGACGCCGAGGAGGCCAAGTCGGTCGAGGTCCTGGCTTACGTATGGGAAGTGCTCGGCAAGTCCAACTTCACCCGCACCGACGCCGTCGTCGGCCTCGGCGGCGGCGCCACCACCGACCTGGCCGGCTTCGCCGCCGCGACCTGGCTGCGCGGCGTCCGGGTGGTGCAGATCCCGACCACGCTGCTGGGCATGGTGGACGCCGCGGTCGGCGGCAAGACCGGCATCAACACCGCCGAGGGCAAGAACCTGGTCGGCGCCTTCCACCCGCCGGCCGGCGTGCTGTGCGACCTGGACACGCTGCGGACGCTGCCCGCCAACGACTTCGTCGCGGGCCTGGCCGAGATCGTCAAGTGCGGCTTCATCGCCGACCCGGAGATCCTGCGCCTGGTCGAGTCCGACATCGAGGGCGCCAAGCGCTTCGACGGCCCGCACACCCGCGAGCTGATCGAGCGCGCCGTCGCGGTCAAGGCCGACGTGGTCTCCTCGGACCTGAAGGAAGCCGGCCGCCGCGAGATCCTGAACTACGGCCACACCCTGGGCCACGCCATCGAACGCAACGAGCGCTACCGCTGGCGCCACGGCGCGGCGATCAGCGTCGGCATGGTCTTCGCCGCCGAACTCGGCCGCGTCGCCGGCCGCCTCGACGACGCCACCGCCGACCGCCACCGCGAGATCCTCACCGCCCTCGGCCTGCCGACCACCTACGACGGCCACGCCTGGCCGAAGCTGCTGGAGACCATGCGCGTGGACAAGAAGTCGCGCGCGGACATGCTGCGCTTCATCGTGCTCGACGGCCTGGCCAAGCCCGGCGTGCTGGAGGGCCCGGACCCGGCGCTGCTGGTCGCGGCCTACAGCGAGGTCGCCGAGGAGCAGAGCGCCGGGGGAGTGGTGGACCTGTGAGCGAGCCGAACGCGCGACACGAGCCGAACCAGCTCCGCAAAGTCCTGGTCCTCAACGGCCCCAACCTCGGCCGCCTCGGCAGCCGCGAGCCCGACGTCTACGGCTCGGTGTCCTACGCCGGTCTGGTCAAGGCCTGCGAGGCGGCCGGCGCGGAGCTCGGCTTCGCCGTGGAGGTGCGCGAGACCAACGACGAGGGCGAGATCGTGCGCTGGCTGCACGAGGCCGCCGACGGCCGGCTGCCGGTCGTCATCAACCCCGGCGCGTTCACGCACTACTCCTACGCCATGCGCGACGCCGCCGCGCAGCGCACCGCGCCGCTGATCGAGGTGCACATCTCGAACCCGTACGCGCGCGAGGCCTTCCGGCACACGAGCGTCATCGCGCCGGTGGCCAGCGGGACCATCGCCGGGTTCGGGATCAACTCCTATCTTCTGGCGCTAAGAGCCCTGTCTGAGCTGCCGGAGTGAACGGAGCTTCGTAGTGTAGGGGGCATGACCGCTGACCGTACCGCCGCCGGACCCGCCGCCATCGCACCCGAGGCCTACGCCACCCGCCGCGAGCGGCTGCGGGCCCGGCTGGAGGCGGTGGACGCGGACGCCGCACTGGTCACCAAGCTGGTGAACGTGCGCTACCTGACCGGCTTCACCGGGTCCAACGGCGCGGTGCTGGTCACCCGCGGCGGCGCGGTGTTCTGCACGGACTTCCGCTACGACACCCAGGCCGCCTCCGAGGTGCCGGACGTGGAGCGGATCATCGTCCGGCACTGCGCCCCGGCGCTGGTCGAGCGGGCGGCCAAGGACGGGCTGCGGCGGATCGCGGTGGAGGAGCACGAGATCACCGTCGAGGAGCACCGGCAGCTGTCCGCCGAGCTCACCGCGGCGGCGCCGAGTGCGCGGCTGGTCGGGCTCGGTCACGCGGTGGAGGAGCTGCGCCGGGTCAAGGACGAGAGTGAGATCGCGCTCATCCGCGAGGCCTGCGCCATCTCCGACCGGGCGCTGGCCGAGCTCACCGAGTCCATCCTGATCGGGCGCACCGAGCGGCACATCGCGCAGGAGCTGGAGCGCCGGATGACCGACCACGGCGCCGACGGCCGAGCCTTCGACACCATCGTGGCCTGCGGACCGAATTCCGCGGTCCCGCACCACCGGCCCGGGGAGCGCCGAGTCGGAGAGGGTGAGTTCCTCAAGATCGACTTCGGCGCGCTCTACCAGGGCTACCACGCCGACATGACCCGCACCTTCGTGGTCGGCCGGGCCCCGGCGGACTGGCAGGTCGAGGTCTACGACCTGGTGTTCGCCGCGCAGAAGGCCGGCCGGCAGGCGCTGGCGCCGGGCGCGCGGTGCGCCGACGTGGACGCCGCGGCGCGCGCCGTGATCGAGGCCGCCGGCTACGGCGAGTACTTCGGGCACGGGCTCGGACACGGCGTCGGCCTGGAGATCCATGAGGACCCGAGGCTGGGCGCGGGTCTGCCGGGTACACTGGATGATCGCACTCCGGTGACCGTCGAACCCGGGGTCTATCTGCCGGGCCGCGGCGGTGTCCGCATCGAGGACACCCTGGTGGTCCGGCCGAAGGCCGAGGGCGGTCCGGAGCTGCTCACCATTACCACCAAGGAACTGCTGGTGCTGTAGGCCGCTGGAAGCGGTCTGACTCGCCGGGGCCGGCAGTCGGGAAGCAGGAGTACACACCGACGTGGCGTCCACAAACGATCTCAAGAACGGCATGGTCCTCAAGATCGACAACCAGCTCTGGTCTGTCGTGGAGTTCCAGCATGTCAAGCCCGGCAAGGGCCCCGCCTTCGTGCGCACGAAGCTTAAGGCCGTGCTCTCGGGCAAGGTGGTCGACCGGACCTTCAACGCCGGCATCAAGGTCGAGACGGCCAACGTCGACCGCCGTGACATGCAGTACCTCTACCAGGAGGGCACCGACTTCGTGTTCATGGACATGGACACGTACGACCAGCTCTACGTCTCCGCCGACACCGTCGGGGACGCGGCCAACTACATGCTTGAGGGCACCATGGCCCTGGTCGCCACGAACGAGGGCACGCCCCTGTACGTGGAGCTCCCGGCCGCGGTCGAGCTCGTCATCGAGTACACCGAGCCGGGTCTGCAGGGCGACCGCTCCACCGGCGGCACCAAGCCCGCCAAGCTGGAGACCGGCCACGAGATCCAGGTCCCGCTGTTCCTGACCACCGGCGAGAAGGTCAAGGTCGACACCCGCGACGGTTCCTACCTCGGTCGCGTCAGCGGCTGATGGCCTCACCGCGGAGCAAGGCCCGCCAGCGGGCGCTGGAGATCCTCTTCGAGGCGGATCTGCGGGGCGTCGACCCACGCACGGTCCTGGCCGACACCCTGGCGCGCATCCGCGCCCAGGGGCCCGAGGGCACGATCCCGCAGGTGCAGCCGTACGCGGCGACCCTGGTCGAGGGCGTGCTGGAGCACGTGGACAAGATCGACGACCTGCTCGACGAGCACAGCGAGGGCTGGGCTCTGGACCGCATGCCGACCGTGGACCGCAACGTCCTGCGGATCGGCGTGTACGAGCTGCTCTGGCAGGCCGACGTGCCCGACGCGGTGGTCCTGGACGAGGCGGTCTCGCTGGCGCGGCTGATGTCGACCGACGAGTCGCCGCAGTTCGTCAACGGGCTGCTCGCGCGGATAGCCGAGGTCAAGGACAGCTTGAAGCGGTAGGCAGGTTATGCCGCCGGAACGATGAAGGGCCCGTCTCGCGAACGTCGCGAGACGGGCCCTTCCGTGATTTCAGACACGCCAGTCGGCGTCGAAGGCGCGCGCCGGGTTGCGGCCGAAGACGGCCTCGGCTACGTCCGGGCCGAAGTCGCGGAGCACGCGGGCCCTGACATCGGTGAGCAGATAGGGGATGCCCGGTCCGCCGCCGCTGGCGGCGCGGGCCGCCGCGGTGGTGGTGTCGCCGCCGAGCAGGACCCGGTCGGCGTGACCGGCCTCGACCAGCGCGGCGAGGCAGTCGAACAGGCGCCAGTCGGTGGCGTGGTTGGCGCGCGAGGGGCCGTCGAAGCCGAGGAAGGCCCCTGCTTCGGCGGCCTCGCGGTGCGGTCCGAGGTCGGGGAAGCGGTTCAGGTGGCCCAGAATGATCGATGAGGCGGGGACGCCGTCCAGTGCCTTCAGTACGCCGAGCGGATGCGTGCCGCCTTCCAAGTGCACTGCGATCGTGGAGCCGGTGGCGTGGTGCGCCGCAGCCGCCGCCTCGAAGGTCGCGGATGCGTGCCGGTCCAGCTGGTGGAAGTCTCCGGCCACCTTGATCAGGCCGGCTCGGGCCGGCAGCGGCGGGCCGTCCGGCTCGTCGTCCTGCCGAAGCCCCTCGCTGAGCTCTGCGATGAACCGCTCGGCCAGGCCGTCGAGGAGGCGCCGCAGGTTCTCCGGCTGGTAGTGCCCTGCCTGGTGCAGCCCGGTGGCGGCGATGATGTGGACGCCGGCGGCCTTGGACAGCGCCGACAGCGCTTCTGCGTGCCGTCCCAGCCCGATCGGCGTCCACTGGGCCAGTGCCTGCCCGCCGGCCTCGGCGAACGCGCGCAGCTCGTCCTCGGCCGCCGCCACGTCGTCCAGCTCCTGTCCGGGGAGCTTGGCCGAGGCGAAGAACAGGTGGTCGTGCGAGTCGGTGACGCCGAGCGTGTCGGCCGCGATGTCGCCGAGGACCGTGCGGATCACTTGTCGGCCGCCTCGGAATCCGCCTCGATATTCGCCTCGAACGCTGCGCCGACGGCCCGCAGCCCGGCCAGCGCCTTCGGCACGCCGACGTACGGCGCCAGGTGGACGAAGACTTCCACGATCTCCTCGCGGCTCATGCCGATCCGCTCGCTGGTCTTCACGTGCCCGACCAGCTGCGGCTCCACGCCGCCCAGCGCCGTCAGCGCGGCCAGGTTCGCGATCTGCCGTTCCCGCAGGCCCAGCGCGGGGCGCTGGTAGGTGCCGCCGAACAGCGCCGTCACGATCCAGTCGGTGAAGCCCGGCGCCAGCTTCTCCAGGCCCGGCAGCGCGGCGTTCTGCGTCGCCTCGTCCTGGAGCACGTCGAGCAGGGCGTAGCCGGCCTCGCGGTCGAGAGTGGCTGCTTCGAAGTCCATGGGTGGTCCTCCCGAATTCATGTAACGTCTCAAGCGTTACTTGAGCACGGTAGCAGCTGTAACGGTGAGAGCGTTACACTTCTCGGCATGGAGATCGCCCCCTTCCGCCTCGACACCGGCGCGACGTGGCTGAACCTGCTCGCCACGCGCGGCAGCGCCTTCGGCCGCCATCCGGAGGAGCGCATCCCCACGCCGGAGCGTTTGGCGGACTGGCTGGCGGCCGTGGAGCTGGCGCCGGAGCCGCCGGTCACCGCCGCCGATCTGGAGCTGGCGTGGCAGTTGCGGGAGACGCTGCGTCCGCTGGCCCTGTCCGCCGCCACCGGCGAGGGCCCGTCCCCCGAGGCCGCAGCAGGGCTGATCGCCTTCCTGCAGGCCCACGACGAGCCGCTGACCCTGGCCGGCTCCGCCGAGCCGCCGGGGCTGGCCCGGGTGGCGCCCGGGGACGCCGCCGCCGCCCTCGGCCGTGTCGCACGCCAGGCCGCCGATCACCTCACCGGGCCCGAGCGGCACGCGCTGAAGTCGTGCCCGGAGTCCGACTGCCGCGGCGTCTTCGCCGATCCGGACGGCCGCCGCCGCTGGTGCCCGTCGCCGGCCTGCGCCAGCCGCGGCCGGGTGCGGGCACACCGGGCCCGCAAGGCGTCCGCGGCCGAGTAACCGCTGAGCAGCCCTGACGAGGCGCTGTCAGCGGCTCGTCAGCGGTCTGCCAGCCGCCGGCGCGAGGCTGTGGCCGTGGGACGGGAATCCGTCCGGCGAGCGGAGCGAGGGGAGCTGCCATGGGCGCGTACGTGGACGTCGACGGCCTGAATATGTACTACGAGGTCGTGGGAGAGGGCGAACCGGTGGTGCTGGTCCACGGCACCGGCGGCTTCGCCGACAGCTGGGCCGCGCAACGCGACCTGCTCCCCGACTGGTACCAGCTCTTCATGCCGGAGTGCCGGGGCCACGGCCGCACCGCGGACGTCGAGGGCCCGTACACCTACGAGAACTTCGCCGACGACCTCGCCGGCTTCATCGAGGCACTCGCCCTCGAACCGGTCCGCCTGGTCGGCTGGAGCAACGGCGCCAGCGTCGTCCTCCGCCTGGCGCTCCAGCGCCCGGACCTGGTGCACCGCCTGGTCCTACTCAGCGGCGGCGTCCTGCACCCCGCCGGCCAAACCGCCGCCGCCACCGCACTGTCGGTAGACCCCGGCCGCTCCCGGCTCGCCGAAACCTGGCGCCCACTCTACGAAGCCCTGTCCCCAGACGGCCCCGACCACTTCCCGGTGGTCGAGGAGAAGCTGAACCGCATGTGGCGCGAGGCCACACCGGTCACACGAGACCAGATCGCAGCCCTACCGATGCCCCTCCTGGTCCTCCAAGGCGACGACGACTGCATCGAACTAGCCCACGCAGCAGCCCTCGCCGGCACGGCCCCAGACGGCCGCCTGGCCGTGGTCCCCGGCACCTCGCACATCTCACCGGTGGAGAAGCCGGAGCTGGTCAACCTGATCCTGCTCGACTTCTTCGAGGACAAGCCCGCCGCCCGACTCTTCCCACTGGGCTCCCTGCGCTCGGCGGCGGCAGCAGCCGCCACAGCCGAGGCGAACAAGGCGAACAGCCCAGCCACTGCGGCGGCCGCTTCCGGCGCGGCGAACGTATCCGCTGCGGGCGGCAGGCGCTTCTAGCGCTGCGGCTGCGCGCGCGGCCGACGCGAGCAACGCCGGTGCTGCGCGGGTACCTGCCGCGGCGGATGCTCCCGGCGCGGCTACCAGGTCTGTCGCGCAGCTTGCAGGCATCCCGGAGGCTTCTGGATCTGCGGCTGCGGCCGGCGCGAGCAATGCGGGTGCTGCGCAGGTACCTGCCGCGGCGAGTGCTTCCAGCGTGGCTGCCGGGTCTCTTGCGCAGCTTGCAGGCCTCGCGGAGGCTTCTGGATCTGCGGCTGCGGCTGCGGCCGGCGCGAGCAATGCGGGTGCTGCGCGGGTACCTGCCTCGGCGAGTGCTTCCGGCGCGGCTACCGGGTCCGTCGCGCAGCCAGCAAGCATCCCGGAGGCTTCTGGATTTGCGGCTGCGGCCGGCGTCAGCAATGCGGGTGCTGCGCGGGTGCCTGTCGCGGCCGCTCCCGGCGCGGCTACCGGGTCTGTCGCGCAGCCGACAAGCCTCCCGCAGGCTCCCGGATCTGCGGCCGCTCCCGAAGCGCCGGCCGTCAAGGCCGACACGCCCGCCGCATCCACCGCGCCGCCCGCCGCCCCGCCCGCCGGCTCCGAACCCGGCCGCGTCCCGCGCGCAGCCTGAGAAAAATGCCTTACCCGCGCCCAGATTCTTAGCTTTCACCTTCGTCCGAACAGCCTAAAGCCCGCCGCGCATCACAGCGTGGCGGGCGCTTAGAGCTGTATGAAGGTGTGTGAGGCTGTCAGGGCCGTGAAGCCCGCTCAGACCTCGTCGTCCTCGGCGAAGCCGCCGGGGAAGGCACCGGCTTCGCCGTCGCCCTCCTCGTCGTTGTACGGGCGCGCCGCGGCCGGGTTCAGGACGTCCCATTCGGTGAGCATCTTGACCAGCTCCGACGGGGCCATCTCGTAGATGACGCCGAGGGTGCGCAGGTCCTCGCCGCGGATCGTCATGACGCGGCCGTTCCAGTCGCCGCGCTGGCTCTGGATGCTGCCGACATAGCGCAGCAGCGGGCCGGCCTGGTCGACCGGGAGGGACTTCAGCCGCTCCAGGTCGAGGACCAGCTTGCCGCCCTGCTCGTGCGCCGACGCCGGGGCGCCGGTGCCGGGCAGCAGTTCGTGGACCGGCACGCCGTAGAACTCGGCGAGCTCGGACAGACGCTGCACGGTGACAGCGCGGTCGCCGCGCTCGTACGAGCCGACGACGACGGCCTTCCAGCGCCCCTGCGACTTCTGCTCGACGCCGTGCAGGGACAGGCCCTGCTGGGACCGGATGGCGCGCAGTCGGACGCCCAGCGCTTTCGCGTACTCGGTGGACATGTAGCTCCCCATAGACACAACTGCGGCCTCACGTGTTCCCCTCGCCACACGGCTTGGCCCAGTTCAGCGGATCGGCAGTTTTCTCGTATGACCCGTTGGTGACTTAGCGTGACGGTACGCGCAGCAGAGATTCTGCGCAAGTCCCGTCGTTGTCAAGGAAACCGATGACTGCCGGTGGTCTGGTCCAATCAGCTTATGTCACTCACAGCAGTGCTCCGCACTCGGATGGCGGAGCGCCCGTGACGATCATGGGTGATCGTCCTGGTAGAGTCGTTGCCGACCGAGTCCTTTAACGATCTGTCCCGTGAGGCAGAGAAGGGGGTCTTTTTCGTATGCCTGCAATACCGCAAGGTGCGCGGTCGGTGCTGGACGAGGCCGACATCTCCCGGGCGCTGACCCGGATAGCGCACGAGATCCTCGAACGCGCCAAGGGCGCCGAGGACGTCATGCTGCTGGGCATCCCCACCCGCGGCGCCACGCTCGCCAAGCGCCTGGCCGCCCGCATCGCCGACGTCGAGGGCACCACCGTCCCGGTCGGCTTCCTGGACGTCACCATGTACCGCGACGACCTGCGCCTGAAGCCGGCCCGCGCGCTGGAGCGCACCGAGATCCCCGACGAGGGCGTCGACGGCCGCCTGATCGTCCTGGTCGACGACGTCCTGTACTCCGGCCGCACCATCCGCGCCGCACTGGACGCCCTGAACGACCTCGGCCGCCCGCGCGCCGTGCAGCTGGCGGTCCTGGTCGACCGCGGCCACCGCGAACTGCCGATCCGCGCCGACTACGTCGGTAAGAACCTGCCGACCTCCCAGCGCGAGAGCGTCAAGGTCCGGCTGCGCGAGCACGACGGTGTGCAGCATGATGCCGTCTACCTGGGGATTGAGAGCGAGACGGCCATATGAAGCGCCACCTGTTGTCCACCGCCGACCTCTCCCGCGACGACGCGGTGCTGATCCTGGACACCGCCGAGGAGATCGCCCGGCTGGCGGCCCGCCCGATCAAGAAGCTGCCGACGCTGCGCGGCCGCACCGTGGTCAACCTCTTCTTCGAGGACTCCACCCGCACCCGGACGTCCTTCGAGGTCGCGGCCAAGCGCCTGAGCGCCGATGTGATCAATTTCTCGGCCAAGGGCTCCAGCGTCTCCAAGGGCGAGTCGCTGAAGGACACCGCGCTCACCCTGGAGGCCATGGGCGCCGACGCGGTCGTCGTCCGGCACAGCGCCTCCGGCGCGGCCTACCGCCTCGCGAACGCCGGCTGGAGCTCCAGCCACGTGGTCAACGCCGGCGACGGCACCCACGAGCACCCCACGCAGGCCCTGCTGGACGCCTTCACCATGCGCCGCCACCTCGGCGGCTTCGACGGCCGCCGGGTCACCGTGGTCGGCGACGTCCTGCACTCCCGGGTCGCGCGCTCCAACGTGCGCCTGCTGGCCACCCTCGGCGCCCGGGTGACCCTGGTCGCCCCGCCGACCCTGCTCCCGGTCGGCGTCGAGAGCTGGCCCTGTGACGTCTCCTACGACCTGGACGCCGCGATCCCCGGCAGCGACGCGATCATGATGCTGCGGGTCCAGCGCGAGCGGATGAACGGCGGCTTCTTCCCCACCCAGCGCGAGTACAGCCGCCGCTACGGCCTGGACGCGCAGCGCATGGCCAAGCTGCCGGACAAGGCCATCGTCATGCACCCGGGGCCCATGGTCCGCGGTATGGAGATCTCGGCCGCGGTCGCCGACTCCGACCGCTCGGTCATCGTCGAGCAGGTCGCCAACGGCGTCAGCGTCCGGATGGCCGTGCTCTACCTGCTGCTCAGCGGCAGCGAGTCCGCGATCGGCAGCGACGAGGGCCAGGCTCAGGGCCACGCTCAGGGTCAGGGTCAGGGCCAGAACCAGCACCAGAACACCGAACCGAAGGGCGCCGCCGCGTGAGCACCACCTACCTGATCAAGAACGCGAGCGTCCTGGGCGGTGACCCGCAGGACCTGCTCCTGCGTGACGGCATCATCGCCGAAGCCGGAGCCCTGGGCCCGGTCCCGGGCACCGTGGTGATCGACGCCGGCGGCCTGATCGCCCTGCCCGGCCTGGTCGACCTGCACACCCACCTGCGCGAGCCGGGCCGCGAGGACGCCGAGACTGTCGACACCGGCACCCAGGCCGCGGCGCTCGGCGGCTTCACCGCCGTGCACGCCATGGCCAACACCGACCCGGTCGCCGACACCGCCGGCGTGGTCGAGCAGGTCTGGCGCCTGGGCCGCGAGGCCGGGCACTGCGACGTGTTCCCGATCGGCGCGGTCACCGTGGGTCTGGCCGGCGAGCGGCTGGCCGAGCTCGGCGCGATGGCCGACTCCGCGGCCCGGGTGCGGGTCTTCTCCGACGACGGCAAGTGCGTCTCCGACGCGAACCTGATGCGGCGCGCGCTGGAGTACGTGAAGGCCTTCGACGGCGTCATCGCCCAGCACGCGCAGGAGCCCCGCCTCACCGAGGGCGCGCAGATGAACGAGGGCGAGCTGTCCGGGGTCCTGGGCCTGACCGGCTGGCCGGCGGTCGCCGAGGAGGCGATCATCGCCCGCGACATCCTGCTGGCCGCGCACACCAAGTCCCGCCTGCACGTCTGCCACGTCTCCACGGCCGGCTCGGTCGAGCTGATCCGCTGGGCCAAGTCCAAGGGCTACCCGGTCACCGCCGAGGTCACCCCGCACCACCTGATCCTCACCGAGGACCTGGTGAGGAGCTACGACCCGATCTACAAGGTGAACCCGCCCCTGCGCACCGCCGCGGACGTCGAGGCGCTGCGCGCCGGGCTGGCGGACGGCACCATCGACGCCGTCGCCACCGACCACGCCCCGCACCCGCAGGAGGACAAGGACTGCGAGTGGGCCGCGGCCGCCATGGGCATGCTCGGCCTGGAGACCGCGCTGTCCGTGGTGCAGCGGACCATGGTCGACAGCGGCCTGATGAGCTGGGCCGACGTCGCCGACCGGATGTCGGTGCGCCCCGCCGCGATCGGCCAGGTCGACGACCTGCACGGCCGCCCGCTGGCGGTCGGCGAGCCGGCGAACCTGGTCCTGGTCGACCCGAACGCGAAGCGCACCGTGGACCGCACGGGGCTGGCCTCGCTGTCGCAGAACACCCCGTATCAGGGCATGGAGCTGCCGGGCGCGGTCGTGGCGACGTTCCTGCGCGGGACCGCCACCGTGCTGGACGGGAAGCTCGCATGAACAACCTGATCTTTGCCGCCGCTGAGCACTCCGCCCCGGTCACGCACATCGGCCAGCGCATCGTCTGGACCGTCGTCACGCTGGCCGCGATGGGCGGTATCTACCTGCTGATGTGGCGCGGCTGGAAGAAGCGCAAGGCCCGGCAGTCCGACCTGCTGCCGCTGAACGAGGTCCCGGCCGGGGTCTTCTCCGGCGAGGGCTTCGAGACGGTCTACGTGTCGACCACCTCCGAGGGCGACTGGCTGGACCGGATCGCCGTGCACGGCCTCGGCCGGCGCAGCAACGCGCAGGTGCACGTCGCCGAGGAGGGCGTGCTCATCGAGCGCGACCCGACGGCCGTCTTCATCCCGGCCGCCGCGATCCGCGGCATCCGTCTGGCCTCCGGGATGGCCGGCAAGTATCTCCGCGATGAAGGCCTGGTGGTGATCACCTGGCAGCACGGTGACCGCACGCTGGACACCGGCGTCGATCCCCGCCACGGGACTGATGAACTGATGTCGGCCCTGGAGGCCCACTTCGCAGTAAGCGCAACAGAAAGGCCGTCCGCATGAGCAATCGACCCCCGGCGATCCTCGTCCTGGAGGACGGACGGACCTTCCGCGGCGACGCCTACGGCGCGCTCGGCGAGACCTACGGCGAGGCCGTGTTCACCACCGGCATGACCGGCTACCAGGAGACCCTCACCGACCCCTCCTACCACCGCCAGGTGGTCGTGATGACGGCCCCGCACATCGGCAACACCGGCGTCAACGACGAGGACCCCGAGTCCCGGCAGATCTGGGTCGCCGGCTACGTGGTCCGCGACCCCAGCCGCGTGGCCTCCAACTGGCGCTCGCAGCGCACGCTGGACGAGGAACTGACCGCGCAGGGCATCGTCGGCGTCTCCGGCGTCGACACCCGCGCCATCACCCGGCACCTGCGCGAGCGCGGCGCGATGCGCTGCGGCGTGTTCTCCGGCGACCTGGCCGCCCTGGACCCGGCCGCGCTGGTCGAGAAGGTCAAGGCGAGCCCGGAGATGGCCGGCGCGGACCTGGTCGGCGACGTCACCACCAAGCAGGGCTACGTGGTCGAGCCGATCGGCGAGCACAAGTTCACCGTCGCGGCCTACGACCTCGGTATCAAGTCCATGACACCGCACCGGATGGCCGAGCGCGGCGCCCGGGTGCACGTGCTGTCCGCCTCCGCGACCCTGGAGGACGTCCTGGCGCTGGCGCCGGACGGCTTCTTCATGAGCAACGGGCCCGGCGACCCGGAGACCACCGAGGAGACGATGGTCCCGATCGTCCAGGCGGTCCTGGACCGCAGGATCCCGGTCTTCGGGATCTGTTTCGGCAACCAGATCCTCGGCCGGGCCTTAGGCTTCGGCACCTACAAGCTCAAGTACGGCCACCGCGGCATCAACCAGCCGGTGCAGGACCGCGCGACCGGCAAGGTCGAGGTCACCGCGCACAACCACGGGTTCGCCGTGGACGCGCCGCTGGACAAGGTCAGCGACACCAAGTACGGCCGGGTCGAGGTCAGCCACGTCTGCCTGAACGACGACGTGGTCGAGGGCCTGCGGGCGCTGGACGTCCCGGCCTTCAGCGTGCAGTACCACCCTGAGGCGGCGGCCGGCCCGCACGACGCGGCTTACCTGTTCGACCGATTCGCGGATCTCATGGCTGAGACGAAGAACAAGCAGAAGAGCGAGGCCTGAGATGCCGAAGCGTGAAGATCTGAAGTCCGTCCTCGTCGTCGGCTCCGGCCCGATCGTCATCGGCCAGGCCGCGGAGTTCGACTACTCCGGCACCCAGGCCTGCCGCGTGCTGCGCAGCGAGGGCCTGCGGGTCATCCTGGTGAACTCGAACCCGGCGACGATCATGACCGACCCCGAGGTCGCCGACGCCACCTACGTCGAGCCGATCACCCCGGAGTTCGTCGAGAAGATCATCGCCAAGGAGCGCCCGGACGCGCTGCTGCCCACGCTGGGCGGCCAGACCGCGCTGAACACCGCGGTCGCGCTGGCCGAGAACGGCGTCCTGGACAAGTACAACGTCGAGCTGATCGGCGCCAACATCGCCGCGATCCAGTCCGGCGAGGACCGCGAGAAGTTCAAGCGCATCGTCGAGACCATCGGCGCCGAATCCGCGCGCTCGGTGATCTGCCACTCGATGGAGGACTGCCTGGCCGGCGTCGACGAGCTCGGCGGCTACCCGGTCGTGGTCCGGCCCTCCTTCACCATGGGCGGCGCCGGCTCCGGCTTCGCGCATGACGAGGAGGAGCTGCGCCGCATCGCCGGCACCGGCCTCGCGCTCTCGCCGACCACCGAGGTGCTCCTGGAGGAGTCCATCCTCGGCTGGAAGGAGTACGAGCTGGAGCTGATGCGCGACAAGCACGACAACGTCGTCGTGGTCTGCTCCATCGAGAACTTCGACCCGATGGGCGTGCACACCGGCGACTCGATCACCGTCGCCCCGGCGATGACCCTGACCGACCGCGAGTACCAGGAGCTGCGCGACATCGGCATCGCGGTGATCCGCGCGGTCGGCGTCGACACCGGCGGCTGCAACATCCAGTTCGCGGTGAACCCGGCTGACGGCCGGATCATCGTGATCGAGATGAACCCGCGGGTCTCCCGCTCCTCGGCGCTGGCCTCCAAGGCCACCGGCTTCCCGATCGCCAAGATCGCCGCGCGCCTGGCCGTCGGCTACACGCTGGACGAGATCCCGAACGACATCACGCAGGAGACGCCGGCGTCCTTCGAGCCGGCCCTCGACTACGTCGTGGTGAAGGTGCCTCGGTTCGCCTTCGAGAAGTTCCCGGCCGCCGACAGCACCCTGACCACGACGATGAAGTCGGTCGGCGAGGCCATGGCCATCGGCCGCTCCTTCCCCGAGGCTCTGCAGAAGGCTCTGCGTTCTCTGGAGAAGAAGGGCTCGGAGTTCACCTGGGTCGGGCCGGTCCGCGACAAGGCGACCGTGCTGACCGAGGCCGCGCGTCCCACCGACGGCCGGATCAACCTGCTGGTCGAGGCCTACCGGGCCGGTGCCTCGATCTCCGAGCTGCACGAGGCCACCAAGATCGACCCCTGGTTCCTGGACCAGGTGCTGCTGGTCCACGAGACCGCCTGCGAGCTGCGCGACGCCGAGCGGCTCTCGCCGGAGCTGCTGCACCGGGTCAAGCGGACCGGCTTCTCTGACAAGCAGATCGCCGACATCCGCAGCCTGACCGAGCCGGTGGTGCGCGAGCTGCGGCACTCCCTGGGCGTGCGGCCGGTCTACAAGACCGTCGACACCTGCGCCGCCGAGTTCGCCGCGCGCACGCCGTACCACTACTCGTCCTACGACGAGGAGACCGAGGTCGAGCCGCGCGACAAGGAGGCCGTGATCATCCTGGGCTCCGGTCCCAACCGGATCGGGCAGGGCATCGAGTTCGACTACTCCTGCGTGCACGCCTCGTTCGCGCTGCGGGACGCCGGCTACGAGACCGTGATGGTCAACTGCAACCCGGAGACCGTCTCCACCGACTACGACACCTCAGACCGGCTGTACTTCGAGCCGCTGACGCTGGAGGACGTGCTGGAGATCGTGGACGCCGAGCGCGCCGCGGGCCCGGTGGCCGGCGTCATCGTGCAGCTCGGCGGCCAGACGCCGCTGGGCTTGGCGCAGTCGCTGAAGGACGCCGGCGTGCCGGTGGTCGGCACCTCGCCGGAGGCCATCCACCTGGCCGAGGACCGCGGCGCCTTCGGGCGGGTGCTGGCCGAGGCCGGGCTGCCGGCCCCGAAGCACGGGACGGCGTTCTCCTTCGCCGAGGCCAAGGCCATCGCCGACGAGATCGGCTACCCGGTGCTGGTCCGGCCCTCCTACGTGCTCGGCGGCCGGGGCATGGAGATCGTCTACGACGAGGCCATGCTCCACGACTACATCGAGCGCGCCACGCAGATCTCGCCGGAGCACCCGGTGCTGGTCGACCGGTTCCTGGACGACGCGATCGAGATCGACGTGGACGCCCTGTTCGACGGCGAGGAGCTCTACCTCGGCGGCGTGATGGAGCACATCGAGGAGGCCGGCATCCACTCCGGCGACTCGGCGTGCGCGCTGCCGCCGATCACCCTCGGCGGGCACGACATCAAGCGGCTGCGCGCCTCCACCGAGGCGATCGCGCGCGGTGTGGGAGTGCGGGGCCTGATCAACATCCAGTACGCGCTGGCCGGCGACATCCTGTACGTGTTGGAGGCCAACCCGCGCGCCTCGCGCACGGTGCCGTTCGTGGCCAAGGCCACCGCGGTCCCGCTGGCCAAGGCCGCGGCGCGCATCGGCATGGGCGCCACGGTCGCCCAGCTGCGCGCCGAGGGACTGCTGCCCAAGGAGGGCGACGGCGGCACGCTGCCCCCGGACTCGCCGATCTCGGTCAAGGAAGCGGTCATGCCGTGGTCCCGGTTCCGGACTCCGGACGGCCAGGGCGTGGACGTCATCCTCGGCCCGGAGATGCGCTCCACCGGCGAGGTGATGGGCATCGACGCGGACTTCGGCAAGGCGTTCGCCAAGTCCCAGGCCGGGGCTTACGGCTCGCTGCCGCTGAAGGGCCGGGCGTTCGTCTCGGTGGCCAACCGGGACAAGCGCTCGATGGTGTTCCCGGTCAAGGCGCTGCACGACCTGGGCTTCGAGATCCTGGCCACCGACGGCACCGCCGACGTGCTGCGCCGCAACGGGATCCCGGCGACGACCGTGCGCAAGCTGTCGCAGGGGACCGGGCCGAACGGCGAGCCGACGATCGTGCAGATGATCGTCGACGGCGCGATCGACCTGATCGTGAACACGCCCTTCGGGGTCGGCTCGCGGCTGGACGGCTACGAGATCCGGACCGCGGCGGTGCAGGCCGGCAAGCCGTGCATCACCACGGTCCAGGGCTTCGCGGCGGCCGTGCACGGGATCGAGGCGCTGCAGCGCGGCGAGATCGGGATCGGCTCGCTGCAGGAGTACGCGGACAAGATCAACGCCTCGCGCGCCGCGGCTGAGGGCTGAGGGCTGAGGGTCCGGTGCCCCGGCCTGGCCGCCGGCCCCGGCTCCGGCTCCGAAGCCGATGATCATGTCCCACTGAGGAAGGTGCCTGCCATGCGGATCTATCCGAAACTGTTCAACCTGGTGTTCCGTCGGATGGACGCCGAGCAGGCCCACCGCCTCGGCTTCGGCGCGATCAAGGCGGTCGGCGCGCTGCCCGCCGGGACCGGTCTGGCGCTGTTGGAGCGGCTGTTCCCGGTGCACGATCCGGTGCTGAAGCAGACCGTGTTCGGCGTGGAGTTCCCGGCGCCCTTCGGCTTGGCCGCCGGCTTCGACAAGAACGCCGAGGGCATCGACGCGCTGGCCGCCCTGGGCTTCGGCTCGGTGGAGATCGGCACGGTCACCGGCCAGGGCCAGCCCGGCAACGAGCAGCCGCGGCTGGCCCGGCTGATCGCCGACCGCGCGGTGGTGAACCGCATGGGCTTCAACAACGGCGGCGCCGAGGAGGTCGCGCGGCGGCTCAAGCGGCGGGTGGCCAAGCCCGAGCGCTGGGACAAGGTGCCGCCGGTGGTCGGCGTCAACATCGGCAAGACGAAGATGGTGCCGGAGGACGAGGCCGCGACCGACTACGTGGTGTCGACCAAGCTGCTGGCGCCGTACGCGGACTACCTGGTGGTCAACGTCTCCTCGCCGAACACCCCGGGGCTGCGCAACCTGCAGGCCGTGGAGGTGCTGCGGCCGCTGCTGAGGGCGGTGCGCGCGGCGGCCGACGAGGCGGTGCCGGGACGGCACGTCCCGCTGCTGGTGAAGATCGCTCCGGACCTGGCCGACGCGGACGTGGACGCGGTCGCCGATCTCGCGGTGGACCTGCACCTGGACGGCATCATCGCGACCAACACGACGATCAGCCGCTCGGGGCTGAAGTCCTCCGAGGAGAAGGTCTCGGCCGCCGGCGGCGGTGGCCTGTCGGGCGCGCCGCTGAAGACGCGGTCGCTGGAGGTGCTGCGCCGGCTGCGCGCACGGACCGGGGGCAAGCTGGTGCTGATCTCGGTCGGCGGCGTGGAGACCGTGAACGACGCCTGGCAGCGTCTGGTCGCCGGCGCCGACCTGGTGCAGGGCTACACCGGGTTCATCTACGAGGGGCCGGGCTGGGCCTCGCGGATCAATCGCGGGCTCGCCGAGAAGGTGCGGGCCGGCGGATACACGAGCTTGCGCGACGCCGTCGAGGCGGCACGCGTTTCTTAGGACTCATATATAAGGAGAGTTGTCATGGCTGCTCGACCGGATTCCCCGTTCGGCGCACGGTTGCGGACCGCTCTCGACGAGCGGGGCCCGCTGTGCGCCGGCGTCGACCCGCACACCGCGCTGCTGGCGCAGTGGGGTCTCGACGACGACGTCGCGGGGCTGGAGCGGTTCTCGTACACGGTGGTCGAGGCGCTGGCCGACCGGGTCGCCGTCCTGAAGCCGCAGTCGGCCTTCTTCGAACGCTACGGCAGCCGCGGCATCGCGGTCCTGGAGCGCGTCGTCGACGACGCCCGCTCGGCCGGCACCCTGGTGATCATGGACGCCAAGCGCGGCGACATCGGCTCCACGGTCGCGGCCTACGCCGACGCCTACCTGGAGCCCTCCTCGCCGCTGTTCTCGGACGCACTGACGGCGAACCCGTACCTGGGCTTCGGGTCCCTGGAGCCGCTGTACACGCTGGCGGAGAAGAACAACGCCGGGGTGTTCGTGCTCGGACTGACCTCGAACCCCGAGGGCGCACAGGTCCAGGGCGCGGTCGGGGCTTCGGGACGCACCGTCGCGGAGGAGATCATCGGCGCCGCGGCCGCCCGCAACGCCGGAGCCTCGCCGATGGGGCCGATCGGCGTGGTGGTCGGCGGCACCGTCGAGACGCCGAGCTTCGACCTGGAGCGGCTGAACGGCCCGTACCTGGTGCCCGGCATCGGCGCCCAGGGCGCGACCGCGGAGGACGTGAAGCGGATCTTCGGGGCCGGGGCCCGGAACGTGGTCCCGTCGAGCAGCCGCGAGATCCTGCGCGGCGGCCCTTCGGTCGCAGGCCTGCGGGATGCGGCTGCTCGGACGGTGGACGAGCTGCGGGGGATCTTGGACTAGGCGCGTTTGGGTCGGGCCCTGTCCGCCCTATCCACCGCGTCGTGCGGCGGGCGATCAGCCTGTCTCAAGAACGCGCTTGAGCCGCCCGAGCGAGACCTTGAAGAAGAGCCTGGTCGTCGGCCCGATGGCCAGCCAGCCGATCTTCCCCAGCACGCCGAACGGCAGGTCCACCCGCTCCCACCAGGTGACCCGGCACCGATCCTCGCCGCGCGCCGCCACCTCGAACCCGCCGGTGCCGCGCACCACGTGCCCGGTGTGCAGCACCACGCAGCTGCGCGGCGGGTCCCACTCGGTGACCGTCATCGTGTCCAGGAAGCCCAGCGGGCCGATCCCGGTCCAGCCCTCCAGCTTCTCGCCGACCGCGCTCGCCGTCCCGCGCACCCGCGTCGCGACCATCCACGTGCCCTGCGACGGCCAGTCGGCGAGCGCCGCCCAGGCCTGCTCCGCCGGGACCGTGACGTCGACCGACACCCTCAGCTCAGTCAAGGCGCGCCGCCAGCGTCTTGGGCGCCACCTTCCGGTACGCGTCCCGCACGATCTCCTCGACGTCTTCCCAGTCCGGGTCGTCGTCGAGGTTCACGCCGAGCCAGCCCCGGACGCCCACGTACGGCGGGCTGTAGAACGTGTCGGGGTCCTGCTCGATCCGCAGCTCCTGCACGCCGTCGGCGGCCGGGCACCAGAAGCCCAGGCGCTTGCCGTGGTGGTGGTTGCAGAACATCACGAACGTGCGCTTGCCGCGGATGAACCAGGTCGGCTCGCCGTGGCTCAACCGCTCCTCGACCTCGGGCAGGGCCAGGCAGATGCCGCGGAGTTCTTCGAGCGCGACGATCTCTTCGGGCAGCATGGTTTCTTCCGGCGGCACGGCTTCTTCCGGTGGCATGGCCTTCTCGCGCGGCATGGCTCCATCCTCACGGTTCGCACTGACAGCGTCGAGCCGGGCCCGGCCGCCGGCGTTGAGCGAGCGCTCAACGAACCCTTGTGCGATCCGGTAGCGTCGCGGCATGAGCACCGACACCCGGGACCGGCTCCTGCAGGGCACGATCGACGCGCTGCGGACCCAGGGCATCGCCGGGGTGTCGGCCCGCACCATCGGCGCGGCCGCCGGGGTGAACCAGGCGCTGGTGTTCTACCACTTCGGCAGCGTCGACGAGCTGCTGGCCGCGGCCGCGATGTGGTCGACCGAGCGGCAGGTCGCCGAATACCGGGAGCGGTTCGAGCGGGTGCGCTCGCTGCGGGAGCTGCAGAAGGTGGGCCGGGACCTGCACGCGCGGGAGAGCGCCGCGGGCAACGTCACGGTGCTGGGCCAGATGCTCGCCGGGGCGCAGACGAACCCGGCGTTCGCGACGGCCACGCGGGACGCGCTGGCGCTGTGGACCGTGGAGATCGAGCGGGTGCTGAGCCGGGTGCTGGCGGACTCGCCGCTGGGGGAGGTGGCCGACGTGCCGGGGCTGGCGCGCGCGGTGACGGCCTCGTTCATCGGGATGGAGCTGCTGGCCGCCGTCGACCCCGAGGGCGACAAGGCGGCGTTCCGCGCCCTGGACCAGCTCGGCGCGCTGCTGGAGTATCTGGACGATCTGGGCCCGGCAGCGAGGGCGGCGGCGCGTCGTGCGGTGCGGACCGCGGTGCGGCGGTCGGTGCGCGCTTAGGGCGGTGCGCAGTGCGCGAATATGCCTTTCGATGTGCGCGTAGGCGGCGGCGCGGAAGCGGAGCCGCCCAAACGTTTCGCCGATGCGGCGTACGGGTCAGGCGTCGCCGAACAGGTGCGCGTTCGCGGCCTTGACCATCGGCTCGAACTCGGGCATCTCCACGACCTCGATCCCGGCGTCCCGGAGCAGCTCGGCGCCCTGGCAGTCCTCGACCAGCAGCGAGGGCTCGCGCCAGGCGAACACCACGCGCCGGATGCCGGCGGCGATGATCAGCTGCGTGCAGGTGGCCGGCCGGGACTTGCGGATCGAGCAGGGCTCCAGCGAGGAGTAGATGGTCGCGCCGGGCAGCCGCGGGTGGTTCGGGGCCAGGCGGGCCAGCGCGGATTCCTCGGCGTGCACGTGCTCGTCGGTGTCGCGGGACCAGCCGCGGGAGAGCTCGCGGTCGTCGGCGTCGATGATCAGCGCCCCGACGTTGAACGCGCGCGGCGACGGCGGGCAGCGCCAGGCGAGGTCGACGGCGGTGCTGAGCCATTCGCGGTCTTCCCCGCGGGTGCGGTTGGAGAAATAGGCGGAGGCGGCGTCGGTGGTGGTCACTTTCCAAAGCCCTCGGTTCTGATCGGGTCCGGCGGGTGGGTGGTGCGCGCACGGTGCCAGTGGCACTGCCGCGTCGCCGGAGCGGGGGAGGCACGCAGGGTGGGGGAGGCGGGACGGGCCGGGCGGTCCGGACGGCGGAGGAGCCCGCGACGTCCGGGGCGGTCCAGGGTGACCGCGACCGTCCCGCGGCGACGAGCGGAGCCGGAACTGTCTGTGGTCACAAGTCCCAACAGTAGTCGCGGCGGGCCGACGTTTCTCGGGTTCGCCGCCAAGCCGCCGATCGAAGGGGGGAAAGAGCCCCCGCGCGGGTTGGTATCTTGATCGGCATGCTCCACCCCATACCGCCGGCCGCTGTGTTCTTCGACATGGACGGTCTGCTCATCGACTCCGAGCCCACCTGGTTCCAAGCCGAAAAGGACATGCTCGCCGGTTACGGGTACACCCTGGGACCCGAGCACTATCCCCACGTGCTGGGCAAGCCGATAGAGGTCTCGACGGCGTACCTGCTGGAACTCACCGGCCACCCGGTCACCGCGGAGCAGTTCGCCGACGGCATCGAGACGGCGATGGTCGAGCGCCTCCGCGACGGCGTCCCCATGATGCCGGGCGCGAAGGACCTCCTGGTGGAACTGGAGGCGGCGGGCATACCACTGGCCCTGGTCTCGGCCTCCTCCCGCCGCATCGTGGAGGCGTGCCTGCCGCTGATCGGCCGCGACCACTTCCGCGTCACGGTCTCCGGCGACGACGTCGAGCACAGCAAGCCGAACCCGGACCCCTACCTGCTGGCCGCCCAGCACCTGGCCGTCGACCCGGCCCAGTGCGTGGTCCTGGAGGACTCCCCGACCGGCACCACGGCCGGCCACGCGGCGGGCTGCCGCGTGATCGCCGTCCCGCACGCGGCGGAGGTGCCAGTGCGGGAGCGGGTGACGGTCGTGGACTCGCTGCAGCGGGTGAACCTGGCCTTCCTGCGGCGGCTGTTCGATGAGCGGACGTTGGACGACAGATAACTGGCCCCACAGAACGGCAGGAACCGGCGCGGGTTTAGTGCCTTCGCCGGGCCAGCCTCGCTTCACCGCAATTCGGCAGGCCGGCGCGGATCTTGGGCTCGCGCCGGACTTGGTACGAGCTCTTGAGTGCTCGTCGGCCTAGCTTGGCTGGCGGGTGCCGAGCAGTTCTTGCGGGATTGTCCCGCCGCACAATGCTCGGGCTCTTGGTCTGCTTGTCGCGGCGGGCCGACAATCTTCCTGGCGCTCGCCGACCTTGCTCCGCTGGCAGGTGCCGAGCAGCTCTTGCGGGACTGTCCCGCCGCACAACGATCGGGCTCTTGGTCTGCTTGTCGCGGCGACCGACAATCTTCCTGGCGCTTGCCGGCCTAGCTTGGCTGGCAGGTGCCGAGCGGATTGTCCCGCTGCACAATGCCGGGCTTTTCGCCTGCTTGTCGCGGCGGGCCACCTTTCTAGCGCCTGCCGAACCAGCTCAGCAGGTCAGCACCGGATATGCCCGAGCGGCCAAAATTTAGCGCCTCTTGCCGGACTGGTTCGGCGCACAAGCCGCAGGTCCTTGTCTCCTGCTGGCTCAGCTCATCGGGCCGGCAGCGCAGCCGAGCCGAGCGTTGTGGTTCCGCCGCCGAATCAGCCCTCTGCCTCGTCCGAGCCGGCCCCGGCCACCGCCCCCGCCGCAGCCCGCCCCCGCTGCCCCGGCACCGCCTCCGAAGCCTCGACCACCTCCACCGGCCCGAGCGCCGGCGGCGTCCCGCCGTAAGCCGGGCACAGCGCCTTGTGGTCGCACCAGTCGCACAGGCGCGAGGGGTTCGGGCGCCACTCGCCGCGCTCGGCGGCGGCGCGGATCGCGCTCCACAGCGCGGCCAGCTTGCGTTCGGTGGCTCGCAGGTCGCCTTCGTCGGGGTCGTAGGTGACGATCTGGCTCTCGCCGCCGAGGTACATCAGCTGCAGGCGGCGGGGGACCACGCCCCGGGTCTTCCACAGCACCAGGGCGTAGAATTTCATCTGGAACAGGGCTTTGCCTTCGAAGGCCGGTCCCGGCGCGCGCCCCGTTTTGTAGTCCACCACGCGGATCGCGCCGTTCGGGGCCACGTCGAGGCGGTCGACGAAGCCGCGCAGCAGCAGGCCGTCGGTGGTGCGCGCGTGGACGAACAGCTCCCGCTCGGCCGGCTCCAGGCGGTTCGGGTCCTCCAGGCGGAAGTAGCGTTCCAGCAGGTCCACCGCGCCGGCCAGCCAGGCCTCGTCGCCGCCGGCCTCCTCGGCGAGGGCCTTCAGTTCCGGGTCGGCCTGGACCATGCGCTCCCACTCCGGGGACAGCATGCTGCTGGCCGAGGTCGGGGTGCGTTCGCCGGTCGGCAGGTCGAAGAGGTGCTCCAGGACGGCGTGGACCAGGGTGCCTCGGGTCGCGGCCGCGCTCTTGCGCTCCGGGAGCTTGTCGATGACGCGGAAGCGGAACAGCAGCGGGCAGGTCATGAAGTCCGACGCGCGGGACGGCGAGAGCGCCATCGGCAACGTCACCGTCACAGGGCTCGTCGTCGCCGGAACGGGGAGAGCGGTGCCGGGTGCGTCCATCGCGTCCATCGCGTCCATGGGCCTCGACCCTACTCGGCGGTACCGACATCCCCGTCGAGGGGCACGCGGAGGTCCCGTGTGGCGCTCCGTGTGATGAGATCGCCCGCGCGGTGAGTGGTCTTGCAAGTTCGCCTGCGCATAGAGTCGAAGACGTGGCGGACGACGAGGGCAGGCAGAGCACCGGTAGTGGTGGCTCGGAAGGCGACGGCGGCAAGTCCGGCCGGGCGCAGGTCGTCCGTGGCCCCGGCCTGCGGCTGGGCCGGCCGTTCGGCATCCCCCTGTACGTCTCCCCGTCGTGGTTTGTGGTCGCCGCGTTCATCACGGTGCTGCTCGCTCCGCAGTCCGGCGACGTCACGGACCCCTCCAACGACTTCGGCAACGAGCTCGGCGGCTGGCGCTACGTCCTGTCCCTGGCCTACGCGATCTTCCTCTACGCCTCGGTCGTGGTCCACGAACTCGCGCACTCGGCCCTGGCCAAGAAGCTGGGCCTGCCGGTACGCCGCATCGTCATCCATTTTCTCGGCGGCGTCTCGGAGATCGAGAAGGAGTCCGACGCCCCCGGCAAGGCCTTCTGGATCGCCTTCGTCGGCCCGCTGACCTCCGCGGCCCTGGCCGGCATCGGCTTCGCGATCTACGAGATCATCCCGCACGACGACAACGTGAGCCTGACGCAGAAGGTCGCCGCCACCCTGGTCTTCGGCTTCTGGGCATCCAACCTGCTCGTCGCCCTGTTCAATCTGCTCCCGGGCCTGCCCCTGGACGGCGGCCAGATGCTGCGCGCCGCGGTCTGGAAGGCCAGCGGCAAGCCGATGACCGGGACCGTCGCGGCGGCGTGGGCCGGGCGCGTGCTCGCGATCGCGGTGTTCATCGTGATGAACCTGGTCTACGTGCGCAACGGCACCATCCAGCCCTTCGGCCTGGGCCTGGCGGTCTTCATGGCGATGTTCATCTGGTTCGGCGCGACGCAGGCGCTGGTCGTGGCCAAGCTGCGGGAGCGCATCCCGGGCCTGTCGGCGCGCAAGATGACCCGCCGCGCGATCAGCGTCGAGGCCCGCACCCCGCTGGCCGAGGCGCTGCGCCGGGCGCACGAGGTCAACGCCCGCGGCATCGTCCTGGTCGACGGCAACGACAAGCCCACCGGCCTGGTGAACGAGGCCCAGGTGATCGCCACCCCCGAGCAGCGCCGGCCGTGGGTCGAGGCCGGGGACGTGGCGCGCCCGCTGGACGCGAACCTGATAGTCGCCGCCGACCTCACCGGCGAGGACCTGCTGGACGTGCTGCGCGCCAACCCGGCGCCGGAGTACCTGGTGGTCGAGTCCGGCGGCGAGATCGTCGGCGTGCTGGCGGCCTCGGACGTGCAGGCCGCCTTCCTGGGCAAGCCGCCGGGGCCGCCCGGTCCGCCGGTCGCGGCGTCCGGAGGGCCCCAGCAGCGCCGGTAGGCTGGAGGGATGGACAGCACGCCCTCACTGACCGCTTCTGAGTCGATTGCTTCTGAGTCGATCGCGCCCGAGCCGACCGCTCCTGAGCTGACCGCTTCTGAGCTGACCGCTTCTGAGCCGATCGCTCCCGAATCGACCGCTCCCGAGTCGACCGTCCCGACCGGCGCGGAGCACCGTCGCGGCCTCTTCAAGCCGGGTGACCAGGTTCAGCTCACCGACGCCAAGGGCCGGATGAGCACCATCACTCTGCAGACGGGCAAGCAGTACCACACGCACAAGGGCTCCTTCGAGCACGACGAGCTGATCGGCTCCCCCGAGGGCGTGGTCGTGAAGACCTCCGGCGGCAACGAATACCTGGCGCTGCGGCCCCTGCTGTCCGACTTCGTGCTGTCCATGCCGCGCGGCGCCGCCGTGGTCTACCCCAAGGACGCCGGCCAGATCGTGCAGATGGCCGACATCTTCCCCGGCGCCCGCGTCGTGGAGGCCGGCGTCGGCTCCGGCGCGCTGACCTGCTCGCTCCTGCGGGCCGTCGGCGACGCCGGCAGCGTGCACTCCTACGAGCGCCGCGAGGAGTTCGCCGAGATCGCGGCGAAGAACGTGCGCTCCTTCTTCGGCGCCGAGCACCCGGCGTGGGAGCTGACCATCGGCGACCTCGCCGAGAAGCTGGTCGACGAGGAGATCGACCGCGTCGTGCTGGACATGCTGGCGCCCTGGGACTGCGTGGACGCGGTCGCCAAGGCGCTGGTGCCCGGCGGCGTGGTCATCTGCTACGTCGCCACCACCACGCAGCTGTCCCGGACCGTGGAGACCCTGCGCTCGCACGGCGCCTTCACCGAGCCGCAGCCGTGGGAGTCGATGGTGCGTGGCTGGCATGTCGAGGGCCTGGCGGTGCGTCCGGACCATCGGATGATCGGGCACACCGGCTTTCTGGTTACGGCGCGGCGGCTGGCCGACGGGGTTACGCCGCCGGTGCGGCGGCGGCGGCCGTCGAAGGGGGCGTACGCTGCGGATTATGCGGCGGAGGGTGCTACGCCGGCTGCTGGGAGTGTGGCCGATCCGGAGTTTAATGAGGATGGGACTGTGACGACTTCGGCTATGGCTCGGCGGGTGCTGCCTTAGGGGTGCGCCGGCTGCGGTTGGTTTGTGGTTGACAGGCGTTTTTTACGGCTTCGCGCAGGGGTTGATGGGCTCGCGGGGGGACGCAGTTCGGTTGTGCGGCGTGGGTTGCGCTGGCGGCCGCCGGTTGTGTGGGTGCAAGACCACGCATAAGTCCGAGTCACTGCGCACGCGTTGCGTAGGCGGCAATCGTCGTGCGTGGTGGGCGCCTTGAGGCCTCCGGCGGGCGCTCTACAGCGAGGGGGGCGACCCGCGCGACTTGCTTGATGGCGGCGGTCCGCGACTGGTCGGCTTCCTTCACGCTGTTGCCTGCGTCGCGCTGGTCGGCGGCGGTCGCTGCTTGTGGTCGCCGAGGTTCTGTGCCCCTCGCCGCGTCGTCGCCTTACGGAACCAGCCCGGTCCGGTGGTGTAAAGCCGGATCGCTCCTGCTGTGGTCCGGTTTCGTCCGGCTTGACACCACCGGCCCGGTCAGGTTGGCTTCGCCCGCCGACGCGGCGAGGGGCACAGAACCAACACCCCGCATGGTCCTGCCGGGCCCGGGGCGGACCCCGTGGCGCGCGCCGTGGTCGCGGCCGTGACCGTCGTCGTGGTGACGGCGGCGGTCACGGCCGCTGGGTATCGGCCGGTGCACCGGGTTAGGGACTGGCCAACATTCCAGGACATCACAAGATCTCGAATATAAGAAGCCTTGTAGTCTATTGTTCACCGAAACGTCGCGGGAATGACATCCGCGACCGCGACAGTCTCATGCCGTGACCGCAACGACCGACGCCGCCACCGCCGTCGCCGCGCCGCCCGGCTCGGCGCGCCGCAGGAGGCCCGCCCGCGACTTCCGTGCGACCCGCTGGGGGTGGGCGTACTCGGCCCCGGCCGTGCTCGTGTTCCTGGCCTTCGTGATCATTCCGACTGGGTACACGTTCTACGTCTCGCTGTGGAAGTGGAACGCGCTGAATCCGGCGTTGTCCAAGTTCAAGGGGCTGGGCAACTACACGCGGTTGTTCCAGGCGAACCAGCCGACGTTCCTGAGTAGCCTGTGGCACTCGCTGTACTTCACCGGTGCGATGGTGATCGGTGGGACCGCGATCTCGCTGGCGCTGGCGCTGCTGTTGCAGCGCGGTGGGGCGCTGCTGAACGGTACCCGGGTGGCGCTCTTCCTGCCGCATGCGACGCCGGTGATCGCCACGTCGATGATCTGGACTTGGATCTTCAACTACAAGTTCGGGCTGGCCGACTGGATCCTGCACAGCCTGCATCTGCCGACCTCGCAGTGGCTGCAGTCCTCGTCCTCGGCGATGCCTGCGGTGGTGATCTACAGCCTGTGGCATGAGGTCGGCTTCACCACCGTGGTGTTCCTCGGCGGGTTGGCGACGCTGTCCAACGAGCTGTCGGAGGCTGCGCGGGTCGACGGGTGCTCGGGCTGGCAGGAGTTCTGGCACGTCACCTGGCACCAGCTCAAGCCGGTCACCGTGTTCGTCGTCGCCATCACCGCGATCACCTCGCTGCAGGCCTTCACCCAGTTCTACCAGCTGGCCAGCGGTGGCCCGGCGTACGCCACCACGACCCTGAGCTACCTGGTCTACCAGGAGGCCTTCCTGTTCAGCGACACCGGCTACGGGGCGGCGCTGGCCGTGGTCCTGTTCGCCATCACCGTCTTCTTCACGCTCGTCCGGCGCCGTACCGCGGCCAACGGCGAGTCGCACGCTCTCGTCTGATCCGCAGCACCGCACATCTAGCTCCACCTCTCGTTCTAGTTCCGCACTGCCACCGAAACCCCTCAAATCGGGAGACCTGAACCATCATGCGCAAGCGCATCACCGCGGCCGCCGGGCTGGCCGCTCTCGCCCTCGCCACGACGGCGTGCGCCGGCGGCGGCGCCTCCACGCCGAAGTCCGACTCCGGCTCGTCGGGCAAGGCCGGCGGCTCCGGTACCGAGCTCGCCGTGCCCACCGGGCCGGTGACCATCACCTTCGAGGAGGCGATGACCATCGGCACCCTGAAGCCGGCGATGGACAAGCTCGTCTCCGACTTCCAGGCGAAGTACCCGAACATCACCGTCAAGCTCCAGGGCGACCCGGACTACGGCACGATGTACACCAAGGAGAAGGCCGAGGTGCAGGCCGGGAACGCCCCGACGATCGGCCAGGCCTACGAGAGCTGGGCCTCCTACTTCCAGGCCGCTGGGAAGTTGGTCCCGATCAGCGAGCTGGCCGGCACTGACAGCCCGGCTGAGATGTCCACGTTCTACAAGGGCATTCAGGCCGACATGAAGCTGCCGGACGGCAAGACCTGGATGTGGCCGTTCAACAAGAGCGTGCTGATCCTGTTCGCCAACGCCGACCTGCTGGCCAAGGACGGCCAGAGTGCGCCTAAGACCTGGGACGACTACGCCAGCGTGATGAAGGCGGTCTCCACCAACGGCGTCACCGGCTCCACCATCGATCCGGGCTCGGCCACCGGCGCGACTTTCGGCACCCAGTGGTTCGAGATCCTGGCCAAGGCCAACGGCGCCGGCCTCTACGACGCCGACGGTACCCCGCACCTGACCGACCCCGGCGTGGTCAAGGCCCTGCAATACATGAAGGACCTGAAGGACGCCAACGCTCTGGCCACCGGTAAGAACTACCCCGGCGAGACCGCCCTGGGCGCCCAGAAGGGCGTCTTCGACATCTCCTCGGCGGCCGGCTACGGCTTCGAGAACAAGACCGTCGGCGGCAAGTTCAAGCTGGACATCACCGCGCTGCCCACCGGTCCCTCCGGCGCCGTCAACGAGCTGACCGGCACCAACATCGTGATGTTCTCCTCGGCCACCGCCGACCAGAAGGCGGCGGCCTGGGCCTTCATGAAGTTCATCACCAGCCCGGCCGAGCAGGCTCAGTGGGCCTCCACCTCCGGGTACCTGCCGGTGACCAGCCAGGCGCTGAGCGACCCGGTCATGCAGGCCTTCGTGGCGAAGAACCCGTACGAGACCGCGGCGGTCTCCGAGCTGGACACCGCCTTCGCGCTGCCCGGCTTCTCCTGGATCTTCAAGTGCCAGGGTTTTGAGTCCACCGCGATCCAGGAGGCGCTGGAGAACGGCAAGCAGCCAGCCGACGCCCTGAACGCCGCGCAGTCCGGCTGCGCCGCCGCGAAGGCGCAGGGGTGAGCAAGCTTTCGGCATCCCGCGGCATGGCGGGAGGGAGCCGCGCCGGGCGTTGGGCCCGGCGCGCGCTCGCCGCCGCCATCGGGCTGGCGTTCGTCTTCCCGTTCTACTGGACGGTGGTGATCTCGCTTGGGCATCCCGGCGAGTTCAGCAACTTCCCGCCGCTGCTGGTGCCGCACTGGGACTGGTCGAACTGGTCGCGGGCCTGGCACTCGGCGCCGTGGGTGCGGCTGTTCGCGAACACCATCCTGATCGCCTCCTGCACCATGGCGCTGTGTCTGGTGACCTCGCTGCTGGCCGGGTTCGCCTTCGGCGTGCTGCGCTTCCCCGGTCGCAAGGTGCTGACGCTGGTCGTGCTCTCCGTGCTGATGATGCCCGGCACGGTGCTGATCATTCCGGACTACGTGCTGGCCAACGACCTGCACCTGCTGAACACCTACTGGATCCAGATCATCCCGTGGGGCGCCAGCGTGTTCGGGATCTTCCTGGTCCGTCAGTTCTTCCTGACCATGCCCTCGGAGATCCTGGACGCCGCGGCGCTGGACGGCGCCTCGCGGCTGCGCTTCCTGCGCTCGATCGGCGTGCCGATGGTGCGCCCGGCGCTGGTCATCATCGCCATCAACGTGTTCCTGGGCTCCTGGAACTCGTTCCTGTGGCCGGTGATCATGACCAGCTCCAACATGGAGTCCTCCAGTACGGTGCAGCCGGTCGAGGTCGGGCTGTCCACGTTCGCCAACGCCGAGGGCACCGACTTCCCGGGCCTGGCCGCGGCGGTCACCTTCACCACGCTGCCGGTCATGGTGTTCTTCCTGCTGCTGCAGCGGCAGTTCATCCGCGGTGCGCTGTCCGCGGCCGGAGGCGTCCGTGGCTGAGCCGAGAACGGATTTCACTAGGACGGCCTCAACGCCGCCGGACCGCCGCCCGGTCCTGGCCGTGGACTTCGACGGGACCGTCTACCGCGACGACGGCCCGGTCCGCTTCTACGCCGAGCACGCCGCCGGCAGTCTGCCGAACGAGTGGCGCGGCCGGTTCCTGGACCTGTTCGAGGCCTACCTCGAACAGGGCGTGGCCGCCGCGGACCGGGTCGCCGACGAGTCGGCGGCCGCGGTGCTGCGCAGCTCGGTCGACGCCTGGGGCGCCGCGGCCGGGCTCGCGGCGCTGTCCGGGGTGGGCCCGGCGGCGACCGAGCAGGCCTTCCTGGCCAGCCGGCAGTACATGCTGACCGCGTCCTGCCGGGTCACCGCGGTCCCGGCGCTCGTCGAGGCCTTCGAGAAGCTACGCGGTGACGTGCGCATCGTCCTGGCCACCAACAGCCCCGCCGGCGGCCTGGCGCCGCTGCTGGACCGGCTGGGGGTCACCCCGCTGTTCGAGGAGGTCGTCTCCGGAGCGAACAAACCCGAGGGACTGCGGCGCTGGATCGCCGCGGAGCTGGCCGACCGGCCGGCCGCCGAGCTCTTCTCGCTCGGCGACCACTACTTCAACGAGATCGAACCCGCGATGGCGGTCGGCGCCCGTGCCGGCTACATCGACCGGTTCGGCCGCGCCGACGGCCCCGCGACGGTGATCGCCCCGGTGGTCGAGGACATCCTGCCCGGCATCTTCGCCTGGGCCGGAGCAGCGCGTTAATTCAATAGGAAGAGAACACGTATCTCCATGGCAGCATCCGTCGAGTTCTGGGGCGGGGTCGGCGTCATCGGCTCCAGCAAGGTCCTGATCACCGAGGGCGACCACCGCGTCCTGCTCGATTTCGGGCTCGACATCCCCCGAGGCACCGACTTGTTCCGGCCCCCTGTCGTGCCCAGGGAGCACCGCTATCTGGCCGACCGGCTGCGGGTCGGCGCGGCGCCGCGGCTGCCCGGCGTCTACGACCCGGCGATGCTCGAATTGGGGGACTCACTGGGGGAGGAGGGCCCGGCGACGGCGGTCTTCGTCAGCCACGCGCACATCGACCACTGCGGTCTGGTCGGAACCCTCAGGCCGGGAATTGAGGTTCACGCCGCCCCGGAGACCATCGCCGTGATGCGCGCGCTGAGCGCCGCCGGCGACGGCCTGCCCGGCGGCGACCCGGACTGGCGGCCGCTGGCCGACGAGCAGCCGCTGCGTTTCGGCCCGATGACCGTGGAGCGGATCACCGTCGACCACGACGTGCCCGGGGCCAGCGGCTACCTGGTCACCACCTCCGACGGCGTGCTGGCGTTCACCGGCGACATCCGGTTCCACGGCCGCGCGCCGGAGCGGGCCTGGCGGCTGGCCGAGCGCGCCACGGGCTGTGAGATGTTCGTCACCGAGGGTACGGCTCTGGGGCTGCCGGTGTTCCCGGGGCCGGTGCGCACCGAGGACGACGTCGTCCGGGACTTCGCCGCCGTGCTGGACGAGGCGCGCGGGGACCTGGTGCTGCTCGCGATGTACCCGCGCGACCTGGAGCGGGTCCGGGAGTTCGTCGAGGTGGCCGACGCCGCCGGGCGCCGCGTGCTCTGGGGCGACCCGGTCGCGGTCTTCCTGCGCGAGCTCGGGGTCGAGGGCGTGGCGGCCTACTCCGAGGTCGGCCTGGAGGCCGTGAAGGCCGATCCGGGGGCCTTCGTCTACCAGCCGGACCTGCGGGACCTGCGCGGCATCCCGGATCTGGCGGACCTGCCGGTCGGCGAGCGCACCGTGTGGCTGCACGCCAACGGCGAGCCGCTGGGGCCGTTCGAGTCGCGCTGGGCGCTGTTCATGGAGTGGCTGGAGGTCCTGGGCATCCCGCTGCGCCGGATCGGCTCCTTCGGCCACGCCACCGGCGACGACCTGCACACGCTGGTGCACCGGGTCGCGCCGCGGACCGTCGTCCCGATCCACACCGACGCCCCCGAGCGGCTGCATCCGGTGGGCGGCCCGACCCGGCTGATACCGGTGTTCGCCCAGCCGTACGACCTGGGTGGTCACCCGATCGAGCGAACCTGGGCCTGACCGGCAACCTGGACGGGCGGTCATGCGTCTGGGTTAGCGATTGAGGGAAAGGTTCGATCGGGCCGCGAGGAGCACGACGGCGGCCGAGACTGGTGCCGAGCTGGGGCGGAACTGGTCTCCCGCCGTCCAGCTCGCGCGCCTATGCCGCTTCGTCGTCCAGCTCGCGACTCAAGCCGCCTCGGCGTCCGGGCCGGCGACGACCACCTGGTCCGAGGCCCGCCGGACGTGAATACACTCCCCGGGACATTCCCGGGCCGAGTCGATGACCGCCAGCACCAGATCCACCGGGACCGGGACCCGCGCCTCGGGTCCGGTCAGCAACTCCGCGTCCGGTCCGTTCTTCACATAAGCGACACCATCGATGTCGAGTTCGAACACGTCCGGCGCGTACTGGGCGCAGATGCCGTCTCCGGTGCACAGATCGTGATTGATCCATACCTCTAGGGCATCCGTGTCAGTGGTAACCGTCATAGTTTCCAGACGCTACCAAGCCGCCGCCGCGAACGATCCGGGACCCCCGGTCGTTGATCGATTGTCCTCGACAAAGCATCACCTGTGGGCAAGGATCGGGATCACAACTCCGGGCCGGCTCCACATAACCAGCCGAGTGAGGGGGAATCGTGATGACGACAGGCCTTGTTGTTCCTACGAAGAGCACCCGAGTTCCGGATACGCGGGGTGTGCCGTGTCCGGACCCGGTGGCGGCAACTGCACAACATTCAGCGGTTTCAAGAACGCTTCCGCTAGGCAGGACAGCAGCAAGGAAGTTCTTGAGCATCGCAGCTTCCGGCGGGAGGTGAGGACCGTGCCAGCACACGACGACGACATCCGCGAGGGCGCCGGCCGCTCGGCGCGCGGGTCGGATGACCTCTCTGCCCAGGTCACGTACCTGGAGCAGGAGATCGCCGTCCTGCGGCGCAGGCTCCGCGACGCCGCGGACGCCCCGAGGGGCGGCCGGGCCGTGGAGGAGCGGATCAACGAGTTGCAGGCCACTGTGGCCGGGCTCACGAGCCAGAACGAGCGCCTGGTGGCGACGCTGCGCGAAGCGCGCGACCAGATCGTGGCGTTGAAGGAGGAGATCGACCGCCTCGCACAGCCGCCCAGCGGCTTCGGGGTGTTCCTGGAGGACGCCGGCGAGGGCAACGCCGACATCTTCACCGGCGGCCGCAAGATGCGGGTGTCGGTGAGCCCGTCCATCGAGCCCGGCACGCTGCACCCCGGCCAGGAGGTGATGCTGAACGAGGCGCTCAATGTCGTCGCCGCGTTCGGCTTCGAGAGCGTCGGGGAGATCGTCAGCCTCAAGGAGATCCTGGAGGACGGCAGCCGCGCCCTGGTCACCGGGCGGACCGACGAGGAGCACGTGGTGCGCCTGGCCGAGCCGCTGCTGGAACCCGGCGTCAAGCTGCGCCCCGGCGACGCCCTGCTGATGGAGCCGCGCAGCGGCTACGTTTACGAGGTCATCCCCAAGTCCGAGGTCGAAGACCTCGTGCTGGAGGAGGTCCCGGACATCTCCTACCTGGAGATCGGCGGCCTGGACGGCCAGATCGAGCTGATCCGGGACGCCGTCGAGCTCCCGTATCTGCACCCTGACCTGTTCAAGGAGCACAAGCTCCGGCCGCCCAAGGGCGTGCTCCTGTACGGGCCTCCCGGCTGTGGCAAGACCCTGATCGCCAAGGCGGTGGCCAACTCGCTGGCCAAGAAGGTCGCGGAAGTGACCGGCTCGGACAACGTAAAGAGCTACTTCCTCAACATCAAGGGCCCTGAGCTGCTCAACAAGTACGTCGGCGAGACCGAGCGGCACATCCGCCTGGTCTTCCAGCGGGCTCGTGAGAAGGCCAGCGAGGGCGCCCCGGTCATCGTGTTCTTCGACGAGATGGACTCGCTGTTCCGCACCCGCGGCAGCGGCATCAGCTCGGACGTGGAGAACACCATCGTCCCGCAGCTGCTCTCGGAGATCGACGGTGTCGAGGGCCTGGAGAACGTCATCGTCATCGGCGCCTCCAACCGCGAGGACATGATCGACCCGGCGATCCTGCGCCCGGGCCGGCTGGACGTCAAGATCAAGATCGAGCGTCCGGACGCCGAGGCGGCCAAGGACATCTTCGGCAAGTACGTCACCTCCGAGCTCCCGCTGCACGCCGACGACCTCGCCGAGCACCACGGGGACCGGCAGGAGACGGTCACGGCGATGATCCAGGCCACCGTCGAGCGGATGTACAGCGAGATCGACGAGAACCGGTTCCTGGAGGTCACCTACGCCAACGGGGACAAGGAGGTCATGTACTTCCGGGACTTCAACTCCGGCGCGATGATCCAGAACATCGTCGACCGCGCGAAGAAGTCCGCGATCAAGGACTTCCTGGACCACAAGCAGAAGGGCCTGCGCGTCTCCCACCTGCTCGGCGCCTGTGTCGACGAGTTCAAGGAGAACGAGGACCTGCCCAACACCACCAACCCCGACGACTGGGCCCGCATCTCCGGCAAGAAGGGCGAGCGGATCGTGTTCATCCGCACGCTGGTCACCGGCAAGCGGGGCGGTGACACCGGCCGCTCGATCGACACCATCGCGAGCACCGGCCAGTACCTGTAAACCCGTCAAGGCCTGTGCGCCGCCCGCGGGCTGTCGAATGCGACAGCGCGCGGGCGGCGCGTGCTTTGTCCGGGCCTGTAACCCGGCGTCCGCCCACGATTCATTGATCACCCCCCGGGTACACACACCGAGTGGCAACCCATCACCCCAGCAAAAACCGTGCACAAGGCACTGCCACACGTCACCCCCGCGGAATAAGGTGGCCGGTATGAGCGTGTGGCGAATCATGGGCACCGAGACCGAGTACGGCATCTCCGTACCAGGGAACCCCGGCGCCAACGCGATGCTGATCTCTTCTCAAATCGTCAACTCCTACGCGGCGGCCATGCACCGGGCCCGCCGCGCGCGCTGGGACTTCGAGGAAGAGAACCCCCTGCGTGACGCCCGGGGGTTCGACCTGGCCCGAGACATCGCCGATGCCAGCCAGCTCACCGACGAGGACGCGGGCCTGGCCAACGTGATCCTCACCAACGGCGCGCGCCTGTACGTCGACCACGCGCACCCCGAGTACTCCTCGCCGGAGGTCACCAACCCGCGCGACGCGGTGATCTGGGACAAGGCCGGGGAGTGGATCATGGCCGAGGCCTCGCGCCGGGCCGCCGAGATCCCCGGCACCGCGCCGATCAACCTGTACAAGAACAACACCGACAACAAGGGCGCCTCCTACGGCTCGCATGAGAACTACCTCATGCAGCGCACCACCCCGTTCGCCGACATCGTCCGCAACCTGACCCCGTTCTTCGTCTCCCGGCAGGTGGTCACCGGCGCCGGCCGGGTGGGCATCGGCCAGGACGGCCGCGCGCACGGCTTCCAGATCTCCCAGCGCGCCGACTTCTTCGAGGTCGAGGTGGGCCTGGAGACCACGCTCAAGCGCCCGATCATCAACACCCGCGACGAGCCGCACGCCGACCCCGAGCGCTACCGCCGGCTGCACGTCATCATCGGCGACGCCAACCTGGCCGAGATCTCCATCTACCTGAAGATGGGCACCACGGCGCTGGTCCTGGCGATGATCGAGGAGCGTTTCATGTCCACCGACCTGTCGGTGGACTCACCCGTCCGCACCCTGCACCAGGTCAGCCACGACCCGACGCTGCGGCAGCTGGTGACGCTGCGCAGCGGCCGCAAGCTCACCGCGGTGCAGCTGCAGATGGAGTACTGCGAGCAGGCCCGCAAGTTCGTGGAGGACCGCTACGGCGTCGACGTGGACGACGTCACCAAGGACGTGCTGGAGCGCTGGGAGTCGGTGCTCACGCGGCTGGAGTCGGACCCGATGTCGCTGTCCAGGGAGCTGGACTGGGTCGCCAAGTACGAGATCCTGCAGGGCTACCGCAAGCGGGACGGCCTGGAGTGGGACTCCTCGCGGCTGGAGCTGGTCGACCTGCAGTACTCCGACGTCCGTCCGGAGAAGGGCCTGTACCAGCGCCTGGCGGCCCGCGGGCGGTTCGAGCGCATCACCACCGACGCGCGGATCCGGCAGGCGGTGGACCATCCGCCGGAGGACACCCGGGCCTACTTCCGGGGCCGGTGCCTGGACAAGTACGCCGACTCCGTGGCCGCCGCGTCCTGGGACTCGGTGATCTTCGACGTCCCCGGTCGCGAATCGTTGCAAAGGGTGCCGACACTGGAACCGACGCGCGGAACCAAGCAGCACGTCCAAGCGTTGATCGATCGAAGCCGTACCGCGGAGGATCTGGTGCGGGCACTGACCGAGGGCTGAGACGAAACGTTCCGACATTCGGACCAGCGCCGCTTCGGCGCTGGTCCGAAGAATTCCACAAACGTAATTTATTCGCTATCGAGAGCACGCGTGGAATACCTCCGTTCGGGGGAAGTTGAAGCTAGAGTGAGGAAGATCGGCAACCTTGCCGAGGAGTGGGAGAGGGCTGAGATGGCAGCGGACGAACGCGGTGGCCAGCAGCACGCCAGCCGGGACAAGCAAGAGGTCGAGGAAACCGCCACCGAGGCGAGCAGCGACCTGCAGGAGCGCCAGGAGAAGCTCTCCGAGGACGTGGACTCGATGCTGGACGAGATCGACGAGGTGCTGGAGGCCAACTCCGAGGACTTCGTCCGGGGCTTCGTCCAGAAGGGTGGCCAGTGAGGTTCGCGATCTACTAGGGTCGCACCACATCAAGGTCCGATTGCGTACGAACCTTAATAGAAGGGGATTGCTGAAGTGGAATCCAACGCGGACTGGGGCTCTCGGGGCGGTCTGCCGCAGGCGTTCCTCACGCCGGGCATCTCCTCTTTCAGCGAGTTCTTGAAGGGCTTCGCCCCCGAGTTCCTGCCCGGCGGGCGCTCCCTGCCGGCCGGCGCCGCCGGCACGATGTCCGCGCAGGACATCGCGCCGCACGGCACCACCATCGTGGCCATCACCTTCCCCGGCGGCGTGCTGCTGGCCGGCGACCGCCGGGCCACGATGGGCAACTTCATCGCCCAGCGCGACATCGAGAAGGTGTTCCCGGCCGACGAGTTCTCCGCGGTCGGCATCGCCGGCAGCGCCGGGCTGGCCGTGGAAGTGGTCCGGCTGTTCCAGCTGGAGCTGGAGCACTACGAGAAGATCGAGGGCGTCACGCTCTCCACCGACGGCAAGGCCAACCGCCTGGCCACCATGATCCGCGGCAACCTCGCCATGGCGATGCAGGGTCTGGCCGTGGTCCCGCTGTTCACCGGTTACGACGAGGAGACCGGCGAGGGCCGCATCTTCAGCTACGACGTCACCGGCGGCATGTACGAGGAGCACGACTTCTACTCGGTCGGCTCCGGATCGATGTTTGCCCGCGGCGCGCTCAAGAAGCTGTTCCGCCCGGACTTCAGCGCCGAGGACGCCGCGGTCGCGGCCGTGCAGGCGCTCTACGACGCCGCCGACGACGACTCGGCCACCGGCGGCCCCGACCTGTTCCGCAAGATCTATCCGGTCGTCGCGGTGGTCACCGAGGACGGTTACCGGCGGCTGCCGGACGAGGAACTCTCCGCGCTCGTCGAGGGCATCATGGACGCCCGCCGCGCGGTTCCCGACGGTCCCCGCTCCCCGCTGCGATAACTTCGGGTTCGCAGTGCTGAATCAATTATCTTGCAGACCTCGGTCCGAAGTCAGGAGTGACCCGTCGTGACGACGCCGTTCTACGTCTCGCCCGAACAGATCATGAAGGACCGGGCCGAGTATGCCCGTAAGGGCATCTCGCGTGGCCGGTCCGTGGCAGTCATCTTCTATGACAAGGGCATCCTGTTCGTCGGGGAGAACCCGTCGCGGGCCCTGCACAAGATCTCCGAGATCTACGACCGCATCGCCTTCGCCGCGGCCGGCCGCTACAACGAGTACGAGCAGTTGCGCATCGCCGGCGTCCGGCACGCCGACATGCGCGGCTACGTCTACGACCGCCGCGACGTCACCGGCCGGGCCCTGGCGAACACCTACGCGCAGGCCCTGGGCACGATGTTCAGCGAGGGCGCGGGCAAGCCCTACGAGGTGGAGCTGGCCGTGGCCGAGGTCGGCGAGAAGGCCGCCGACGACCAGGGCTACCGGGTCACCTTCGACGGCCAGGTCACCGACATCCGCGGCTTCCAGGTGCTCGGTGGCGCCGCGGACGCGGTGAACCAGGTGCTGGAGTCCTCCTACGAGGAGAACGCCGCGCTGGAGACGGTCCTGAACGCCGCCGTGGACGCCCTGGGCCGGGACGGCACCGAGCCGCGCACCCTGGCCCCGAACCAGCTGGAGGTCGCGGTCCTGGACCGGAACCGCAGCCAGGTGCGCAAGTTCCGGCGGATCACCGGGCCCGCGCTGTCCCGGCTGCTCGGCGTGGACGGCGACGGCGACGGCGCCGACGGTGGCAAGAAGGACGACGAGGGCGCCGGCGACAGCGGCGAGACCGGCACCACGAACCCGCCGGCCGCCAAGTCCGTGCCCGCCGACGACGGCGACGTGCTCGGCGCGGTGGACGACATCCTCGGCGAGGAAGAGGACTCCTGAAGAGTCCTGACAAAGCGGCAGTCGAACAACGACGCAGAGGGCTGACGCAGATTAAGTCTAACGCGGCAAAAGGTGGTCATCATGGACCGGCGGATCTTCGGGCTAGAAAACGAATACGGGGTCACCTGCACGTTCCGCGGACAGCGCCGTCTGTCCCCGGACGAGGTCGCCCGCTACCTGTTCCGCCGCGTCGTGTCCTGGGGGCGCTCCAGCAACGTCTTCCTGCGCAACGGCGCGCGGCTGTACCTGGACGTCGGCTCGCACCCGGAGTACGCCACCCCCGAGTGCGACTCCGTGCGCGAGCTGATCGTCCACGACAAGGCCGGCGAGCGGATCCTGGAGGGGCTGCTGGCCGACGCCGAGCGGCGCCTGCACGAGGAGGGCATCGCCGGGGACGTCTACCTGTTCAAGAACAACACCGACTCGGCCGGCAACTCCTACGGCTGCCACGAGAACTACCTCGTGGGCCGGCACGGCGAGTTCTCCCGCCTGGCCGACGTGCTGATCCCGTTCCTGGTCACCCGGCAGCTGATCTGCGGCGCCGGCAAGGTGCTGGCCACCCCGCGCGGCGCGGTCTACTGCGTCTCGCAGCGCGCCGAGCACATCTGGGAGGGCGTCTCCAGCGCCACCACCCGCTCCCGCCCGATCATCAACACCCGCGACGAACCGCACGCCGACGCCGAGAAGTACCGCCGGCTGCACGTGATCGTCGGCGACTCGAACATGTCCGAGACCACGATGCTCCTCAAGGTCGGAGCGACCGACCTGGTCCTGCGGATGATCGAGGCCGGCACCACCCTGCGCGACATGACCCTGGAGAACCCGATCCGGGCCATCCGCGAGGTCAGCCACGACATGACCGGCCAGAAGAAGGTCCGCCTGGCCAACGGCCGCGAGATGAGCGCCCTGGAGATACAGGAGGAGTACTTCACCAAGGCCCGTGACTTCGCCGAGAAGCGCGGCCTGCGCACCGGCGCGGTGGACCGCATCCTGGACCTCTGGGAGCGCACCCTGACCGCGGTGAACACCGGCGACCTGGACCTGATCTCCAAGGAGATCGACTGGGTGATCAAGTACAAGCTCATCGAGCGCTATCGCGCCAAGAACAACCTGGCGATGTCCGCGCCCCGCGTGGCCCAACTGGACCTGGCCTACCACGACATCTCCCGCAACCGAGGCCTGTACTACCTGCTGGAGAAGCGCGGCATGGTCGAACGCACCGCCACCGACCTGGAGATCTTCCAGGCCAAGTCGATCCCCCCGCAGACCACCCGCGCGCGCCTGCGCGGCGAGTTCATCAAGCGGGCCCAGGAACAGCGGCGCGACTTCACGGTCGACTGGGTGCACCTGAAGCTCAACGACCAGGCCCAGCGCACCGTGCTGTGCAAGGACCCGTTCCGCTCGGTGGACGAGCGGGTGGAGAAGCTCATTTCGTCGATGTGAGGCCCTGTGACCGGGGCTCGGCTGTGACGGCACGGCTGGGGCCGGCGAGCGTGGTTACGCGCGCCGGCGTCGGTCGTGCCGGTCGCGTTTGAGGCCGGATGTCGGCGGCGACCGGCGGTGCGGCGACTTGGCGGCATGCCCGGTGCCCGTGTCGCCGCGCTCCAGGTGCTGGGCGTCGGCGGCCGGTAGAACGCGCTCTGGGTTCTCGCCCGACCGTCCTGGTTTTGCGTATTCGTGGCCTGCTCCCGGCTCCGGCCGGGCGCGGGCCACGCTAGTGTGGTGCGGTCCATGGACATGTGATCGTCGTATTTCCGTCTCTACGTGCCGATTCGAGGTTTCCCGTGCGCCGTCCCGTGGCCACCCGCCGGACCCAGACCGCCCTCGCCGGGCTCGCCGCCGGCCTGGTGCTGCTGGCCGGCTGCTCGTCGTCGTCGAGCAAGCCCGCCGCGCCGAGCGGTTCCACGACCTCCTCGGGGGCCTCCGGGGCGCCGGTCGCCGATGCCATCGGGGTCCGGCCGACCATCCAGGTGCCGGCCGGGCAGCCGGACGGCAAGCTCGGCGTGAAGGTGAAGATCCCCGGCGACGGCGCCAAGGTCACCGACGGCAGCGCGGTGGTGCTGCACTTCACCGCCAAGCTCTGGCGTGACGGCTCGGACCTGGGCAGCAGCTACGACCAGGGCCAGCATCCGGTGACCGAGGTCGAGGGCCAGGGCCAGATGCTGCCGGGCTGGGAGCAGGGGCTGAAGGGCCAGGCCGCGGGCAGCCGGGTGGAGCTGACCGTCCCGCCGGCGCTCGGCTTCGGCGCCAAGGGCAGCACCGACGGCAAGATCCAGATCACCGGCACCGACACGATCATCTTCGATCTCGACATCATCGGCGTGTACCCGTCGGTCCAGGCCGACATCCCGGCCGGTACCGGCGAGCTGAACGACCCGACGCTGCCGACCGTGGCCACGGCCGTGGGCAAGGACGACCCGAAGGTGACCATCCCGGCCGGCAAGCAGCCGCCGTCCGGAGGCGTCTACAAGTCGGTCATCGTCGGCAAGGGCCCGCAGGTGAAGAAGGGCCAGACCATCGTGGTCCAGTACGAGGGCCTGGTCTGGCGCACCGGCCAGATCTTCGACTCCTCGTTCAGCAAGAGCAAGTCGATCTTCGCTACCCAGATCGGCGTCGGCTCGGTCGTGCAGGGCTGGGACGAGGGCCTGATCGGCCAGACCGTGGGCTCCCGGGTGCTGCTGGTGATCCCGCCGGACAAGGGCTACGGCGCGCAGGGCCAGCCGAACGCCGGGATCCAGGGCACGGACACGATGGTGTTCGTCGTGGACATCCTGGACGCCCGGTGACGCGGCGGTGGCCGCCGAAGACGCCCTGATAGCGTAACGAGAAGTCCATCCCCGAGCAGGATTGGGAACAGCAAGCCCATGAGTCTTGAAAAGCCTGAGATCGACTTCCCCGACTTCCCGGTCCCCGCGGACCTGGTCATCGAGGACATCACCGTCGGCACCGGCGCGGAGGCCACGGCCGGCCAGCAGGTGAAGGTGCACTACGTCGGCGTCGCCTACTCCACCGGAGAAGAGTTCGACGCCTCCTGGAACCGCGGCTCGGCCTTCGAGTTCCCGCTGGGCGGCGGCCGCGTCATCGCCGGCTGGGACCGCGGCGTGGCCGGCATGAAGGTCGGCGGCCGGCGCAAGCTGGTCATCCCGCCGCACCTGGGCTACGGCGACCGCGGCGCCGGCGGCGCGATCAAGCCGGGCGAGACGCTGATCTTCGTGGTCGACCTGCTCGGCGTGAGCTGAGCGAGCCGCCTTCGAGCGATTGGCGAGTGCCATCGATGGCCGTCCCGGGCTCCGGGACGGCCATCGGCGTGTCCGGCGTGTGCGGCGTGTCCGATACGTTCAGTGCGTTCGGTGCGTCCGCCGGCGGCGGGCACCAGGCCAATCCGCGGCGAGTGGCCCGGAACCGGCCCTCCGACCTGCCCCGCAGCGCTCCCCGCATGGCAGTATCGTCGGTATGCCTGTCGCGTCCTTCGCCGCCTTGCTGACCGTCTGGACCCTGGCCCTGCTGATCCCCGGCCCCGACTTCCTCGCCGTCTCCCACGCCTCGGTCGCGCGCTCCCGCCGCGACGCGGTCTTCGTCGGCCTCGGCGTCGCCGCCGCGATGGCCATCTGGGCGACCACCAGTCTGGTCGGCCTGACCGTGCTCCTGGTCCGCTTCCAGCCGGTGTTCGAGGCGGTGCGCGTGGCCGGCGCCGCCTACCTGCTGTGGCTGGCCTTCCAGCTCCTGCGCTCGGCCGCGCGCCGCCGCGTGCACGGCCCGGCCGCAGGCGCCGCGGGCGTCCGTTCCCGGGGCGCCGTGTCCGCCTTCCGGGCCGGCTTCCTGTGCAACATCGGCAACCCGAAGGCCGCCGTCTTCTTCTCCAGCGTCTTCGCCGCGCTGCTCCCACCGCACGTGGACTGGGAGTACCGCACCGCGATCGGCGTGGCGATCCCGGCGATCGGCGTGGCCTGGTACGTGCTCGTGGCGTGCCTGTTCTCCGCCAAGCGCGTCGCGGCGGCCTACGCCCGGGCGCGCCGGGTCGTCGACGCGGTGACCGGGACGCTGTTCGCGGTGCTGGCCGGCGATCTGCTGATCGCCGAGTAGCCGGACCCCGGCCGGGTCGCCTCGGCCGCGACTGACCCGGCGCGGCTAATCCAGCGTCAGCTCGGCGATCGGCGTCCCCAACAGCGTGTGCGTGCCGCCCGAGGACTCGACCGAGACCACCAGCGAGGCGGCGGGCGCCGGGATCGACACCACGACGATGTCGTTCTGCGGCGCGTCGAAGCGCGACGTGCCCGCCTCCTGCGCCGGCTGGCCCGCGCCGGTGCGGTACCAGAACTCGTAGGTCCGCCCCGCCTTGAGCGCGGGGAGGTCGTGGCCGGTGATCGCGAACCGGTGCAGCTTGGGGGAGTAGAACGCGGTCACCGAGCCGCCGCCGAGCGCCGCCTGCTCGGAGGTCTGCAGCCCCGGCGTCCCCAGCAGGAACGCGATCGCCTTCTCGTTCGTCTCCGCCGACACCTGGCGGTCGTGGACGCGCAGCGTCGTCCAGGCGAACGCCGCCGCCGCCAGACCGAACACGACGCAGCTCAGGATGAGGACCGGGACCGCCCGGAGCTTGCGCTCGACCGGCGTCACGAGGTGTTCCTCGTGTCCCTCGCCGACACTGACTTCCCCGATGCTGACTTCCCCGACGCCTTCTTCGGCCTGATCGTCGTCGATCCTGCCTTCTCCGACGCTCTCTTCCACGGACAACGTCCCTCCCGGGTCTCGCCATTCAGGAGTGCAGCATCCCATAGTGCTGACAGACTGGTGCAGGTGGCTAGACCGCCAGTCGGCCCGCGCACGCCGAGGCGAGGAACGCCGCGTAGTCCTCGTCCAAGCCGCGGCCCATGGTGCTCAGCTTTACCGGACAGGAACGCAGAGCCGCGTCCAGCCCGTCGACCGGTACGCGAATGACCGTATGCCTCTGCTCCAGCTCCGCAGTCTGCGAAGCGACGCTGCTCCAGAAGGTGTCGTCAAGGTCCGGCAGCGCTACTTCTGCGCGCGCCAACGCGACCTTTCCATACGCGGTGAGGCTGTGATGACTCAACCCTTGGTGCCGCTCGCGCGCATCCCCTGAGGAGACACGCAGCGCGGCGATGGGTCGGCCGTCGAGAACCCCTGCGGCGTTGATCGCCTCGCCACACGCGACGCCCGAGAATCCCCACTCGGTTCCGGTTCCGAGGTTCCCAGGCCCCTGCGTGACGATCGCGACGTCTGCCTTTAACACGTGGCGCGCCGCGAGGAGTCCGCTGTGCACCGTCACACACTCCAGATCCCCGCCGAACGCCTGCCCGACCGTGACGGTGCCCGCCGCGAGCCACCCTGCCGAGCGCAATGCGTCTACGCTCCGTGAGAACCACAGGGGGAGCGCTCCTCCATCAGTCATCACATAGGCGACGCGCGCAGAGGGACGGTCCGCGCGGATCCCCGCGAGTACGGCAGGAAGAGCCGAGTGCAGATCGGCCACTACTACCGGCATCCCATCCAGGGACGATGCTGTCGCTAGTTCCGGGTAGCGCTCCTCAGCGCCGTCTACAACTGTCTGCAACGGCGTATAGCGCGCCTTGACCATGTGCCCCTGCAGAGGGGTGTCCTCAGGAAGCCGCGCAGGGATCGCTACGACCAGCGCATAGCCGCCGGTCCCCAACCCCAGCTCCAGCGCCGTGACCGACAGCAGTACCTCGTCGCCGACCTCAGGCTGTCCGACCAGCGCCGGATAAGCGAGTGCGCGGAACAACTGTCCGTCCGCAGCCGTTACATCTACCTCTAGAGAACCGCGCCAGGCGCGGCCAACTGCTGCCACCACCCCACGCCGCCACCGGATCACCCGCCCCACGCTACCGGCCCGGTGACCCTTAGTTAGCCGACCCGTCGTCACCCATTCGTGTTCGCCAATGTGTACGACGCTGCGCCACGCCATCGATTAGCGCTACCGTTCACGCGTAGCCGAGTTGTTGTAGGAGAGCGTCGATGCCCGCCACGAAGACCGAGCGGTTGGTGAACCTGGTCATCTGCCTGCTCGCGTCCAAGCAGTACGTGACCAAGGAGCGCCTGCGCGCCACCCTGGAGCCGTATCGGGAGTGCCCCACGGACGACGCTTTCGAGCGTATGTTCGAGCGGGACAAGGACGAGCTCCGCGAGATGGGCATCCCGCTGGAGACCGGTACCAACAGCGCGCTGTTCGAGGACGAGATCGGCTACCGCATCCCCAAGGACTCCTACAACCTGCCCGAGATCCGCCTGGAGCGGGACGAGGCGGCGGTGCTCGGCGTGGCCGCGCGCTTCTGGCAGCAGGCGGTCCTGGCCTCCGACGCCTCTTCGGCGCTGCTCAAGCTCAAGAGCGCGGGCATCGAGGTCGGCGACATCAGCCAGTCCGGGATCGAGCCGCGGGTGCGCACCGAGACCGGCGCCTTCGAGCCGCTGCTGCAGGCCATCTGCGACCGGCGCCCGGTGTCCTTCCGCTACCGCAAGTCCGGCGAGGTGGACCCGGCGCTGCGCAAGGTCGAGCCGTGGGCCATCGACTCCTGGCGCGGGCACTGGTACCTGGCCGGCTACGACCGCGACCGCGGCGCCGACCGCATGTTCCGGCTGGACCGGATCGTCGGGGAGCCGGTGCTGATGGCCGGGCACCTGACCGAGCCGGTGCCCGCCGACATGGACGTGCACGCCAAGGTCGCCGACTTCGCCTGGAAGCAGAACCGCAACGTCGGCACGGCCCGGCTGCGGCTGCGGGCCGAGACCGGCTTCCTGCTCCGCCGCCGCGCCACCGAATGCGAACAGGAACTGCTCGACGGCGAGCCGACCGGCTGGGACGTGCTGACCGTGCCGCGCAACACCGGCATGGCCGGCTGGCTCGCCGAGTTCGGCCCCGACGTGCAGGTTCTGGAGCCCCCGGAGCTGCGCGCCGCGGTGATCAACCGGCTGCGCGCCGCCGTCGCGGGCAACGCGCTGGCCGCCAGCGACGAGATGACGCACCCCGGAGCCCGGATCGGTACCCATTCCGAGATCGGTACCCATTCCAAAATCGGTGCGCAGGCCGGCGCCGACCGCTCCGACACCGGCGAGATGACGGGAGCCACCCGATGAGCGGCGCCGCGGCCCAGGTCCGCCGGCTGTTGAACCTGGTGCCCTACCTGCTGGAGCACGAGGGCGCGAAGCTGACCGAGGTGGCCGGCGAGTTCAACGTCTCCGAGAAGCAGCTCCGCAAGGACCTGGAGACGCTGTGGATGTGCGGGCTGCCCGGCGGCCTGCCGGACGACCTGATGGAAGCGCACATCGGCGAGGGCGGCACCATCCACTTGGAGAACGCCGAGGCCATCGTCCGGCCGCTGCGTTTCTCGGTGCGCGAGGCGGTGGCCCTGCTGGTCGCCCTGCGCGCGCTGGCGCAGCTCCCCGGCGTCGCCGACCGCGACGCCCTGCTGCGCGCCATCGCCAAGCTGGAGGAGGCCGCCGGCGAACGCGGCGCGGAGGCCTCCCAGCGCGTGACGGTCGCCTTCGAGGCGCGCGCCACCGTCCTGGACCGCATCCGCCAGGCCCTGGATTCGGGCCGCCGCCTGCGGCTGGAGTACTTCGTCCCGTCCCGCGACCAGGTCACCGAGCGCGACGTGGACCCGATGCGCGTGATCCTCTCCGACGGCCACGCCTACCTGGAGGGCTGGTGCCGCCGCAGCGAGGCGGTCCGCGTCTTCCGCCTGTCCCGCATAGTCGCCATCGACGTCCTGGACGTCGCCGCCGAGATCCCGGAGTCCGCCGAGCCCCAGGACCTGGACGACGGCGTCCTCCGACCCGCGGCGGACGACCCCCTGGTCACCCTGGAGGTCACCCGCCACGCCCGCTGGGTGGCGGAGAACTACCCCAACGAAGGCGTCGAAGAGCTGCCCGAAGGGGGCCTGCGCATCGCCCTGCGAGCCCCCGACCAGGGCCGCATCCTCCGCCTGGTCCTCCGCCTCGGCGCCGACGGCCGCATCGTCGACCCCCCGGCCCTGGCCGACCAGGTCCGCAAAACCGCCTCCGAGGCGCTGGCCCTGTACGGAGACGCCGAGGACGCGGCGTGAGCGGAGCGGGGGAGCCGCACGACTGGTTCGGGGGCGCTGCGGCTGAGGAGCCGCGGGATCCTCGCGCGGTTGGGGAGGCTTTCGGGCATCTGCGCAGGACGGACGAGGACGCGGCCGGCGAGTCGGACTGGTTCGCCGCGAGCGCCGCGAGTCCTGCCGAACAAGCTCCCCGTGCGAGCGCCGCGAGCCCTGCCGAACTCGCTCCCGCCGCGAGTGTGTCCGCCGAAACCGATGCCTCGCAGCACTCCGCCGCCGGTGCCGCGAGCGCCGCCGAGCGGCCTTCCGCCGCGGGTGTGCCTGCCGAAACCGATGCCTCGCAGCACTCCGCCGCCGGTGCCGCCAGCGCCACTGATCAGCCTCCCGCCGCGAGTGTGCCCGCCGGACTCGCCGAGGTTCCCGCTGCGAGCACGCCGGAGCGCATACCCGCTGCCCCGGCTGCCAGCGCGCTTGGTGACTTTGCCGCCGGTGCCACCGACCCCGAGCCGGCAGCCCCGCCCCCCGCCCCGGAAACCGACCCCCGCGTCCGTCTCCGAGCCCTGACCGGCGGCCTGGCCGACCTCTCCGACGCGATGGCCGCCATCGGTATCGAGTCCGTCGCACTGCGTAGCGGGCCCGAGCGCCCCGCCGCGCCGGCCCCCGCCCCGGTCGCCGACTTTCGTGTCCGCTGTCCGGACTGCGGACCGCAGTACGTCGCCATCGCCGACGTCCGGTTCGTCGAGACCGGCGACGGCGCCGACGCGAACCGCTACCTGTTCACCTGCCCCGCCTGCGGCGCGCGGGTCCGCCGGCCGGCCGGTCCGGAGCTGGCCGAGATCCTGAAATCCGCCGGTGTGGCCACCCTCGCCCTGCGTCGCGGGCCCGGCCAGGCCCTATAGTTTCCAGCATGTACTGGGTCCTGCTGATCACGATCACCGCCGTCGTCGTCCTGGTGATCACCGCCGCGTTCGGCTGGCGGGTGTTCGCCGCGGCCAAGGGTCTGATCCGGGAGCTGAAGAAGACCTCCGCGGTCCTGAACGACGCGAGCGAGACATTGCGCGGTGTTCAGGAAATGGAAGGCGTCAAGGCGATGCGTGCACGGGCCCAGCACGATTAGTCTTCGCATCGTGGCCGTGTTCATATCCGTGACGCCCTTCTGCCCGGGGCGTGTCGCACTGAAGGGGGTCGGCCCGTGTTCATGAGGCTGATCGAGATCGGTCTGATCGTGGTGGCGGCCTGGGCGCTGTTCGGGCGCAAGCGGCTGCCCGATTCGGTGCGCAACATCCGCAAGTCGGCGCAGATCATGAAGTCGGAGATGCAGGCCGCGGCGGATGACGTGGAGCTGCCCGAGGCCAAGGTGATCCCCGGCTCGATCGTCGACGGCGGTGCCAAGCGCGCCGACAACGCCCAGAACTGAAGGACCTCCGAGACCATGACCACGCAGGCCAGCGCCAACGGGACCCGGCCCAAGGGCAAGAGCAAGCCGCCGAAGTCCGTGAAGGTCCCCAAGGACCCCGAGGGCCGGATGCCGCTCGGCGAGCACATCCGCGAGCTGCGCACCCGCCTGTTCCGCTCCTCGGTGGGCATCGCGCTGGGCGCGGTCGCCGGCTGGCTCGTCCACAAGCAGGTCATCCACGCCCTGACCCGCGCGGTCTGCGACACGAACGTCAAGGGCGTCGCCTACAACGTGACGAGCACCTGTAAGAGCGGCGTGCTGACCTCCTCGGGCACCACTTCCGGCATCGCGGTCGACTTCAAGGTCTCGCTGATGGTCGGCATGATCCTGGCCAGCCCGGTCTGGCTGTACCAGCTGTGGGCGTTCATCGCGCCCGGCCTGCACAAGAACGAGAAGAAGTACAGCCTGGGCTTCGTCGCCGTCGCGGTGCCGCTGTTCGCCGGCGGCGCCGCGCTGTGCTATGTGCTCGTCCCGCACGTCATGAGCGTGCTGCTCGGGTTCACCCCGTCCGAGTCGCCCAACGCCATCCCGCTGACCGACTACATCGGCTTCTTCCTGCGGATGGTGCTGGTCTTCGGCGCTTCCATGGAGGTGCCGCTGATCGTCGTGGCCCTGAACCTGACCGGCGTGCTGTCCTCCGAGCGCCTGAAGAAGTCCTGGCGCTACGTCACCTTCGGCATCTTCATCTTCGCGGCCGCCGCGGTCCCGACCGGCGAGCCGCTGGGCATGACCGCCCTGGCCGTCCCGATGTGCCTGCTCTACTACTCGGCCATCGGCATCGCGGTCATGAACGACAAGCGCCGCGCCGCGCGCAACATCAACGCCAACCTGTCCCCGGACGAGGCCTCCGATCTCGATCTGAGCCCGGTCCCGGTGGACCAGGCGCGCCCGGTCGAGCAGGTCCGGCGCAGCTTCGACGACGACTACGACGACCTGACGTGACCGCCCGGCGCACGCCCGGGATAACGCGCCGGTCACGACGCCATGACGGACGGGGCCACGCGCTGCTAGCGTTCGCGCGTGCCTAGCCCTTCCAGCCAACACAGACCCGAGCACGTCGTCGCCCTGATCAACCCCACGTCCGCCAAGGGCGCGGGCGCCGAAGCCGGCCGGCGCGCCGTGGCCGCGCTGCGGGCCGCCGGGATCGAGGTGACCGACATCGTCGGCCGCGACGCCTACGACGGCGAGCAGCGGGCGAGCGACGCGCTGCTGAAGAACCACGAGGCGGCCCTGGTGGTGGTCGGCGGCGACGGCATGGTCTCGGCCGGCCTGCGGCTGCTGACCGACCACCCGGAGACCGTGCTCGGCATCATCCCGGCCGGAACCGGCAACGACACCGCGCGCAGCCTGGGCATCCCGCTGAAGGACCCGGAGGCCGCGGCCCGCGTGATCGCCGCCGGCGAGGTCGGCCGCATCGACCTCGGCGAGGCCACGGTCGGCGCCGGCACCTCCGCCGAGGTGGTCCGCCGCTTCTCCACGGTGATGGCCTGCGGCCTGGACTCCAAGGTCAACGACCGCGCCAACCAGATGCGCTGGCCGCGCGGCAAGCGCCGCTACGACCTGTCGATGCTGCTGGAGCTGCCCCGCTTCAAGGCGCCGCGCTTCGGCATCCGGCTGGACGACCGCGAGCTGACCGACGAGTGCATGCTGATCGCGGTCGGCAACGGCCCCTCCTACGGCGGCGGCATGCTCATCTGCCCCGAGGCCCGCATGGACGACGGCCGCTTCCAGCTCACCGAGGTCCGCAAGATCTCCAAGCCGACCCTGCTGACGATCTTCCCGAAGGTGTTCAAGGGCCGGCACGTGAACCACCCCAAGGTCGACGTGCACCATGCCGCCGAGATCGAGCTGCACGCCGAGGGCGTCAGCTGCTGGGCCGACGGCGAGCGGATCGGCGCGCTGCCGGTGACGCTGCGGACGCTGCCGGCCGCATTGCGCGTCTTTCGTCCCGCGGGGTGAGCACCGTCCGGACCGCCTCACAAACCTGAAGCGCGGCGATCAAGCTTGCGGTTAGGGTGGAGACATGTCATCGCCCGCTGAGCCCCTGCGGGCTCCCGATGTGCCTGCCCTCTCCGAGTTCCAGCGCTTCCGCGGCGGCTACGACTTCGACCTCGACGGGTTCCAGATCGAGGGCTGTCGCGCGCTGGAGGCCGGGGACAGCGTCCTGGTCGCCGCCCCGACCGGTTCGGGCAAGACCGTCGTGGGGGAGTTCGCCGTCCACCTGGCCCTCGCGCAGGGCGTCAAGTGCTTCTACACCACTCCGATCAAGGCGCTGTCCAACCAGAAGTACACCGACCTGGTCGCCCGGCACGGTGCGGCCAACGTCGGCCTGCTGACCGGCGACAACACGGTCAACGGCGAGGCGCCGGTGGTCGTGATGACGACCGAGGTGCTGCGCAACATGCTCTACGCCGGCTCCGGGACCCTGTCCGGACTCGGCTACGTGGTCATGGACGAGGTCCACTACCTCGCCGACCGCTTCCGCGGCGCGGTCTGGGAAGAGGTCATCATCCACCTGCCGGAGTCGGTGCGTCTGGTGGCGCTGTCGGCGACGGTGTCGAACGTGGAGGAGTTCGCCGGCTGGCTACGCACCGTGCGCGGCGACACGAAGTCCATCGTCTGGGAGCACCGGCCGGTCCCGCTGTGGCAGCACGTGCTGTCCGGCAAGCGGATGTTCGACCTGTTCGCCAACGGCGCCGACGGCGAGGCGATGCCCGGCGCCAACGGCCAGGGCGGCATCTCGGCGGCCCGCGAGCTGCGGGTCAACCCCGAGCTCGTGCGCCTGAACCGCGAGGGCTCGGAGTCCATGTACAAGCGGGGCGGCCCGCGCGGCGGAGGCGGTGGCGGCGGCAACCGCGGCCAGCGCGGCCGGGTCAACCGCCGCGGCCGCGGCGGCTGGGTGCCCAGCCGGGTCGACGTGATCGAGAAGCTGGACACCGAGGGCCTGCTCCCGGCCATCACCTTCATCTTCAGCCGGGCCGGCTGCGACGCCGCGGTCCAGCAGTTCCTGCACGCCGGTGTCAGGCTCCTGACCGCCGACGAGCGAGCCCGGGTCAAGACGCACGTGCTGGAGCGGACCGGCAAGATCCCGTCGGAGGACCTCAACGTCCTGGGCTTCCACGACTGGTTCGACGGCCTGCAGCGCGGCGTGGCCGCGCACCACGCGGGCATGCTGCCGACGTTCAAGGAGATCGTCGAAGAGCTCTTCGTCCAGGGCCTGGTCAAGGCGGTGTTCGCGACCGAGACGCTGGCGCTGGGCATCAACATGCCAGCCCGCACCGTGGTCCTGGAGGCGCTGACCAAGTGGAACGGTGAGAACCACGTAGACCTGACCGCCGGGGAGTACACGCAGCTCACCGGCCGGGCGGGCCGCCGCGGCATCGACATCGAGGGGCACGCGGTCGTCATGTGGCGCCCCGACCTGGACGCCAAGGCGCTCGCCGGGCTGGCCGGGACGCGGACGTACCCGCTGCGCTCGTCGTTCAAGCCGTCGTACAACATGGCCGTGAACCTGGTCGGGCAGTTCGGCGCCGAGCGCGCGCGCAACCTGCTGGAGACCTCGTTCGCGCAGTACCAGGCCGACCAGGCCGTCGTCGGCCTGACCCGCCAGGTTCGCAAGAACACCACGGCGCTGGAGGGCTACTCCGAGGCCATAACGTGCCACCTCGGCGACTTCGACGAGTACATGGTGCTGCGTCGCCAGCTCTCCGACCGCGAGGCCGACCTGTCGCGCCAGGGCGCTGCGAACCGCCGCGCCGCCTCTCTGGAGTCCCTGGAGAAGCTCCAGCCGGGCGACATCATCGTGGTCCCGGCCGGCAAGCGCGCCGGCGTCGCCGTGGTCCTGGACCCGGGGATACCGGCCTCGACCGGGGGACGCCCGAAGCAGGTCACCGGCGACGGCCCGCGCCCGGTGGTGCTGACGGTCGACCGGCAGGTCGTGCGGCTGTCCGTGACGGACTTCCCGAGCCCGGCGCAGCCGCTGGACCACATGCGCGTCCCGAAGTCCTTCAACGCCAAGTCCCCGCAGTCTCGCAAGGACCTGGCGGCGGTGCTGCGCAGCAAGGCCGGCGACAAGGAGATCCCGCCCTACCGCAAGACCCGCTACCGCGCCGAGGCGGCGGACGACACGGAGATCAGCCGCCTGCGCAAGGCCATCCGAGCGCACCCCTGCCACGGCTGCCAGGACCGCGAGGACCACGCACGCTGGGCCGAACGCTTCCACAAGCTGGACCGCGAGACCAAGCAGCTGGAACGGCGCGTCGCAGGACGCACCAACAGCATCGCCAAGGTCTTCGACCGCGTCTGCGGCCTCCTGGAGCAGCTGGGCTACCTCGACGGCGACGAGGTCACCCCGATCGGCAAGCGCTTGGGCCGGCTGTACACGGAGCTCGACCTCCTGACCGCGGAAACCCTACGCGCCGGCCTGTGGGAGGGCCTGACCCCGCCGGAACTCGCCGCCTGCGTATCAGCGCTGGTGTACGAGGCCCGCCGCGCCGACGACGCGGGCCCGCCCCGCCTGCCCGGCGGAGCCGTGCCGAAGACGCTGGACGAGATGGTCCGCCTCTGGGCCAAGCTGGAGGAACTGGAGACCGACCACCACCTGGAGTTCCAGCGCGAGCCGGACCTCGGCTTCGCACTGCCGGCGTTCCAGTGGGCCTCCGGCAAGGCACTGGAGGAGGTGCTGTGGGATGTGGAGATGCCCGCAGGCGACTTCGTACGCTGGTGCAAGCAGCTGATCGACCTGCTCGGCCAGGTCGCGAACGCCGCCGCCGAGCTGAAGGCCTCCGGCGGCAAGACGAGCACCGTGCGGGCCGCGGCGCAGGAGGCCATCGACGGGCTGCGGCGCGGCGTGGTCGCGTACTCGATGATGAACGGCTGACGTGACCGAGACCATGGCGACGGTGAACTCCGTCGCCATGGTGCGGAGACGTTCGGCGCACCGGAAAGGCCGGCGGTCCTTCTGATCGCCGGCGCCGGTGGCTCCATGGACACCTGGCCGGCGGTGCCGAACCTGTCGGTGGTCAAAGCTATAACTGTGGATAAGGGGCGATAATGCCCTAACAAAATGCCGCCGCCCCCGCAAACCGCAGGTCCGCCGCCGCCACTGTCCGGCCCGCCAGTCGCGCGAGCGCCACCACCCCTACCGCTCCGCCATCACCCGCGTCACCCGGGCCATGGCCGCCTTCACCCCGAACTTCTCCGCCAGCATCGTCGCCGTGACCGGGTCCTTCGGCTCGCGCGGCAGCACGTCGTCGTGCTCCACCACCGGTGCGTCGCGCACGACGCGCACCACCGTCGGGGCCGCGTCCAGGTATGCCGCCGCCTCCGCGATGCGCTTGCGCTGGGCCGGCTTCAGGGTCGACGTGGGGTCCGTCGCCGCCGCGCGGACGCCTGCGAGGTCGCGGTACTGCGAGATCAGCGCCGCCGCCGTCTTCTCGCCGATGCCCTGGACGCCCGGGAGGCCGTCGCTCGGGTCGCCGCGCAGGGCTGCGAAGTCCGCGTATTCGCCGCCGCTGATGCCGTACTTCTCGCGCAGCACCGCGTCCGTGACCGGCTCCAGCTTGGTCACGCCCTTGCCGATGTTCAGGACGCGGATCTCGCGTGCGTCGTCGACCAGCTGGTACAGGTCGCGGTCCATCGTCACCACGTCCACCGGGCCGCGGCCGTCCCAGCGCTCGGCCAGGGTGGCCAGGACGTCGTCGGCTTCGAAGCCCGGTGCCTCGGCGCGCGCGATGCCCAGGGCGTCCAGCGCCGCCTCGATGACCGGGACCTGCGGGCTCAGCAGGTCCGGGACCTCCTCGACGTCCACGCCCGCGGCGCCCGCCGGTGCCTCCTCCAACACCCGGTGCGCCTTGTACGACGGGATCGCCTCCACCCGGAACGCCGGGCGCCAGTCCGCGTCGAAGCACGCCACCAGCCGGTCCGGCTTGTACGTGGCGATCAGGTAGCTGACGGACTCCAGCGTGCCGCGCACCGCGTTGACCACCATCCCGTCCGGGGAGCGGATGGTGTCGGGCACGCCGAAGAAGGCGCGGAAGTACAGCGTCGGGGTGTCGAGCACCATCAGCCGCTCGGGGTTCTTCGCCATGCGCCGATCCTAGAGGGCCGCGCCGACGCGACCGGCCCGCGACCCGGCCCGGCCCGGCCCACGACCGACCCACAACCCCTACTCGTCTCGCGCAGAGTCCGCTGAGGTCGCGACGAGCATCACGGCCTTGATGAATCAGGCCGCGATCGTGCTGCTCGGCCCCCGCACGTTCGAACCGCCCCGTGACGACGAAGCGGGTGCCGCGCGCGGCGCGGATCCGGCGTTCCACGCCCTCGACAACGCTTACCTGCCAGAACCCCTACGTACTGATGTTTGGGCCTGAGCGGATCCAGCCCTTTTCATACGCTCCCTGATTCTCTACTGACCATACGATCGTGTAGTGTGCAGCGCGTCGCGTACGGTCGCGTGCCGTCCGTGTCCCCCCACGCAAGGCTCTGGCATGACAAGCGACGAGTGACAGAAAGCGCCCCGGTCTATGGCGATAGTGCGGTCGGTGTCCCCTGGACGTCGATACGGGTCCATCACGGCGCGCCTGGCCGCGGTGGTCGCCGCCGTGGCGCTGGTCGCCGGCTGCTCGTCCGGGCCGGGATCCGGCACGGCCGGCGCCTTCGTGCCCCCGCCGGTGCCGATGGCCGAGCCCGGCGCGGTCTCCGAGGGCGACCTCTACATGGTGGTCTGGGACGGCTATGCCGAGCCCCAGTGGGTCCAGCCCTTCGAGCACCAGACCGGCTGCACCGTGCACGCCGAAACCGCCGGCAGCTCCGACGAGATGGTCGCCGACGTCAAGACCGGCCGCTACGATCTGGTCTCCGCCTCCGGTGACGCCAGCCTGCGGATGATAGCCAGCGGAGACGTGGCCCCGGTCGACGTCTCCAAGGTCCCCGACTACGCGCAGATCAACTCCACGCTGGAGAACAAGCGCTGGAACGCGGTGAACGGCGTGCCCTACGGCGTCCCGCAGGGCCGCGGCGCCAACGTCCTGATCTACAACAAGGACAAGGTGGCCGCGCCGACCTCGCTGGGCGCGGTGTTCAACCCCGACCCCTCGGCGGCCGGCCACCTGTCCGTCTACGATTCCCCGATCACCATCGCCGACGCCGCGCTGTACCTCATGCACAGCCAGCCGTCGCTGGGCATCAAGGACCCTTACTCGCTGCACCCGGCCCAGTTCCAGGCCGTCGTCGCCCTGCTGACCAAGCAGCGCGCCGCGGTCGGCGACTACTGGCCGAGCACCGCGGCCCAGCAGTCCGCCTTCGCCAAGGGCGCGGACAGCATCGGCATCGGCTGGCAGGTGGTGGTGAACGGCCTGCAGAAGTCCGGGCACGCCGACATCGCCACGGCCAAGCCGGTCGAGGGCAGCACCGGCTGGTCGGACACCTGGATGGTCACCTCCACGGCGAAGAACCTGAACTGCGCCTACAAGTGGCTGGCCTACATCACTTCCGCCCAGGTCAACGCCCAGGTCGCGGAGTACGTCGGCGAGGCCCCGGCGAACACCCAGGCGTGCACCAAGACCGCCGACCCCGGGTTCTGCGCGACCTACCACGCCGACGACCCGTCGTACTGGGCCGACGTCCACTACTGGGCCACGCCCACCGCGCACTGCCTGGACGGCACCGGCGACGACTGCGCGTCCTACCCGCAGTGGGTCGCGGCTTGGAACCGGATCAAACAGCAATGACCGCTCGGGGCAAGGGAGGCGGTGCGGACGTGACGCAGGGCTCGGGCGCCGATGTCGCCAACACCACGGCTACCACCGCGGCCACGGCCAAGCCGGTGGCGTTCCGCGGCCGGCTGCCGTTCCGCCGCCGCATGGACCTGCTGGTCGTGCTGCCCACCGTGGCCATGGCCGCGCTGATGACCCCGGTGGCGATCCACGAGGTCAACGTGGCCGGACAGTGGAACTCGGCGGCGGACTTCCTGTCCTCCTCCAAGTCCGTCAGCCAGCTGATCCAGGACCTGTCGCTGGAGCGCGACAAGGCGCAGGCGGCGATGAGTGCCGACCCGGACAAGGCCCGCGAGTACCAGGGCGCCATCGCCGCCACCGACGCCCAGGTCGACCAGGTCACCCGGGACTTCGGCCAGACCGCCACGCCGACGCTGAAAGCCGCGCTGGCCGCCGTGTCCGATCTGAGCTACGTGCGTGAGCTGCCGGCCAGCGAGGGCATGTCGCAGAACTATGTGCTGCAGGCGCACGTCCAGCAGCTCGTCGACACCGTGTACGGCGCCATCGACTCGCAGATGGTCTCGGCCCTGGACTTCGGCGGCCACGCCGCCGCCGGGGGACCGGCCGCCTCGCTGGAATCCGAGCTGTCCGCGCTGTACTCCGGCGACATGGCCGAGAGCCAGCGCGAGGCCTCGCTCACCGCGTTCGCCTCCGCCCCCACCGAGTACAACGCCGGCGAGCAGTACGCCACCGCGCTGCGCTGGGACCAGGTCGCGCAGGTGCAGTTCGGGCTGGTGCAGAAGTCCACGGCCGCTTCCGACCGCGACGCCATCGCCGCGCTGCTGGACTCCACGCAGGACCAGGTCTTCCGGAACTACCAGGGCAGGGCCGAGGCCCTCTACGGCCAGGCCTTCGACCCCATCCGCGGCGTCAACGGCAACACCCAGATCAACCTGCAGGACATCCAGACCCTGAGCGACCGCACCTCGCTGACCGCGGCCTTCGAGAGCGCGAGCAACCAGCGGGAGGCCGCCGAGGCCCAGATCACCGACCGCATCATCGGCGTGGCCCGGGACAACGCCCGGCAGGCCGAGGTCACCGTCGGCCTGCTGATCGGGGTCGGCGTGCTGGCCGCCGGGGCGCTGATGGTGCTCTCCGGGCTGATCCGGCGCTCGGTGGTGCGCCCCGTGGTGCAGCTGACCGAGGCCGCCACCCGCGTGGCCCGCGCCGCCGCGGCCGACCTGGAACGCGTCACCGACGAGGACCTCGGCGAGAAGGGCGAGCTGCCGGACTTCGAGGCCATCCCGGTGCCCACCGACGACGAGCTCGGCGACCTGGCGCTGGCGTTCAACAAGGTGCAGGAGACCGCGCTGCTGATGCTGGAGCGGCAGGTCACCATCCGGCGCAACACCGCGGAGATGTTCGGCAACGTCGGGCACCGGATCCACAACCTCACCGGGCGTCAGCTCTCGATCATCGACCAGGTGGAGCGTACTGAGACCGATCCGGTGCTGCTGGACCGGCTGTACCGCATCGACCACCTCGCGGTGCGTCTGCAGCGCGGTGCCGACAGCCTGATCCTGCTCTCCGGCGAGCGCGAGGCGAACATCTCCGGCTCGCCGATGCGCCTGACCGACGTGGTCCGCTCGGCCGTCGGCCGGGTCGAGGGGTACCAGCGCGTGGTGCTGATCGCCGAGGACGACGCCATGGTCGCGCCGTCCGCGGTCGGCGACATGACGCTGATGGTCGCCGAGCTGGTCGAGAACGCGGTGTCGTTCTCCCCGGCCAGCCAGCGGGTGGAGATCGCGGTCGGGCTGTCCGCGCGCGGGTTCGTGATCGAGATCGTGGACCGCGGCATGGGCATGTCCCCGGAGCAGATGGCGCAGGAGAACGCGCGCCTGGTGCGCCGCGAGCGCCTGGACCTGGCACCGACCCGGGTGCTGGGGCTGTTCGTGGTGGGTCGGCTGTCGGTGCGCACCGGCGCGGCCGTGGAGCTGTCGCCGACCACCGGCGGCGGGACGACGGCGCGGGTGTACGTGCCCGGATTCCTGCTGGCCGGGCCGGTCACGGAGTCGGCCGGGACGCGGGCCCCGCGCGGGGACGCCGCCGAGGCCGCCGCGACCGGGGTTCCGGCGGCGGCACCGGCGCCGGCCGCCAACGGGGTGCCGGCGCTGCCGTCCAGCCCGGCGCAGGCGCACGCTCAGGCCCTGGAGATGCGCGGGAGGCCGCCGCTGACGCCGGCGCAGCCGCTGCACGCGCCGCCGCCTTCCCGGCCGCGCGCGAATCCGGGCCCTGCGGCTGCGTTGCCGCCGGGGGCCGAGGGACTGCCGCGCCGGGTGCCGGGCGCGTCGCAGCCGGGGGAGGCTTTCAGTCTGCCGACGCCGACTTCGGAGTTCGACGCTTACGCCACTCCGGGGAGTGCTGCTGGTTCGCCGGCCGCTCCCACCGTGCCCTTCGGGCCCGCCGGATACGCCGCTGACCAGGCGGGGCCGTACACGGCGCCGTCGTATCAGCCTGCTCCCGTCGACCCGGCTGAGGCTGCCGCGGCCGCCGCGGCAGGTGCCGTCGGTTTTGTCGACGGTCAGCCCGGCCAGCCCTCGTTCCAACGCTTCGAGCGCCCGGCGAACCCCGCCGAGGGCCAGCCGACGAAGTCGCCCTCGTTCCAGCAGTTCGACCGGACCCCGAACGCCGCCGAAGGCCAGTTCGCACCGCCGGCGCCGGCGCCCGCAGCGCCGGCCTCGTATCAGCCGCTCCAGCCCCAGGCACCGGCGGGCAACCAGCCCCACGAGCCCCACCAGCCGCCGGCCGCCGGACCGGACGGCTCGTCGCTCCAGGCGTCCGGACTCGACGCGCTCGGCCGGCCCGGCGCGCCGGACGCCTCCGGAGCCCGGTACTCGCTCGGTCCGCTGGCCCCCGTGCCGCCCGAAGGCCTCGGCCGCCGGCGCGCGCTGGCCGGCGGCGAGACGCAGCACCTGCCGCACCAGCCCGTGCCCGAACCGCGCCGGGAGACCGGGATGCTGCCGGTGCGCCGGCCGCCCACGGTCCCGGCGCCGCCGGCGGCACCCGCTCCGGAAGCGCCTGGAATGGTTCCTCCCCACCAGCCGGCGCCGGAGCCGCCGCGGTTCGCCGCCGGCCCCGCTCCGGCCGCCCCGCCCGGCGCCGTCGCGCCGCCGAGCGCCACCACCCCGCAGCCCGCCGACGGGGCCCTGCCCCGCCGGGTCCGCAAGACGCCCTCGCATCCGGACTGGCCCACCAGCCAGATGCCGGTGGTGGGCGCCGACGGGCCGGCCCAGCCGCAGGACGCGCGGGCCGTGCGGGACGCTTTGGAGGACTTCGAAGCGGGAGTGGAACGAGCGAACCGCGACAGCGCCGACCAGATTCCGACCCGACGGCAGGCGGCCCGCCACGCGGGCCCGACCACGCCGGAGCGGGACGGGGAAGACCAATAGGAGGACGACACTCATGATCGGTTCTAACAGTGCCGCCCCGTGGGAGAGCGATGAACAGCGGCTCGCGGCCGACGCCGCGGACTTCACGTGGATGGTCGCCCGCTTCGCCACCGAGACCGCCGGCGTGGTCGACGCCATCGCGGTGTCGTCCGACGGGCTGTTGATCGCCGTCTCGCGCCCGCAGGACCCGGGGTCCTCCGAGCGGCTGGCCGCCGTGGTCTCCGGGATGACCTCGCTGGCCGCCGGCGCCGGCGGCAACTACGGCCTGGGCGCGCTGAACAAGGTCATCATCGACATGGAGGGCGGCTACCTGCTGATCACCAGGATCGGCAACGGAGCCGTGCTCGGCGCGGTCACCACGGCCGACGCCAAGCTGGCCAACGTGGCCTACGAGATGACGCTGTTCGCCAACCGCGTCGGCGCCGTCCTGAGCCCGGCGCTGATCATCGAGCTGAAGAACACCGTCGGCATGGGCGTCCCCGCGCGCAGACCGGGCGGTGGGCAGGGGTGACCGAGGCAGGCGGGGCGGGCCCCGCCGGGCAGCAGCAGAGCGACACCGCCGAGCCGGTCTCGGCGGTGCGCCCGTTCCTGCTCACCGAAGGACGCGTGGTCGCCGAGGAACAGTCGCTGCCGATGGAGACCCAGCTGGTCGCCACCCCCGAGGCGCTGGCCCAGCTGGAGGAGCCGCACCTGGCCTTCGAACGCCGCGCCATCATCGAGACCTGCCGCGTCCCGGTCTCCCTGGCCGAACTGGCCGCCCGGCTGCGCCTGCACCTGAACGTGGTCCGCGTCCTGGTAGGCGACCTGCACACACGACAGCTGCTCACCGTGCACGTCCCCCGCGCGGCCGGCAGCTCGGATCTGGACATCTTGAGAAGGGTGATCGATGGCCTCCGCGCAATCCACACGTCAGGCGGACCCGGCCATGACTGAAGCCGGCACCACGGCGACCGCGACCCGCCCCCCGCAGCCGGTGAAGATGGTGATCTCCGGCGGCTTCGGCGTCGGCAAGACCACCGCCATCGGCGCGGTGAGCGAGATCGAACCGCTGACCACCGAAGCCGCGATCACCGAGGTCGCGGCGGGCGTGGACGACACCACCATGACGCCGCGCAAGACCACCACCACGGTCGCCATGGACTTCGGCTGCCTGACCCTGGACCCCACGCTGAAGCTCTACATCTTCGGCACCCCGGGCCAGGACCGCTTCGGCTTCATGTGGAAGGACGTGACCGCCGGCGCCCTGGGCGCCCTGGTGGTCGTGGACTCCCGCCGACTGGACGAGTGCTTCCCCGCCGTGGACTACTTCGAGCGCGACGGAACCCCGTTCGCGATCGCGGTGAACGCCTTCGACGGCGTCCTGTCGCACTCGCTCCCCGCAGTGCGCTCGGCACTGGACGTCTCCCCGGAGGTCCCGGTCGTGGCTTTCGACGCGCGCAGTGCGGACTCGGTGCGGGAATCGCTGATCGTGGTTCTGGAGCATGCTTTGACGCGGGCTCGGGGGTATTAGGCGCCGGGGCGGTTCGGTCACTCGTTCGGGCGGAAAACCGGCCGTTATGCCCGGTTCGATAGTTTTTCCCCGAACGAGGGGATCGTGGTGCTATGTAGTGTCCGGATATGAGCTTCCGTTGGTACTACGTTGATGATTCCGGCTCACCTCAGAGTGGCTGGATCGTGTACGGGTTCGTCCAGGTCGCGGCTGAGGACTGGTCTGCGGCCCCTGATCACTGGCTCCGGGTTCGCAACTACTTGCTGAGCGCCTACGGCATCGACGCCTACACCGAGCTGCACGCTTATCGCTTCATCAACGGTCGGGGAAATCCCTCGAAAGACCCGGAGTGGAACCGTTGTAAAGCATTGCGACACCAGGTCGCGGTCGAGGTGCTTCAGGCCGTGGCACGGATGCCCGGCGTACGGGTCGGGGCCGTCGCCAGGCACACGGATGCGAGACGTGATGCGTACGCGCGCGAACAGCTGGACGTGTATCGCTGTTTCCTTGACAGCGTCACCGACTGGTTGCGCGCTACAGGCGAGTACGGCACCGTCGTCGTGGAGCGCGCAACGGTACCGGCTCGCGCTACAGAAGGCGCACCGGCAACCGAAACCTCGGCGCCAGATCGTCGACGACCCGGCACATCAGCAAGCTCATCTGAGCTACCTCGTACTCTGCTGGCCTTGTGTCCTTAGCGGCGCAGAATAAAGCCGGGGCAGTCTTTAGGATCCTTGGCTACCCCAGCGAGACAACTGTAGTCAGTACTCTCGAAACCACACAACTCGTATCCCACCCGCAAATCCCGTTGCCCCACCCCCACCACCCATGGCCTCATAGTCTTCGTCTTCCAACGAACACGAATGCGAAAGAGGCAGGGTAGAAGCATGTACACGACAGTTCCCGGATCGACCGAGCAGAGCTCGCCGATCCGGATGTGGGCCGACCCGGAGTCTGTCGAACCGCAGGCGCTGGAGCAGCTCCGAAACGTCGCGGCGCTGCCCTGGACGCATGGCGTGGCCGTGATGCCGGATGTGCACCTCGGGATCGGGGCGACGGTCGGGTCGGTCATCGCGATGAAGGGTGCTGTGTCGCCGGCTGCGGTGGGGGTCGACATCGGCTGTGGCATGTCCGCGGTCAAGACGACTCTCGTGGCCGATCAGCTGCCTGACAACCTCGGCAAGCTGCGGACGCGTATCGAGCAGGCGATTCCGGTCGGGCGGGGTGTGCACCACAAGGACGTGCGCCTCGAAGCCGTGCAGGAGCCCGGTGCCAAGAAGCCGCTGCGGGGGTGGCACGACTTCTGGGAGGGCTTCGACGAGCTTGAGCCCTCTGTCGCCCGAGGCAAGCGGGGCCGGGTTTCCGAGCAGATGGGGACGCTCGGCGGCGGCAACCACTTCCTCGAAGTGAACCTCGACGCGCAGGGCGCCGTCTGGCTCATGCTGCACTCCGGCTCTCGGGGCATCGGCAACCAGCTCGCCGCGCACCACATCGAGGTCGCGCGGACGCTTCCGCAGAACCAGGACCTCCCGGACCCGGACCTCGCGGTCTTCCTCGCGGACACCCCGCAGATGGCGGCCTACCGGCGCGATCTGTTCTGGGCGCAGGAGTACGCGCGGCGCAACCGGGCCGTGATGCTCTGGCTCTTCGCCGAAGTTATACGTAAGGAGTTCCCTAAGGTCGGCTTCGACAAGGCCATCTCCTGCCACCACAACTACGTGGCGGAGGAGACCTACGACGGTGTCGACGTCCTCGTCACCCGCAAGGGTGCGATCCGGGCCGGCGGCGGAGACCTGGGCATCATCCCGGGCTCCATGGGCACCGGCTCCTACATCGTCCGGGGGCTGGGGAACGACGCCGCGTACAACTCCGCCTCGCACGGGGCCGGCCGGCGCATGAGCCGGAACCAGGCGCGCAAGCAGTTCACCGTCGAGGACCTGAAGAAGCAGACCAAGGGCGTCGAGTGCCGGAAGGACCCCGGGGTCGTCGACGAGATCCCCGGCGCCTACAAGGACATCCGGTCGGTCATGGCGCGGCAGACCGATCTGGTGGAGATCGTCGCGGAGCTCAAGCAGGTGGTCTGCGTCAAGGGCTGACCACCCCAACCCGCCTGCCTTCCCGAGGCCGATGACCTCGGCAACCTTCGAACGGAAGGCAGGCGGCCCGTCACCCCGTACGATTTCCGGCTCTCAGCTTGACACGCTGTCACCGATCCAACCGGTCGCTCGGAGATACACTCGCCACATCGCCTTTGACGCGAGTCGGTCACTCGATCACATTCACCACGATATCGGGTGCATCTGGCATTTCTGTATCGAGCACCGTCGGAGCCGACAGCGAGGTCGGTTCCGTACCGAACCGAACGAAGGATCTGGTCGCCATGAAGGTCGGCGTTCCCCGCGAACTCAAGAACAACGAGTACCGCGTCGCGATCACCCCCTCCGGGGTCCACGAGCTGGTCCGCAACGGCCACGAGGTCTTCGTCGAGAAGGACGCCGGCGCCGGCTCGTCCCTGTCCGACGAGCAGTACGTCGCCGCCGGCGCGACCATCCTGCCCACCGCCGACGAGGTCTGGGCCACCGGCGACCTGATCCTGAAGGTCAAGGAGCCGATCGCGGCGGAGTACCACCGCATGCGCCGGGACCAGATCCTGTTCACCTACCTGCACCTGGCAGCCTCCCGCGAGTGCACCGACGCCCTGCTGGACTCCGGCATCACCGCCATCGCCTACGAGACCGTGCAACTGCCCGACGGCTCGCTGCCGCTGCTGGCCCCGATGTCCGAGGTGGCCGGCCGGATGGCGGCCCAGGTCGGCGCGGCCACCCTGCAGAAGGCCAACGGCGGCCGCGGCGTGCTGATGGGCGGCGTGCCCGGCGTGCAGGCCGCGAACGTGGTGGTCATCGGCGGCGGCGTCTCCGGCATCAACGCCGCGGTCATCGCCAAGGGCATGGGCGCCCAGGTGAAGCTGCTCGACAAGAGCATCGCCCGGCTGCGCCAGGTGGACGCCGACCAGTTCGGCTCGATCCAGACCCTGGCCTCCAACGCCTTCGAGATCGAGCAGGCCTGCCTGGAGGCCGACCTGGTCATCGGCGCCGTCCTGGTCCCCGGCGCCAAGGCGCCCAAGCTGGTCAGCAACGACCTGGTCTCGCGCATGAAGCCGGGCTCGGTGCTCGTCGACATCGCCATCGACCAGGGCGGCTGCTTCGAGGACTCGCACCCGACCACACACGCCGAGCCGACCTTCCAGGTCCACGACTCGGTCTTCTACTGCGTGGCCAACATGCCCGGCGCGGTCCCCTACACCTCCACCTACGCGCTGACCAACGTCACGCTGCCGTACGCGGTCGAGATCGCGAACCTGGGCTGGAAGGAAGCCTGCCAGCGCGACCACGCCCTGGCCCTGGGCCTGAACACGCACGCCGGCCAGCTGACCTACCCGCAGGTCGGCGAGGCGCACGGCCTGCCGTCGCTGAAGCTGGACGAGGTGCTGGCCTGACGGTCGGCGCGCTGACGCTGTAACTCTACAAACGGCGCCGAAAAGGGCCCTGGCAAGCGCCAGGGCCCTTATCAAGGTTGCCCGAGAGACCTTCGGTCACTGCTGGTTGTACGGCGGCTGCTGCTGACCCTGGTAGGGCTGCTGCCCCTGGTACGGCGGCTGCTGCTGCTGACCCTGCCCCTGGTACGGCTGCTGCCCCTGGTACGGCTGCTGGGCCTGGTAGGGCGGCTGTGCCTGGTACGGCGCCTGGTTCGGGTCGAACGTCGGGCCCGCCGGCCCGCCCTGGCCGCCCTGCCCGGACGGCCCGCCCTGGAACACCGCGGCCAGGTTCTTGATGTCGCCGCCCGCGCCGACGAAGCCGAGGTAGCCGAAGACTGCCATAGCCGCGGTGATGACGACGCTGACGTAGAGCGCCCAGCCGGCGCCCGCGCTGGCGGACCCGCCGAACGCGTCAGCACCGCTCGCCGACGGATAGGTCATCCACCGCAGGAGGATGATGACCGTCGCGACGATCGCGGTGGCGGTACCGACGGCCCACACGAACAGCTGCGACCACTTGAGCGTGTCAATGGCCCACAGCACCGTCACCACGCCGAGCGCCAGGATGAGCACGACCGGGAACCAGGCCCCGAACTGCGCGTGCCAGGCGGCGAGGTGCCCCGAGTAGGTATGCCCCTCGAAGCTGGACGACGCCGAATACCAAGGAAGGAAGCTCAAGATGAAGACCAGGAGTGCCCCGCCCACGAAGACCTGGCCGGTACGGCCGAGTCTGGTCTGGAGTTGCTTGAAGTCCATTTTGCCCGAAACCCCCACAAGAAATCAGTGCGTGACGAACGCACTTCCGACACAGTGCCGGAACGACTGTTTTACGCCATGGGACCCCCACAAGTAAGGTCCCGCCCCCAAAGCCACTGACAAACATCAGCTGAACGACACCCGACCTGTCAACCCATCAGAAACCTGATGGATCGCCCGCGGGGTACGGTGACCCCGTGTCCGACGAGCTTGAATACCGTGTCAAGGCCCATCTGGAGCACCTGTCGGTCGAGCGCGGCCTGAGCGCCAACACGCTCGCGGCCTATCGGAGAGACCTCGCACGGTACAGGGTTTTCTTGGACGCGCGCGGGCGTGCGAATCTCAGCGACGTCGACCGTTCGGACATCGGCGCGTTCCTCGCGAGCCTCCAGAACGGCGCCGCGGCGTCCGCGGCGCGCACGATGTCTGCCGTGCGCGGTCTGCACCGCTTTGCGCTGTCCGAAGGCTGGGTCGGTGTCGACGTCACCGACGACGTGGCGCCGCCGCAGGTGCCGCTGCGGCTTCCCAAGGCACTGCCGCTGGACGACATCGAGCGGCTGCTCGCGGCGACCGAGATCGACGAGCCCCTGGCGCTGCGCGACAGAGCCCTGCTGGAGTTCCTGTACAGCACCGGCGCGCGCGTCAGCGAGGCCGTGGCGCTGGACGTGGACGACGTCGACCGTGAGGACCGCACGGTCATCCTCGACGGCAAGGGCGGCAAGCAGCGCCTAGTCCCGGTCGGCTCCTACGCCTGCCGCGCTATCGACGACTACCTCGTCCGCCTGCGTCCCGAACTAGCGCGTAAAGCCAGATCAGGCACCGCCGGCGCGCTCTTCCTCAACGCGCGCGGCGGCCGGCTGACGCGTCAGGGCGCGTGGACGATCCTCGGCGCCGTGGCCGAGCGCGTGGGCCTGGCCGGCAAGGTCTCCCCGCACACTCTGCGGCACTCGTTCGCGACCCATCTGCTCGACGGGGGAGCGGACATCCGCACCGTGCAGGAGTTGTTGGGTCACAGTTCGGCCACGACCACTCAGATCTACACCCGGGTGACCGTCGACCGGCTCCGTGAGGTGTACGCCACCAGCCATCCCAGGGCCCTGAACGGCTGATCGCGGTACGCTGACCGTTCGGGAAGCGCGGTCCGCGGGGTGTTCGCGAGCGCTCGGATGTGTACTGTGACACACCCGTGACCAACCATCCTGATATGAGATGACAGATAGCGGCTGCGCATACCGGTTCGGGTGATTTATCTCCTGTTTTCCGCCAGGAACCGGGTTGAAACGACCCCTGTGTGTCTCATTGCCTTGCTGTAATGACACCGTGCCCATAGAGTCACTCCAGCGATGAGAGTGGGCAAGTCGGTAAGGAGGTAGAACGACTTGTGAATGAGTCGACATTTGCCGCCGGTCAGGTGGTAGCACCGACCTCCGCCGCCCAGGGCGGCTCCGCCGGCGCGATGGCGTCTCAGACGGGGATCACGCCTGCTCCTCGTAATCCACAGCGTTCCGAGGACATGATGAACACGACTGACAAGACCTCCGACGCCACTCGCGCCGGAGTGGAGTTCGACGACCCCTACGGCATCATCGAGGACGAACTCCGCTACCAGGACGGGTTCGACCCGGACGCGGAGATAGAGCCGGACCCCGATTACGCCGCCACGCTCGCGCCGGACCCGGCGACGCAGCGCCGCGAGCGGGTGGGGCCGACCGGCCGTCCGATGCCGCGGTTCCCGGTGCCCCGCCCCCCGGTCGAGCACGGCCCGGCGCGCATCATCGCGATGTGCAACCAGAAGGGCGGCGTCGGGAAGACCACGTCGACCATCAACCTGGGCGCCGCGCTGGCCGAGTACGGGCAGAAGGTGCTGCTGGTCGACTTCGACCCGCAGGGCGCGCTGTCGGTGGGCCTGGGTGTGAACCCGATGGAGCTGGACCGCACGGTCTACAACCTGCTGATGCACCGCGGGGTGAACGTCGAGGACGTGCTGCTCAAGACGGTGACGCCGGGCATGGACCTGCTGCCGTCGAACATCGACCTGTCGGCCGCCGAGGTGCAGCTGGTCACCGAGGTCGCCCGGGAGTCGGCGCTGGCGCGCACGCTCAAGCCGGTGATGCAGGACTACGACTTCATCATCATCGACTGCCAGCCCTCGCTGGGCCTGCTCACGGTCAACGCGCTGACGGCCGCGCACAGCGTGATCGTCCCGCTGGAGTGCGAGTTCTTCGCGCTGCGCGGTGTGGCGCTGCTGACCGAGACCATCGAGAAGGTCCGCGAGCGGCTGAACCCGGAGCTGGAGCTCGACGGCATCCTGGCCACCATGTACGACGCGCGCACCGTGCACGGCCGCGAGGTGCTGGCCCGCGTGGTCCAGGCCTTCGGCCCGCAGGTGTTCCACACCGTGATCGGCCGCACCGTCCGCTTCCCGGAGACCACCGTCGCCGGCGAGCCCATCACCTCGTACGCCTCGGCATCGGTCGGCGCCGCCGCCTACCGCCAGCTGGCGAGGGAGGTTCTGGTCCGGTGCCACGCCGGGTGAGGATGCCCGCGGCTGACGAGCTGTTCCGCACCACCGCCGGCAACGGCACCCTGGTGCGCGAGGGCCGAGAGGCCCGCGAGGACGAGAGCGCCGAGCGTCCGCCGGCCCGCGACCGGGGCGACCGCGGCGACCGGGGTCACACTCCGGTCGCGTCCGACGCGGCCGGGCCGAAGGCGCCGGGCAAGACGGTGCCCGCGCCGGCGGTCTCCGCCGAGGAGGCGGCGGCCGCGGTGCAGGCTTCGGCGACATCGGCGGCTGAGCCGGCGGTTCCGGCACCGGAAGTCGCCCCGCCGGCTCCGTCGGCTCAAACCCGCAAGGTCACGGCCCCGCGCCGGCCGAGCGGCCGCGAGCGCCATGACGAGAAGATCACCGTCTACGTGTCCCCGGACGAGCTCATCGGCCTGGAGCACGCGCGCATCATGCTGCGCGGCGAGTACGGCCTGGCGGTGGACCGCGGGCGCATCGTGCGCGAGGCCGTGGCCGCGCTGCTGGCCGACCTCGACGCGCGCGGGCGGGACAGCATCCTGGTCAAGCGGCTGTCCGCCGGCGGGTGACCGCTAGAGTGCAAGCGTGACTCTGGAAGTGGACCAAGCCGCGGCGGACGCGGATGCGGCGAGTGCGGGGGACGTGGCGGACGCGTCCAGCACTCCCGGCACGTCCGATGCCGCTGCGGCCGAGGCTGCTCCCGCCGAGAAAGCTCCGGCCGAGAAAGCTCCAGCCGGCACCGAGGACACCGCGGTCCGCGTCGAGGGCTTCCAGGTCAGCCTTCCGGAGTTCGAGGGCCCCTTCGACCTGCTCCTGGGCCTGATCGCCAAGCACAAGCTGGACGTCACCACCCTGGCGCTGTCGAAGGTCACGGACGAGTTCATCGCCTACATCCGCGCCATGGGCGACTCCTGGGACCTGGACCAGGCCTCGGAGTTCCTGGTCATCGCCGCGACCCTGCTGGACCTGAAGGCCGCGCGCCTCCTCCCGGCCGCCGAGGTCGAGGACGAGGGCGACCTGGCCCTGCTGGAGGCGCGCGACCTGTTGTTCGCCCGCCTGCTCCAGTACAAGGCCTACAAGCAGGTCGCCACCGACCTCGGCCGCCGCCACGCCGCCGCCGGCCGCATGTTCCCGCGCTCGGTGAAGCTGGAACCGTCCTTCGCCGACCTGCTCCCCGAAGTGATCATCAACCTCACCCCCGAGCAGTTCGCAGCCCTCGCGATCAAGGCCATGACCCCCAAGACCCCGCCAGAGGTCTCGGTCACACACCTGCACGGCAGCAAGGTCAGCGTCCGCGAACAGGTGGCAGTCCTGATCGCCAAGATGCGCGAGTTCCGCAAAGCCTCCTTCCAGAAGCTCTGCGAAGACGCCCCAGACACCCTGACCATCGTGGCGCGCTTCCTCGGCCTCCTGGAACTCTTCCGCGAGGCCGCCGTGATGTTCGACCAGCCCGACGCCTTCGCCGAACTGACGGTCTCCTGGACCGGCACCGAAGAAGGCGACCTGAAGGTCGCGGTCGACGAATTCGACCGCAGCGCCCCGGCGGACGAGGAGCAGGCCGACGGCGAGGCCGAGCTGGAAGCAGTGGACGAAGAGTGGGAAGCGGGAGAGCAGGAATGAGCGACGACTGGGAGTACGAGAGCCCGGAGTACGCCGCCGCCGACGCGGGCGCTGAGGCTGAGGGCGAGACCGCCGCCGATGCCACTGCCAACAACGCTGCCAGCAAGACTGCGGCTGAGACGCCTGCCGCGGCTTCGGCTGCCCGCGAGCCCGCCGCCGGCCAGGCCGCCGAGCCGCCTGCTGTAGTCGATGCGCCTGCTGCCGAAGCTTCCGCCGCCGAGCCAGCCGCTGCTGCCGATGCGCCTGCTGCCGCTGAGACTTCGGTCGCCGCTGAGCCCGCCGCACCGCCTGCCGCTGGGGCTCCTGTGCTCCGCAAGGCCGCCGCTGAGTCTTCTCCCGAAACTCCTGCTGCCGCCGAGCCCGCCGCGCCTCCCACCCCTGCCACCGGCTTCCCCGCCCCGCGCAGCGAGTCCAAGTCCCCGCTGCCGTCTCCGCGCACCGAGGCCAAGCCCGCCGCGGCCACTCCCGCCGAGCCCTCCCTCGCCGCCCTCGACGACGAGGCCACCTGGCAGCTCTCCACCGACATGGCGCCCCTCCCGCCGCTGCGCCAGTGCCTGGAGGCCATCCTGCTGGTGGTCGAGGAGCCGGTCGCGGACGTGGTCCTGGCGCAGATCACCGAGCGGCCGCGCGATGAGGTCGTCCAGACCCTCCACGAGCTCTCTGCCGAGTACACCGAGCAGCAGCGTGGTTTCGACCTTCGGCAGGTCGCCGGTGGCTGGCGCCTCTACACCCGCGCGGCGTGTGCGCCGCTCGTTGAGAAGTTCGTGCTCGACGGTCAGCAGGCCAAGCTCAGCCAGCCGGCGCTGGAGACGCTCGCCGTCGTCGCGTACCGGCAGCCGGTCAGCCGGTCGCGGATTTCCGCCGTGCGCGGCGTGAACTGCGACGGCGTCATGCGCACGCTGCTCACCCGCGGCTTGATCGAGGAGGCCGGCACCGACGTGGACTCCGGCGCCATCCTCTACCGCACCACGCTCCTCTTCCTGGAGAAGATGGGCATGCGCACCCTCGACGAACTGCCGGAGTTGGCGCCGCTGCTGCCGTCGGTGGAGTCGATGGAGGAAAACGAGTCGCTGGCCTGACACACCGGCCTCATCCGCGCCGGTGACGGCATTTCGACCGACACCGATACCCGGACGAATCAGGCATCGATCATCTCTGTGTCAAGTGAGCAATACGTTGTCGGCGCGGCCCACTACTCTTCCCGCCATGACCGAACCTCAAACCAACCAGCCGCCCTACCAGGGCATATCTGGTCCCGGCGGAAACTACGCGCCGGTTCAGGACCAGATGCCCTATGGGGCGGCGCAGGCGCAGAACCCCTATGGCCGACAGAACCCGTATGGCCAGCAGCAGAACCCTTACGCTCAGGCCCCGCAGAACCCGTACGGTAACGGCGGCCCCGCCGACTACGGCCCGGCCCCCAAGCGCAAGCGCCGCCCGATCCTGCTCTACGTCCGGCTCGGCGTGGTCGCCGCCATCGTGATCGGCGGCGGCATCAGCTACCTGGTCAACAACGCCCACAAGTCCCACCGCGACGCCTCCGGCACCATCAGCAAGGCCGGCACCCTGGACGCCGTCAGCCTCCACGCCGGCGACTGCTACGAGAAGCCGACGGACGCCGCGACCGGCTTCGCCTCGGTGAAGGCGATCCCCTGCACCCAGCCCCACAACGCGCAGGCGTTCTACAGCTTCACCTACCCCGGCGCCACCTCCGTGGCTCCGACCGACGACGAGCTGACGACCACCGCCCAGCCGCTCTGCGAAAGCGCGGCCAAGACCAAGGTCGACCAGTCCAAGCTCCCGCAGAACGCGCAGCCGAGCATGCTCTTCGCCGACAGCAACACGTGGTCGCAGGGCTACCACGACATCACCTGCGTGTACGAGAACGACACCGACTTCACCGGTTCCATCATCAAGAGCTGAACGGCCGCCCGGTCGGCACAACTTCGGGCGTGCAGCCTGCTCTGAACAAGGGCGGACGAGCGGGGGTCCCAGATAGGGGACAATGGTTGCCATGAACACCCCCGCTCGCCGTTCCCAGCCCAGTAAGTCCGGTGGAGGCCGCGGCTCCGGCTCCGCCGGCGGATCCCGGGGATCCGGCTCCGGCGGCTCCGCGGGCTCTCGGCAGACCGGCGCGGGATCCGGCGGACGCAAGCCCGCCCCCGCCGGTGGACGTTCCCCCGGCAAGTCCAGCGCCCGCCCCGCAGGAGCAGGCGCCGGCTCTGGATCCGGCGCAGGAACCGGAGCAGCCTCCGGCGGCCGCGACTGGCGCGACTACGACCCCTTCGCCGACCCCAACGAAGAAGGCGTCCGCCTCCAGAAGGTCCTGGCCCAGGCCGGCGTCGGCAGCCGCCGGGTCAGCGAGGACCTGATCGCCGCCGGCCGCGTCGAGGTCAACGGCGAGATCGTGCGCCACCAGGGCATGCGCGTGGACCCCGAGACCGCGGTGATCCGCGTGGACGGCATGCGTATCTCCACCGCCGAGGGCATCGTCCACTTCGCCTTCAACAAGCCGGTCGGCGTGGTCTCCGCGATGGACGACCCGGACCGCCCCAACCTCGGCGACTACGTCCGCGGCCGCAACGAGCGCCTCTTCCACATCGGCCGCCTCGACATCGACACCGAGGGCCTGATCCTGCTCACCAACGACGGCGAGCTCGCGCACCGCCTGGCGCATCCCTCCTACGAGATCCGCAAGGTCTACCGCGCGCAGGTCTACGGCACGGTCCCGAAGGACCTGGGACGCCGCCTGCGCGAGGGCGTGGACCTGGAGGACGGCCTGGCCCGCGTGGACCACTTCCGCCTCCTGGACTCCGTGGGCCGCAACGCGCTGGTGGAGATCACCATCCACGAGGGCCGCAACCGCATCGTCCGCCGCATCATGGACGCCGTCGGCCTCCCGGTGCGCGGCCTGGTGCGGACCAAGTTCGGGCCGATCTCGCTCGGTGACCAGAAGCCGGAGCGGATGCGTCCGCTCAACAAGGAAGAGGTCGGCGCGATCTACAAGTCCGTCGGGCTCTAGGACGTAGGAAACAGTAGAAACAGTAGAAAACACACGACCAACGCGAAGCGCCCCCGGATCATCCGGGGGCGCTTCGCGTTTACTTCAGTACTTCAGGCACTCACACCGCGGCAGCCACAGCCTTCGCAGCCCGCTCGTGCTTGTCCAGCCGGTACAGGTGGAAGGAGAACGCCACCGCCACCAGCGTCACCACCACGCCGGCGCCCGACAGGTAGGCCATGGCGTGTCCCGCGGAGTGCACCGCGTGCCCGGCGGCCACCGTCAGGTACAGCGTGCCCAGCGAGGCGATGCCCACGACCTGCGCCAGCTGCGCGTTCGTGGCCAGCGTGCCGGAGGCGTCGGCCGCGTCGGTGACCGGCACCCGCATCAGAGCCAGCGTCATCGTCGGGGCGTTGCCGATGCCGATGCCCAGGCCGAAGACCATCTGGTTCAGGTAGAACCACAGGCCGCCGTAGCCGCCGTCCTTGAACATCCAGATCTGCGCCACCATGCTGGCCGCGCCGACCAGCAGGCCGAGCACCGACAGCCGGCGGATCAGGTGCGCCGGGATGTTCCGCCAGAAGTAGCTCACCAGGCCGAACGAGGCCGCGCACGGGGCGAAGGCCAGGCCGGTCTTCAGCGCGCTGAAGCCCAGCGCGCCCTGCAGGTGGATCGCGGTGGCGAACAGGTTGCCGGCGTAGACCGTCATGACCAGGAAGATCACGACCAGCGAGGGCTTCATCCCGGACATCGACAGGATCCGGCCCGGCAGGATCGGCGGGGTGCCGCGGCGCGCCACCCGGCGCTCGACGGCCAGGAACAGCACCAGCAGCGGCACGGTCGCGGCCAGCAGCACCCAGCCCCAGATCGGCCAGTGCTCGTCGTGGCCCAGCACCAGCGGCACCACCAGGGCCAGGATGGTCGGCGACAGGGTCAGCACGCCGGCCAGGTCCACCTTGTTCTGCGCCGCGGTGTTCTGCGGCTTCACCGAGGGCAGCGAGCGTAGCGCCGCGATGTACAGCACGATCCCGATCGGCACGTTCACCAGGAACACCGGCCGCCACGACCACCCGAACAGGTTCGCGGTCACCAGCACGCCGCCGAGCACCTGCCCGACCACGATCCCGGAGGCCAGTACCGCGGTCCAGGCGCTCATCGCCTTGGCCCGGGCCTCGCCCTGGAAGTTCTGCTGGATCAGGCTGAGCACTTGCGGCAGCATGACCGCCGCGGCTATGCCCTGGATCACCCGGAAGACGATCAGCTCGCCGCTGTTCTGGGCCAGGCCGCAGGCCAGCGAGGCGATGGTGAAGCCGGCCAGTCCGGCCTTGAACAGCCGCTCGTGGCCCAGGATGCGGCCGAGGCGCGCCCCGGTCACCAGGAGCACCGCGTAGGCGATGATGTAGCCGGCGGCGACCAGCTGCAGGCTGGCACCGTTGGCGTGCAGCTTCTCGCGGATGCTGGGCAGCGCCACGTTGACGATGGAGCCGTCCAGCAGCGCCATGAAGTAGCCGACCAGGATGGTGGCCAGGATCAGCCCCGACCGGCGGTTGCCGGCCGGGGCGTCCGCAGCGCCCGGCGTACGCTGGTGTCTTGGCGGGCTTAACGTCGCGGTACCCGCGCCGGCAGAAGTCGTCATCTGGTTCGGTCCGGTCCCGGACGCGCTCATCGGCTGTGTCTGATTCAAACCCTTGGTCACAACACCAGGATGCGCGCAGTTTTATGGGGGTACCAGGAGTCTAGTTATCCTATTACCAGCAGTACCTGGCACCAGGATGTCCGAAGATGCATCATGGTGGTGTGAGCATAGACGTTTCCCTCCCACAGGCGACCATGAGCAGGACTCAGAGCAGGACTCCGGCCAAGGACGCAGGACCGGTGCGCCGCTCGGAGCTGGCCTCGTTCCTGCGCAGCCGCCGCGAGCGGCTCGACCCGGAGGTCCTCGGCCTGCCCACCGGCACCCGGCGCCGCACCCCGGGCCTGCGCCGCGAGGAGGTCGCGCAGCTCGCCGGCGTGGGGGTGACCTGGTACACCTGGCTGGAGCAGGGCCGCCAGATCAACGCCAGCGTCCAGGTACTGGACGCGGTGGCCCGCACCCTGCGCCTGGACCCGGCCGAGACCGAGCACCTGTACCAGCTGGCCGACGTCCCGGCGGTGCCCGCGGTGACCGGTTGCCGGCGCCTGGACCCGGAGGTCCAGCAGATCCTGGACGGCCTGGACCCGCTGCCGGCCTCGGTGATCAACGGCCGCAACGACATCCTGGCCTGGAACCGCCCCTACGCGCTGCTGTTCCCGTTCCTGGTGAACCTGCCCGAGGACAAGCGGAACTCCCTGTGGTCGTGCTTCACCAGCCCCAAGTGCTGCCACCCGTTCGTGAACCGCCAAGAGGACCTGGCCCGGATGGTCGCGAACTTCCGCGCCCGCTACGGCCGGCACGTCGGCGAGCCGGCCTGGGAGGAGTTCGTGAAGCGGCTGTGCGCGGCCAGCCCGGAGTTCGCCGAGCTGTGGGCCGAGCACGGCGTGGCCGACGGCGGCGTCCGGGTGAAGGTCTTCCGGCACCCGGCGATCGGCGAGCTCAACGTGGTGGTCACCACGTTCGACGTGGCCGCGACCCCGGAGACCCGGATGACCGTCTACACCCCGAACGACGCGGGCACCCGGGAGCGCTTCGAGCTGCTGCGCAGCGACAGCCTGCCGACCGGCATGACCTACCCCTGCGGCCACAGCTTCGACTCTCCGGCGTAGGCCGCAGATCTTCGTAGGGTGGTACAGATCAGTAAAGTGGTCGCATGGCAGTGCGGGCGATACGAGGCGCGATCCAGCTGGACCTCGATGACCGGGACCACCTGTTGGCCGGCACCACGGAGCTGGTCAAGGGGGTGATGGAGCAGAACGGCCTCGCCGTCGACGACCTGATCAGCATGCTGTTCACGGCGACTCCGGACCTGCACAGCGAGTTCCCGGCGCTGGCCGCGCGCGAGCTGGGCATCGTCGACGTGCCGCTGATGTGCGCGCAGGAGATCGACGTCACCGGCGCGATGCCGCGCGTGGTCCGGCTGCTGGCGCACGTGGAGACGCTGCGTGGCAAGCACGAAATACAGCACGTTTACCTCGGTGGCGCGGCGGCACTGCGCAAGGACATCGCGCAGTAGTTCGCCTGTCGGGCCGATAGGGTTGCTTTTATGCGCTCCGCCCTCGTCGTCGGTACCGGACTCATCGGCACGTCCATCGCCCTGGCGTTGGCGCGTCGCGGTATCGAGGTGTACCTCAGCGACACCGACGAGGCCGCCGCGCGGACCGCGGCCTCCCTGGGCGCCGGCCACAACGGACGCCCGACCCAGCCCGTGGACGTCGCCATCCTGGCCGTGCCGCCGGCGCGCATAGGGCGCATCCTGGCCGAGGCGCAGCGCGAGGACTGGGCCCGGGTCTACACGGACGTGGCCTCGGTCAAGGCGCTGGTGCACGGCTCCGCCGAGGAGGCCGGCGCCGACCTGAGCCGCTTCATCGGCGGTCATCCGCTGGCCGGCCGCGAGCGCTCCGGCCCGCTGGCCGCCCGCGCCGACCTGTTCGAGGGGCGTCCCTGGGTGCTGACACCCGGCCCGACCACGTCCCGTGACGCCCTGAACCAGGCGCTGGAGCTGGTCTCGCTGTGCGGCGCGGTGCCGGTGGTGATGGACACCGAGGAGCACGACCACGCCGTCGCGCTGATCTCGCACGCCCCGCACCTGGTCGCCGCGCTGATGGCCGCGCGCCTGGAGAACGCCCGCGAGGAGTCGGTGCGCATCTCCGGTACCGGTATCCGGGATCTGACACGCATCGCCGGCGGCGCCCCGGAGCTGTGGGAGGACATCCTCTCGGCCAACGCCCCGGCGATCGCCGAGGTCCTGGCCGCCTACGCCGCGGACCTGAACGAGGCCGTCGAGGCGCTGCGCGCCGTGGCCGGCTCCGACGCGGACGCCGCCAAGCGCGGCGCCACCGACCTGGCCGAACTGCTGCGCCGCGGCAACGCCGGCCACGCCCGGATCCCCGGCAAGCACGGAGCGGCTTCGGCCTCTTACACCGCGGTACCGGTGCTGATCTCCGACCGCCCCGGCGAGCTGGCGCGGCTGTTCGCCACGGCCGGCAGCGTCGGGGTGAACATCGAGGACGTCCGCATCGACCACTCCCCGGGCCGCGAGGCCGGTCTGGTGGAACTGCTGGTCGACCCGGCCGTGGCCGACCGCCTGTCGGCGGATCTGGCCGCGTCGGGCTGGCGGGTCCAGTCCTGACCGTCGGTTCCGCCACGGGCTGACGGTCCCACCGTCTACGGTGGACCTCTATGCGATTCCTGCACACCGCCGACTGGCAGCTCGGCATGAGCCGCCGGTTCCTGGATCCCGAACGCCAGGGCCAGTTCGACGCCGCGCGGCGTGACGTCCTCGCCACGCTCGGCCGCCTGGCGGTGTCCGAGGGCTGCGAAGCGGTGCTGGTCGGCGGGGACGTGTTCGAGACGAACACCGAGTCGGCGCGCACGGTGCGACAGGCCATGGAGAAGCTGAAGGGCCTGCCCCTGAAGGTGTTCCTGCTACCGGGCAACCACGATCCGCTGAACGCGGCCTCGATCTGGGACTCGGAGCGCTTCCTGCGGGCGTACCCGGAGAACGTGGTGGTGCTGCGCGACGAGCAGCCGGTCGAGGTACGCCCCGGCTTCGAAGTCGTGGGGGCGCCGTGGCGCTCCAAGCGGCCGACCTCGGACCTGCTCGGCGACCTGCTCACCGCCCTCGACCCGGCGCCCCCGGGCGTGGTGCGCGTCGCGGTCGGCCACGGCGCCGTGGACGCGGTCGCCCCGCAGTCCGACCCGGTGGCACTGATCCGGATCGCCGGCGTGCGCGCCGCGCTGGAGGCGGGCAAGGCGCACTACGTCGCGCTCGGTGACCGGCATTCGACCACTGAGGTCACGCCTCGGGTGTGGTACTCGGGGGCACCGGAGCCGACGGCGTTCGTGGAGACGGACCCGGGCAACGTGCTGGTGGTCGAGATCGACGAAGCCGATCTCTCCCGACCGCCGGTGGTGACGAAGCACCGGGTCGCGACCTGGAACTTCCGCTCGGTGGAGATCGAGCTGAACGGCGCCGCCGATGTCACGGCCCTGAGCGAACTCCTGGACGCGCTGCCGGACAAGGAACGCACGATCGTGAAGCTGCTCCTGCGCGGCGTGCTGTCGGTCTCGGACAAGGCGGCCTACGACGACCTGCGCCGCAGCAGCGAGGAGCTGTTCGCCGCCGTGGTGGACTCCTCGCGCTCGCGGTTGGAGGTGCGCCCCGACGACGCCGACTTCGGAGCACTCGGCCTGAGTGGCTTCGCCGCGCGCGCCGTCGACGACCTGCGTGAGCTGGCCACCGGGCCCGACGAGGACGCCGCCCGCCGCGCCTCCGATGCCCTGGCGCTGCTCGTCACGCTCTCCGGGAGGGCTTCGTGAGGCTGCTGCGGATCCGGCTGACCGACTTCCGCGGCGTCGCCGACCGGGAGCTGACGTTCGCCGAGCACGGCGTGACCGTGGTCGAGGGCCCGAACGAGTCCGGCAAGAGCAGCACCATCGAGGCCTTCGGGCTGCTGCTGGACGAGCTGGACTCCTCGCGCAAGGAGGCGGTGCGGGCCGTCAAGCCGCGGCACAGCGACGCCAGCCCCGAGGTCGAGGCCGAGTTCCGGGTCGGCGGGTACCACGTGGTGTACCGCAAGCGCTGGCTGCGTCCGCTGACCGAGCTGCGGATCCTGGCGCCGTCCCCGGAGACGCTGACCGGGCGCGAGGCGCACGAGCGGGTCCTGGCGATCCTGAATCAGGCCACGGACTACGACCTGTTCAAGGCCCTGCGTGTGTTGCAGGACAAGCCCTTCGACGTCGACCGCATCGCCGGCAGCGCTTCCCTGCGCGCGGCCCTGGACGCCGCCGCCGGCGGCGCCCCGGGCCTCGGCGCGGCCGGCGAGGACACGCTGGTCCAGCGCGTCGAGAAGGAGTTCGCGCGCTACTTCACCGCGAAGAACCACCAGCCGACGGGGGAGTACCGGACCAAACTGGACGCCGCCACCACCGCCACCGCCGAGGCCGCGGAGCTGGCGGCGACGCTGGCACGCGTCGAAGCCGACACCGAGCGCCACGGCGAGCTGACCGCGCGCCTGACGGACCTGCAGCAGCGGCTGCTGACGGACCGCGGCGACGTCGAGAAGTTCGGGCAGCGTGCCAAGCATGTGGAGACACTGCGGGCCCGCCGCGACGGCGCCGACGCGCTGGTGGACCGGGCCTCGCGTGACGCCGAGCTGGCCGCCGGCGCGCGGGAGGCGCGGCAGGCGCTGGTGCGGAGCGTGAGCGACTACCAGAACGAACTCGCCACGCTCGACAAGCAGATCGCCGCGCACACCGAACTCCGCACCGAAGCCGACGACCGCCGCGACGCCGCCCTGGCGATGCACCGCACCGCCGACGAGGCACACCGCCAGGCGCTGCGCCGCTACCAGGAAGCCGACGCCGACTACCGCTGGATGCGCGACGCCTACGAACTGGATCGCGTCCGCACCGACCGCGAAGCCCTCGCGGAATCCGACCGCGAAGTCGAGCTCGCCGCCGCCGAGACCGCCGCCACCGAGATCGACGACCGCGCGGTCGACGCGATCGACCAGGCCGACCGCAGCGTCCGCGACGCCCGCACCGCGATCGAGGTCGCCGCCGCCACGGTGCGTGTCGAGCGGCTGGGGAGTGCGGTCGTGACGGTGTCGGCGGCCGATGCGCCGGCGGCCGTGCCCGAGGCTCGCAGCAGCGAAGGCGAATCACTCGGTCAAGTCCCCGAGGCGCGCGCCGCCGCCTCCCACCATGCTGCGACGCCGACTGCTGTGGTGCTTGAAGAGCCACTCGCCGACCCCCTCGTCCGCCGCATCACCGACCACCTCGTCATCGAGGCCGAAGGCATCCTCCGCGTCACCCTCGCCCCCGGCGCCAGCGAGCGCGAGCTCCGCGCAGAACTCGACGCCGCCGAGGCGAGCCTCGCCACGCTCTGCCTCCAGGCCGGCGTCCGCGACCTCGCCTCCGCCCGCGTGCGCCTCCAGCGCCACGTCGAGGCGCGCGCCGCGCTGTCCGCCGCCGAATCCGCGCGCGAGAAACTGAGCAAGGACCCTGCCGCGCTCGCCGATGAGCAGGCGCGGCTTGAGGCGCGCATCGCCGACCACCTCGATCGCCGCGATCCCTCCGTCCTGCCGCCGGTCGATCGCGATGAGGCCGACACCGTCGCCGAGCTGCGCCGCGCCGAGTCCGAGGAAACCGCCGCCAACCTGGAGCGCGCCTCCGACGCCCGACGGCTGGCCGAGGCGCGGGCCAACGAGCTCGCTGCCGACGCCCAGAAGCTCGCCGGGCGCGCCGAGTACCTGGCCGCCGAGTACGAGGCCGCTGCGGCCCGGCTGGCCCAGGCCCGGCTCGCCGCCGCCGATCCGGTCGTCGAGCAGCGCGACGCCGACGCGGCCAAGGCGCACGCGAGCGCCGTCCAGGACCGCGCCGCGCACGAGGCCGCCTACCGCGAGGCCGAGCCCGAGCAGGTCGAGCTGCTGCTGCGCAACGCCCGCGACGTCGTGGCCCGGACCGAGTCCGAGATCAAGGACACCCGCGAAGCCCTCCAGCACCTCGCCGGACGCCTGGACGCCGTCGGCGACGACCTCGCCGACCGGCACCGGGAGGCCGAGGCCCGCCGCGACGCCGCCGAGCGGGACCTAGCCTCCGTCACCGCCCGCGCCGAAGCCGCGCAGCTGCTCCACGAAACCCTCCTGCGCCGCCGCGACGAGGCCACCCGCGCCTATCAGGGCCCGTTCAAGGAGCAGGTCGAGCGCTTCGGCCGCCTGGTGTTCGGCGCGACGTTCGGCGTCACCGTGGACGCCGACCTGCGCATCGCCGCCCGCACCCTCGACGGCCGCACCGACCCCTACGCCGAGCTCTCGACCGGCGCGCGCGAAGCTGTGGCGATGTGCGTGCGCCTCGCGTGCGCCGCGCTGGTCGGACCGGACGGCGGCGTCCCGGTGATCATCGACGATGCGCTCGGCGCCGCCGACCCCGGCCGCCGCAGCCGGCTCGGCGCGCTGCTCAGCCACGCCGGTGGCGCCGGAAGCACGCCCGAACCCACCCAAATCATCATCTTCACCTGCGACCCGGACCGCTATCGAGCCGTTGGCTCGGCGCAAGTCCGCTCGCTGGGCCACAATGACGATCGTGACGAAAGCGCGGCCCAGTGAACCGCTGACCCCCAGCGAACTGCAAAAGCGCCGCGGGATGCGCCGCATGAAGACTGTGGCGACCGGGTTCCTGCTGGGAGCCGCGGTCGTCTACATCACCATGAAGATCCTCCAGAACCACGGCGTCACCGGCTGGACCGGCTACATCCAGGCCGCCGCCGAGGCCGGCATGGTCGGCGGCCTGGCCGACTGGTTCGCCGTCACGGCGCTGTTCAAGCACCCGCTGGGCCTACCGATCCCGCACACCGCGATCATCCCCAAGCGCAAGGACGCGTTCGGTGAGGGCCTGGGCGAGTTCGTCGGCGAGAACTTCCTGTCCGAGGACGTCATCCGCGGCCGGCTGTCCGCCCTGGGCATCTCCCGCCGCACCGGCCAGTGGCTCTCGCAGCCGGAGAACGCCGCGCGCGTCACCAAGGAACTGGCCACCGCGGTGCGCGGCGTGCTGACCGTGCTGCGCGACGAGGACATCCAGAAGATCCTCGGCGAGGCCGTCACCACCCGGCTGGCCAAGGCCGACGTCGCCACCCCGCTCGGCGGACTGCTCCAGCGCATCACCGAGTCCGGGAACCACCACCAGGTCGTCGACATGATCGCGGCGCGCGCCCACGACTGGCTGGAGGCGCACCCCGAGGCGATCAACAACGCGGTCTCGAATGAGGCCCCGCTGTGGTCTCCACGCTTCCTGGACGACGCCGTCGCCCGCCGCATCCAGCGCGAGCTGGTGAAGCTGGCCGGCAGCGTCCGCGACGACCAGCACCACCCGGTGCGCGGCGCGCTGGACCGCTTCCTCGCCGACTACGCCGAGGAACTGAAGACGGACCCGGCGACCCGGGCGCGCGTCGACAAGTTCAAGACCGAGTTCCTGGACCACCCCGCGCTGCAGGGCCTGGTCGGCTCCGGCTGGACCGCCATGCGCCAGGCGGTGATAGAGGCCGCCGAGGACCCGGGCAGCGACCTGCAGATCCGGGCGCGCGAGGGCTTGCAGAGCCTGGGGCACCGGCTGGAGACCGACACCACCATTCAGGAGAAGGCCGACGGCTGGGTCCGCGAGGTGGCGGTGCACCTGGTGACCACCTACCGCCAGGAGATCACGTCCCTGATCACCGACACCGTCGCGGCCTGGGACGGCGAGGTCACCTCCCGCAAGATCGAGCTCCAGGTCGGCCGGGACCTGCAGTTCATCCGCATCAACGGCACGGTGGTCGGCGCGCTGGCCGGGTTGCTGATCTACACGATCACCCAGCTGACGCTGTAGGCACTCCTACGCTGTAAGAGCTCCTACGCTGTCAGCAGACAGAGGTGGCCCCCACCTCCGCGCCCTGCGAGGGTGGGCGAATGCGACTTCTCCTACTCGGCGGCAGCGCGTTCCTCGGCCGGGCCGTCGCGGCCGAGGCTCTGGCGGCCGGCCACGAGGTGACCGTCTTCAACCGCGGCCGCACCGCCCCGGACGTCCCCGGCGTCGAGGCCGTGCGCGGCGACCGCGAGTCGAAGGAAGACCTGGCCCGCCTGGCCGACCACGGCCCCTGGGACGCGATCGTCGACACCTCCGGCTACGTCCCGCAGATCGTCGGCGACTCGGTCCGGGCCCTCGCGGACCGCGCGGCGACCTACGTGTTCATGTCGACCATCAACGTCTTCCCCGCCTGGCCGACCCACGCCGTCGCCGACGACTCACCGCTGCACGACTGCTCCCCGGACGCCGTCGCCGACGACGGCGACTACGGCACCCTCAAGGCCGGCTGCGAGCGCGTCGTCGAGCGCGACTTCCCCGGCCGCGCGCTGTCCCTGCGCCTGGGCCTGCTGCTGGGCCCGCACGAGGACGTCGGCCGCCTGCCCTCGCTCCTGCTCCGTATGGCTGCCGCAGGCACCACGCGCGACCTGCGAACCCTGGCTCCCGGCGAGCCCGACTATCTCATCAACCCGATCGACGTCCGCGACATCGCCCGGTTCACCCTCGGCGCCATCGACCAGGGCCTGACCGGCGGCTACATCGTCGCCGGCACCCCCTCGAACGCCTCCACCTACGGCGAACTCCTCGAAGCCTGCATCGAGGCCACGGGCTCCGCGGCACAGCTGGAGTGGGTCGACGGCGCGTTCCTGGAGCAGCAGCCCGACGTCGGCTTCTGGAGCGAGCTGCCGATCTGGATCCCGCCGGGCGACGTGCCCTGGGACGCGGACACCTCCCGGGCCGAGGCAGCCGGCCTGCGCTGTCGTCCGCTGCGCGAGACGGTGCGGGACACCTGGGCCTGGATGGCGGCCGACGGCGGGACGGTCCGGCGCTCGTATCAGCCGCGCCGGCCGCATGGGCTCGGCGAGGAGAAGGAGCGGGCGCTGTTCGCGGCCTGGGACGCCCGCGGGAGTTCGTGACGGAAACCGCAATACCAGTTCAAAGCCGGTGCCGTGTTCAGAGCGTCCCGGCCTCCGGCCAGTTCGACCAGTGGGTGTTCGGTGCACGCTGCGGCCGGTAGCGCGCGGTGTCGCCCGTTTCCAGCACCTCGGCGAGCATTCGGAAAGTCTCGTCTGCATCCACCTCGTCGGCGAAGTCGTCCATCAGACCTTCCGGATGGCGCCATTCGTCGAGGGTCAGGATCACCGGCAGGTCCCCGGGCAGCCGCCGGTACAACTCGGCGGTGTCGGCCAGGAGTAGATCGCGGTGCGCCGGGACGAGCAGGCGCAGAGCCTGCTCCATCGGCGTTCCGGTCGGAGCATCGACGAGGAGCCGCCGACCGCGTACGACGAACCCGGCTCCGGTGTAGGTCCCCGTGTAGGTCTCCTCGTCGTTCTCGGCCTCGTCCATGTTCTCGACCCGCTCCAGGAAGCCGCCGTCCCCGCCGAAGCCCGGCTCACCGCTCGTAAGACAGTTGCCGAAGGTGTGCACGACATCGAGAAGGTTGCCGCCGCGCGGGTTGTAGCCGAGTAGCTCGACGACCATCGCCCATCGCCCCGGATCCCGCATCAGATGCAGTCGCGCGTCGACCGGGTAGTAGTAGCCGTTGTTGAAATCGGGGAACTCCGCGTTGTCCGCCGCTTGCGTGAACTGGGCTTGGATCGCCAACGCAGTCATCACGCGGCTGACGGTACGCGCCGGTCCCGACGAAGCCTGCCGTGGTTTGTTTGTGGGTTGATAGTCAAGGGCGTTTTTACGGCTTCGCATGGGTTTAAGAGGGATCCGCTGGGTGGCGCAGTTCGGTGGGGTGCCTGGCGTGGCGCTGGCGGCTGGCGGTGTTCGTGTGCACGACCGCGCGCGGGTCTGGGTCACTGCGCACGCGTTGCGTGGGCGGCGATCGTCGGGCGTGGTGGGCGCCTGACTCTGCTGGCTTATTTGTTAGGCGGCGAGGGCGGCTTGTAGTCGGGTGAGGTGGCTGGTTCGGGTTCTGCCTTGGAGGTGGTTGTTGGTCCAG